>JBILVS010000008.1:0-45624 GCA_044370335.1 Caulobacterales bacterium
GGGCTGCGGACGCGGTGGTTGCAGCCCTCGGGGCTCAGGGGCGCGGGTTTCCGGTGCGGCCCGGCCTCCCGCCCGCGCCGATCGTGCCGGGGGCGATCCTGTTTGATCTCGCGAACGGCGGCGACAAGACCTGGGGCGAGGCGCCGCCCTACCCGGCTTTGGGGCGGGCGGCTTTGGGAAAGGTCTCCTTGTCCGTGCCTTTGGGATCAGTCGGCGCGGGGTATGGGGCTTTGGCGGGGGGGCTTAAGGGCGGCCAGGGGAGCGCCTCGTTGATGTTGCCGGGACTTGGAACGGTGGCGGCGCTGACCTGCGTCAACAGTTTCGGGTCAGTCGTCATGCCGGGGCAAAAGGCTTTCTGGGCCTGGGCCTTGGAGCATGAGAGGGAGTTTGGAGGCGTCATGCCGACGGGCCCTGTTCAGGATTTAAGCGATTGGGGCCTCGCAAAAGCCGCGCCTTTGGGGCGGGAGGCGACGACTTTGGGAATTGTCGCGACCGATGTCGCTTTGACGCCGGCGCAGGCCAAACGCGTGGCGGTGATGGCGCAGGACGGTTTCGCCCGGGCGATCCGGCCGATTCATGCGCCCTTTGACGGAGACGTCGTATTTGCGCTCTCCACCGGCGCGAGGCCGCTGGCCGAGCCTTCCGCCATGGCCTTGGCGACTCTGGGAGCGGCGGCGGCGGATTGTCTCGCCAGGGCGGTCTGCCGGGGGGTTTTTGAGGCGACACCCCTCGGGGGGGAGCGCTGCTGGCGGGACCTGACGTAGACTCCGCAGGGCGGGCGCCTTGACGGGCGGGGGCCGCTTCCTGTATCCACCGCGGCTTCCAGTTCGCCACTAGGGGCAGATACGTGAAACGGACGTTCCAACCGAGCAAACTTGTGCGCAAGCGCCGTCATGGCTTTCGCGCCCGCATGGCGACGGTCGGCGGCCGGAAGGTCCTGTCGCGCCGCCGGGCCAAGGGCCGCAAGCGGCTGAGCGCCTGAGTTCTCCTTCAAACGATGGATCGGCGCTGGATGCGGCGCCTTGTGGGATCGGCCGGCTTTTGAAGCGGGCCGACTTCCTTTTTGTGCGCCAGGGCGTCCGAGTGAACCGGGCCCTGGTCGGGGTTGAGGCGCGTCGGCGGGCCCCGGACGGCCCCCTGCGCTATGGCCTCACCGCCAGCAAAAAGGTGGGCAACGCCCCGGCGCGCAATCGAGCCAGACGGCGGCTGCGGGAGGCGGCCGGGCCGCTGTTGGGCCTGTACGGCCTGCCTGGCGTTGATTATGTGTTCGTTGCGCGGACGGCCACGCCAGAAGCGGACTGGCCGCGTTTGCTTGACGATCTCAGAAGCGCGCTGATAAGCGTTCGCGTCTCAATCGGGGGGCATGGAGGCTCCGCCAGACGGGCCACGCCGTCGCCAGGGAGCGACGCTGGTTAAAAGGCGCCGCGCTCACCCGCCACCACCATTCTATTGCGGCGCGGGACAGCGCCGTTCAGGGGCTTCAGCCAATGCTGCAAGGCGACCAACAGGGCAACAACCGCAACATGATGATTGCGGTGGTGTTGTCGCTGGGGATCATTTTCCTGTTCGAGATGTTCGTGGCGACCCCGGCGCGGGAAGAAGCGCAGCGAGAGCAGGCGGCGCGGGAACAGGCGGCGGCGACCGCGCCGTTGACGGAATCAGAGCCGGCTTTGGCGCCGGCAGCAGACATCCTGGCGCAGACCGCGACGAACCGGGTGGCGATTGACACGCCATCGCTCGATGGAACGCTAAATCTCACGGGCGCTCGCTTCGACGACATGAACCTCCGCCGCTATCGGCAGACGATCGAAGAAGACAGCCCTGAAGTGAACCTGCTGTCGCCAAGGGGGTCTGAGCACAGCCTCGACGCGCTCTTCGGATGGGAGGATCGCGACCCGAGCTTCACTGGCGTCGGCGCCAATGAAGTGTGGACGGTGGTTGCGGGGCAGACCCTGACGCCCACGAGCCCGCTCGTGCTGCAGCATGTGAGCGCGGACGGGCTCATGGTGACGCGGACGATCCGCGTCGATGATAACTACATGGTCACGCTGTTGGACGAGGTCTCCAATGCGGGGCCGACGGCGCGGGAGGTTCGGCCCTTCGCGACAGTGCGTCGGCAGAACCTGCCGGCGGATTTCACGCCCAACCAGATCGTGCATCAGGGTTTCACCGGTGTCTTCGGCGGTGAGAGCCCGACCCTCCATGAGGTGCGCTTCCAAGCGGCGGATCGGCACGCTCGGGACCGCGACCGGGGCCGGGTGGGCCAGGACGAGCGGATCGAGACCGCGAGCGGAACCGGCGGTTGGCTCGGCATCACGGACCACTATTGGTTGGCGGCGATGATCCCCTCCCAGACCGAAGCGGTTGAGGTCTATTACGACGCGCGCAATCAGGCGGGTGGGCCTGACGAAGGCGGCTACCGCGATTATCGCGCGGCCTATACGGGCGCTTTCCGCACCGTCGCGCCGGGGGAGACCATTGCCTACGAGCAGCGCTTCTTCGCCGGGGCGAAGAGGGCGGAAGTGCTCCGGGGTTATCAGGATCAGTTCTCGATCCCGGACCTCGATAAAGCGGTGGACTGGGGGATGTTCTGGTTCCTCACGCGGCCGTTCTTCGGGCTGCTCGAGTGGTTCTTCGGGTTTGTGCATAATTTTGGGATCGCGATTTTGCTCACCACTGTCGTGGTCAAGGCGATCCTGTTCCCGCTGGTCTTCACCTCCTACAAGGAGATGGCGAAGATGCGGGCGGTGGCGCCGAAGATCAAAGAGCTGCAGGAGCGCTTCGCCAACGACAAGCAGCGGCAAATGCAGGAGATGCAGCGGCTCTATAAGACAGAAAAGCTAAACCCGGCGGCAGGCTGCATTCCGATCCTCCTGCAGATCCCGATTTTCTACGCGCTCTACAAGGTTTTGACCGTCACCATCGAAATGCGGCACGCGCCGTTTTTCGGCTGGCTGCGGGATCTGTCCGCGCCGGATCCGACGAGCTGGGTGAACCTTTTTGGGATCATTCCGTTCAACGCCGAGATCATAACCGGCATCCCGATCATCGGTTTCCTGTTCGCCGTGGGCGTTCTGCCGATCCTTTACGGCGTCTCAATGTGGTTGCTGCAGGCGTTGTCGCCGCCGCCGCCTGACAAGATGCAGCAGCAGATCTTCGCGGTGTTGCCGATCGTTTTCACCTTCGTTTTCGCCGGCTTTGCAGCGGGCATGGTGCTTTACTGGACGTGGTCGAACACGCTCTCAATCCTGCAGCAATACTTCATCATGCGCAGCCAAGGCGTTGAGACAGAGTTCGACAAGTGGCTGGCCAAGCGCTTGGGCAAGAACGCGGCGAAGCCGGCGGAATGAACGCGGCCGCGCCGACGTTCGACGATGACGCTTTGGAGGCGGGACGGCTTCTGTTCGCCGGTCCGGTGGCGTTTGAGCTCGGGGTGGCGGCGATGAGCGGCCTGCCGGACGCGGGGTTGCCGGAGGTGTGCCTTGCAGGGCGCTCAAATGTCGGGAAATCGAGCCTGATCAACGCGCTGACGGGCCGGCATGGCCTGGCGCGGGCGTCCGGGGAGCCAGGGCGCACGCGAGAGCTCAACTTCTTCCGGATGGGCGACCGACTGCGGCTCGTTGACCTGCCGGGGTACGGCTACGCGAAAGCCGGAAAGGCCGACATCGCGCGTTGGACCGCGCTGACGCGGGACTATCTGCGGGGCCGTCCGGGCCTCACGCGGGTGTTTCTGCTGATCGACAGCCGGCACGGGATCAAAGACAGTGACCTGCAGGTCATGAAAACCTTGGACGAGAGCGCGGTTGTCTATCAACTGGTGCTGACAAAGGCCGACAAACCCAAGGCCACCGAGCTTGCCGCCACGCTTCAGGCGTGCGCCGACACGATCAGGCGGAGGCCCGCCGCTCACCCGGTTCTGCACGCGGCGAGCGCGCATTCCGGCGCGGGGATCGCAGACCTGCGCGCCGAAATCGCAGCCTTGGCTCTGTGATCGCGGAGGGCTGAGCGGCGGGTCTTGGCGGACCTATCGGAAGGCCTTAAACCCGCGGCGTGAGCACCCCTTCCTTTCCCCGCGCCGCGCCGCCTGAAGGCGGGTATCTGACCGCCAAAACCTTGGCGGAGGCCCTGCCCTTTATTCAGATCTACGACCGGGAAATCGTCGTCGTGAAGTATGGCGGGCACGCCATGGGGGATGCGGAAACCGCGCGCCGGTTCGCGGCGGACGTCGTCCTTCTCAAGCTTGTCGGCATTCAGCCGGTGGTAGTCCATGGCGGCGGGCCGCAGATCAGCCGGATGCTCGAGAAAGCCGGGGTCAAGTCCACTTTCGTGGACGGCTTACGGGTGACCGACGAAGCCACCATGGAGGTGGCGGAGATGGTGCTCTCGGGCTCGGTGAACAAAGAACTCGCCCACCTGATCACGGACGCGGGGCGAGAGGCGGATGTGCGCGGGGTGGGCTTATCAGGCAAAGACGCGCGGCTCATCACCTGCCGGAAAGCGACGCGGACCAAGAAAGACCCCGACAGCCTTATCGAACAGGTTGTGGATCTTGGTTTTGTCGGAGAGCCGACGGCGATTGATCCGACGCTTTTGCGCGCCCTCATTTCGGCGCCGGAAGATTATATTCCCGTCATCGCTCCCATAGGGGTGGCGGAAAACGGGGAGACGTTCAACATCAATGCCGATACGGCGGCGGGCGCCATCGCCGGCGCCTTAGGGGCGAAGCGCTTCCTGCTGCTGACGGACATCGACGGCGTGCTGGATGGGGACAAAACCCTCATTCGGCAAATGAGCAAAGACGATGCGAAGGGCCTCATCGCCACGGGCGTCGCGACCGGCGGGATGATCCCGAAACTTGAGACCTGCATCGCAGCCCTTGAGGCCGGGGTGGAGGCGGCGGTCATTCTAGACGGGCGCAAGCCGCACGCCCTGCTTGTGGAGTTGTTCACTGAACATGGCGCGGGGACTCTCATTGCTTAGAGTTTTGGGATTGCTTCAAGACGCGGCGAACCGGCGCAGACTTTGGCGGCTCGGCTTGGTCGCTGCGGCGGCGCTGATTGTCACGGGGGCGGGCGTCTTGGCGGCGAACCAGGCGCAGGCGCAGGCCCGGTTGCGGGCCACAGACGGCTGGGAAATCTGTAACGAGACGAGCTTCATCTTGGAGGCCGCAACGGGCCGGCCCCAGGGCGGTGCAGTGCAGATCGAAGGGTGGCTGCGGCTGCGGCCGGGGGAATGCCGGAAGGCGATCGACGGCAACCTCGCGCGGGCGTCGCACTACATCTATGCGCGAACCTCCAGCGCCCATCGCGGCGGCCGCCGAGAATGGGGCGGAGCGGGCACGTTCTGCGTCGATCCGAATGCGCAATTCAGCTTCGACAGTCCGGAGAACTGCGCGGAAATGGGGCTTGAGGGCCGCACCTTCCGAGAAGTTCTCGTCGGCCGGAGGGACGGCTGGCGCACCGTGCTGGCGGAGGCGGAGCCCTACTCGCTGTTTCGGGCGCGGGCGGCCGGGTTGCAGCGGCTCCTGGAAGACGCGGGCTATGACATTCGCGAGGGTCGACGGGTCACCGATCCGCGGCGCGTGGCGCAGGCGATCGCGCAATTCCGGACGCTGGCGCGACTGCCGGCGGACGCCTCTGAGGATCAATTGATCGACGCACTCGAAGCGGCGGCCCGGCGGCGGGCCAATGAACTTGGCCTGACCCTCTGCAACAGGACGGAAAGCCCTTTGTGGACCGCCATGGCCAGACGGCGCGGCGAAGGCTGGGAGAGCCGCGGCTGGTGGCGGGTGGCGGCGAACGCCTGCGCGCGCGTGATCGACGACACCCTGGTGCAAGGCGTCTATTACGTGCATGCCGCCATGCCGACCGATGACGGGGATCGGCTTCTGGCCGCCGGCGGCGCGCCGTTCTGTACGAGCCCTGCGAAGTTCGCGGTTCTCGGGGACGACGCCTGCGCGGAGCGGTACTACAACACTGCCCTGTTCAGCGCGATCGCAACGCGCGGGCGCCCTGGTCTTGTGGTGGAGTTCTTTGATCGCGACTTCCTCCCCGCCAACCAAGAGCCGCGCACCATCGCGCGGCGACCGGACGCGGCTTCGGAAGATCAGGCGCAAGCCCAGATCTCAATCCAGGACGTGATCGCCCGGCGGGCGCCGCCACCGCGAGCGGCGGGGACCGTGCCGGCGGGGGGGCCGCCAACGCCGCCGCCCGGGGCTTCGCCGTGAGGCCGCCGCCAAGGGTGGATTACGACACCTGGGTCTTTGATCTCGACAACACGCTTTATCCGGCGGAGTGCGATCTCTTTGCGCAGATCGACGCGCGGATGACGAGCTATGTCTCGGCCTTATTGCAGGTGGACCCCGTGGAGGCGCGGCGGGTGCAGAAGGCTTATTATGCGGCATACGGCACGACGCTGGCGGGGCTGATGGCGGAATATCAGGTGGACCCGCATGAGTTCCTGCATCATGTGCACGATATCGATGTGAGCCTTGTCGATCCGGATCCGGAGCTTGAGGGGCTGGTCCAGGCGCTGCCGGGAAAGAAGCTCGTCTTCACCAACGGCAGCCGGGCGCACGCAGACCGCGTGGTGCGGCAGCTCGGACTTGAAGGCCTTTTCGATGATCACTTCGACATCGTAGCCACGGGTTTTGCCCCAAAGCCGAAGCGGGAGGCGTTTGATCGGCTGATCGAGAGGCATGCCTTTTCTCCGTCTCGCGCCATGATGTTTGAGGACTTGGCGCGCAATCTCGAGCCAGCGGCGGCGATGGGGTTCACGACCGTGCTTGTGCGCTCAGGGAAGGATTGGAGCCATGAGCCGGAAGGCGCCCGGCCGGCGGGCCTTGGAGAAGCGCCGGCGCATGTGCACCACGTCACGGACTGTTTGAAGGCATTTCTCAGAAGCCTGCCAGTTTGACCGCAGGCGCAGCGCCGATTAGGGGTGCGGCATGACTGATCACACTGCCCTGTCCTCCGCTATCGAGGCCGCCTGGGAGCGGCGCTCCGAACTCTCCCCCGCCACGACGGGTCCCGACCGGGACGCTGTTCAGGCTGCGCTTGATCTTCTGGATCAGGGCGCGGTGCGCGTGGCGAGCCGCGGGGACGACGGGCAGTGGAGCGTGCATCAGTGGCTCAAGAAAGCGGTGCTGTTGTCGTTCCGGCTCAACCCGAACCGCATCGTCAGCGATGGGGGCCCCGATCAGCTTGGGCGGGGGGCCTTTGGCCGCGCGTTTGATAAAGTGCCGCTCAAAACCGGAGCTTGGACCGAGCCGCAGTTTGAAGAAGCGGGCTTCCGGCTTGTGCCCGGCGCTGTCGTGCGGCGGGGCGCCTTTGTCGGCAAGAGCGTCGTTCTGATGCCGTCGTTTGTGAACATCGGCGCCTATGTCGACGATGGGGCGATGATCGATACGTGGGCGACGGTGGGGTCCTGCGCGCAGATCGGTAAGAACGTGCACATCTCCGGCGGGGCCGGGATCGGCGGCGTGCTGGAGCCGCTGCAGGCGAACCCCGTCATCATTGAAGACGGCTGCTTTATCGGCGCCCGGGCCGAGGTCGCCGAAGGCGTCATCGTGCGGGAAGGCGCGGTTCTGTCGATGGGGGTTTATCTCGGGGCGTCGACGAAGATCGTCGATCGGGCCTCGGGCGAGGTGTTCCGAGGCGAGGTTCCGCCTTACGCGGTCGTCGTGCCGGGCGCCCTGCCCGATCCCAAAGGCGGGCCGTCGCTGTATTGTGCGGTGATCGTCAAACGCGTCGACGCCCAGACCCGGGCCAAGACCGGGATCAACGAGCTGTTACGCGATTGAGGCTTCGGCGGGCTGGCGGCGGAGGCGAACCTCGCCGCCATAGCTGAGCTTGCGCCACACCCACTCCAGCGGTCCATACTGGAAAAACCGCAGCCAGAGCGGCGACCAGAGAAGCTGCGCGAGCCAAATGGCGGCAACGATCAGCCATTGCCCGGCGCGGTCGATTTCGGCGAACAGCGTCGGTCCACGCCCGGCCCAGAACAAGCTGGTCATGATTACCGACTGCAGGATGTAGTTGGTGAAGGCCATGCGCCCGACCGCAGACAGCGCCTGGCCGATCAGCCCCAGACCATTGGCTCGCAGCGCCAAGATCAACACCGCGGCATAGCCCAAGGTGATGAAGAGGCTGAAGAAATAGTTCGGGAGCACGTTGAGCCCCGCGCCTTGGGGGAAGGCGAACCCGGTTGCAATCTGTTGCTTCGCGGCAAGGCCCACCGCCACAAGCGACGCGGCCCCCAGCATAATCCACAGGAGATAGGTGGAGACGCGGCCCTTGCCCGCGAGGGGGCCCATCTTGAACAGCGCGAGGCCGATCATCATCACGCCCAAGGTGCGCGGGGCGATGCCGAACGGGAAGGCCGTCAACAAGAAGACCCAGTTGTCGAGATTGGCGCCGAAGACGGTGGCGGCGTCGCCGCGGAACTGGGCGATGTTTTCAAGAAGCGCGGCCTCCGGCGGCGCCCAGAAGGACGCGGCGATGGCCTCCATCTGCGCCGGACTCACCGTGTCGGCGGGGGCAAAGCCGAGAGCCGCCAGAGCAAGCCAATTCGCAGCGCCGAGGATCAGAAGAATGACGCCGACCGTCAGAAGCCGGCCCGGCCGCCAGGAACGGCAGAACAGCATCAAGAAGCCGCAGAGGGCGTAAGCGAGGAGAATGTCGCCGTACCAGACCACGACGCCGTGGATCAGGCCGAAGAGCACCATCCAGCTGAGGCGGCGGCGGATGATTGGGCCCTTCAGCGCATCGCCGCGTTCGCCGCCGACGAGAAACACGCTGATCCCAAAAAGCATCGAGAAAAGCGTGATGAATTTGAACTCGAAAAAGACGTGGCTGGCGAACCAGCTTGTGACCTCGACGCCCTCGAAGGGGAACGGCCCCATCATAGGGTTGGAATAGGCATACCAGGGATAGGCGAAGGATGCGGCGTTCACTGCCAAAATGCCTAAGACGCCAAGGCCGCGGAGAAGATCAAGCGCATCGATGCGGGCGGCGCGCGGCGGCGTTGAGGCCGTCGTCGTGTCGTTTGCTGCCCTCATGCGCTGGTTCTCCCCCGCGGATCCTGGGACTTCCTTACGGTCGGCCGGCGACCAGAGACACGGTCACGGCGCCGTTTTCGGTCTGCACCGTCCAGCTGTCGCCGACGACTTTGCCATCCACGATCGGGGCGCACTGCTGGGCGCCGCCGGCGGGCGTCACGCAGAGCGTCTCACCGGTGCGCGTCCAGGTCCCCGCCAGGCTTGCGCCGTCGGGAGTATAGACAGTGTAGGTGTTGTCCGCATTGAACGCCCAACGATAGGTGACGCCATCGGCGCCGGTGGTGGTCAAGGTGTTGCTGAATGCGTTGGTCAGGGTGTCGGCGAAAGCGACGCCGGCAAACAAGGCGGCGCCCATCACGGCGGCGGCGACAATCTTCTTCATGAAGGCAATCCTCCCAATCAGGCGCTTGTTGTTGGTTTTGGCCAAAGGCGGCCAGGAGCGCACTTTCGTTTCTTGCGGCGCCGTGCAGCAGGGAGCAAGCCCTGAATTGCGCGTTTTGGGCGAGCAGGTCGAAGGGGTTAAGCCCTGCCCTTGAAAGCGCGGCGGGGCACGGTAGTTACAGAATATGCAGACCACTGACCCATTGCCTTTGGCGCAAGCGCTCATCCGATGCCCCAGCGTCACGCCGGTTGATGCGGGGGCGCTGGACGTATTGTCCGAAGCCTTGTCGCGCCTTGGATTTACGCTGCATCGGCGGAAGTTCGAGGACGTTGAGAACCTCTATGCCCTGCGGCGTACAGGGCCGGGGCGGACGCTGTGCTTTGCGGGGCATACGGATGTTGTGCCTGTTGGGGACGCGGCGGGGTGGTCGCGGGATCCGTTCGGGGGGGAGGTGGCGGAGGGTCAGCTCTGGGGCCGGGGCGCGGCGGACATGAAGGCGGCGATCGCGGCCATGGTCAGCGGCGTCGAGGCGTTTCTTCAAGCGACGCCGGAGCCGAATGGCGCCATCGCCTTCCTCATCACCGCGGATGAGGAAGGCCCCGCCATTCACGGCACCAAGCGGATGCTGGAAGAGCTTGCGGCCATGGGCGAGCGGATCGACCACTGCCTGGTGGGGGAGCCGACGAGTTCGGAACGCTTCGGCGACACGATCAAGAACGGGCGCCGGGGCAGCCTGAACGCGGTCGTGACCGCCACGGGCAAGCAGGGGCACGTGGCGTATCCTGAAAAGAGTGCGAACCCGGTGCCGGCGCTGATGGCGTTCTGTCAGGCCCTGCTCGCCCGGCGGCTGGACGAGGGCGCGCCGGGGTTCACCCCTTCCAATCTGGAGGTGACGACGATTGATGTCGGGAACGCGGCGCACAACGTGATCCCGGCCAAAGCCACGGCCAAGTTCAACATCCGGTTCAATACTGCGCATCAGGGCGAGGATTTGTTGGCCTGGATCGAGGAGAACCGGGCGCGGACGGAGGCGCAGTTTCCGGGAGTTTCAATCGGGATCGCACCCGTGATTGGGGCGCGGCCGTTCTACACCCAGCCGAGCGGCTTCACCGCGCTGATCCAAGAGGCGGCGCAGGCGGAGACGGGCGGGCCGGCGATTCTGTCGACGACGGGGGGCACCTCGGACGCCCGGTTCATCAAGGATGTATGCCCCGTGGCGGAGTTCGGGTTGCTGAACGACACCGCCCATAAGGTCGATGAACACGTGGCGGTGGAGGACGTGCGGGCCCTGGCGCGGGTTTATGCCCGGGTGTGTGCGGGGTATTTTTAAGGGATGATTGGTGTCCGCACTTCGTCGGGAGCGGCCATCATTCATTTTGAAGTGCAGGGTGGAAACGGCTTATTCGCTCTGGCTCAGCAAGAAGAAGAGCAACGGCGTCGAAAATCGCCGCCTCGAAACGGCACTTTTGTTCTCTTGTCATTCGCGTTTCAGGCACTTGATTGATCGCACCAGCCAACGCCGCACACAAATCCTCCAACTTCGTTTGCACATTACCTGCTACGTATTTGGAGAATTTGATTTTGTATGAACTTCAGAATTCTGCATCGGCACGCTTGAAACTGGCGCCGTTGGGAATGATCCCGCGACATGGCGCAACGGCACAAACGCTCAAAACCAGCGTGTCAGGTTTCAAGGGGGCGACTTTCTCAAGATCGAACCAGCGCGCCATGGCGTAGGCCAATTCCTGCGCAATCTCGGACACACTGCGCCCCGCTTCGGGGCTCCTTCCGGACGCCAGAATGATGACGCCCATGCCTGTGTTTATGTCCCAGGGAGCGCATTCTCGGCAATGTCGCTTTTGGGCCACCGCCAGAAACCACCACCCCAAAGCGCAGGCCACCCTTCCCAAATCGGCTCCGGGCGCCTATAAAGGCCGCAGGTTGACACGCGAAGCCTCGCCGTCGCCCGTTGATCCGCCCTTGGGTATCCCTGAAACCCGGCGTCAGCGCCGGCGCGGGGCTGTATCTTGCCCAAGGAGCCCGTCCTATGACCGTCTTGATGCCGAAAGCGACAGCCGTGTGGCTGATCGAAAATACGGCTCTGACCTTTGACCAAATCGCGGCCTTCTGCTCGCTGCACCCCCTGGAGGTGCAGGGCATCGCCAACGAGGAAGTGGCGCGGGGCATTCGCGGGGTGGACCCGATCTCGGGCGGGTCGCTTTCCCGGGAGGAGATCCAAAAAGCCGAAGCCGACCCCGCCTACCGCATGAAGGCGCTGGAGCAGCGCCGAGTGGAGCTGCCGGAGCGGAAACGCAAGGGCGCGCGCTTTGTGCCTGTCGCGCGCCGTCAGGACCGGCCGGACGCCATCGCCTGGTTTGTCCGCAACCACCCGGAGGTGAGCGACGCCCAGATCGTGAAGCTGATCGGGACGACGAAATCGACCATCGAGAGCGTGCGCAGCCGGACCCACTGGAACAGCACAAACATCAAGCCGGTGGACCCGGTGTCACTGGGGTTGTGCTCGCAGATCGAGCTCGACGCGGTGGTGGCGAAAGCGGCGGAGACGCGGGGCCGGGGCCGCAAGGCGGTCGACGACGGTCCTGGCCTTAAGCCGGCGACGGAAACGACGCGCGCGCCGATGGACGATGAGGGAGACGACGACGGTCCCCTCCAGCCCGACTTCGGGGCGGAAGACGGCGCCTGATCCTTGTTTGTGGCGCCCATAGCAAAAAACCGCCGCGAGGCCTCGCGGCGGTTTTCCATCGTGGGCTTCAGCTCAGTTTCGCAATCGCTGCCGAAGGGTCTCTATCTCTTCCTTCAACTTGAGCTTCTGCCGCTTCAACTCGTTGACCTCTAAGGGATCGTGCGCGGGGAGTTTGGTCTGGGCCCTGATGGCCTCGTCCAGATCACGGTGGCGAGAGTTCAGTTCGCGAAGCCGCGCATCGAGCGCCATGGGCGCCTCCTCTTCTGGTGCCTAACACAGCCATGGAACCACTAAAGGCCCGGATCGTCTGCTCACAATATGTTGCATTCGGGCCACGCCCGGGCTCGGATCGCACTGCCTTTACAAGGAGGCCGATTTCGTGCGTTCGTCGGGGTTCGGCAGATCGAAACAAAGGTCTTTAAGCATGGCGGCGGATGGCCTGGAGGGCGATGAGATCGCGCAGTTCGATCTGGCCGACACGCCGCAGGTGCGCGAATGGAAGGCGCGCTATCGGGAGCTCCGGGAGGAGCACCGAGCGCTGGATAGGGCGATCGAGGCGCTGCACGGGGCCTCGGGGGCGGACGCCCTGCAGGTGGCGCGGCTCAAGAAGCGGAAACTCGCCCTACGCGATCAGCTTGCGTGGCTGGAAGATCGGCTAACGCCCGACATCATCGCCTAAACCAACGGGTTCGCCTAAAATGAAGGGATAGGCTGCCGAAGGCGGCGCGCGCGCTTGTCGGCGTACATGGCTTCATCGGCCGCGGCGAGCGCCATTTCCGGATCGTCCGCCTGCATCAAGGATCGGGCGCCCGCGGAGGCGGCGACCCGATGGGCGACGCCTGCGAACAAGGACGGCGTGTCGGAGATCAAGGCGGCCAAGGCTTCGCCCTTCCGGACTGCCTCATCGGGGGCGGCGCGGGCCAGAATGACGCCGAACTCATCGCCGCCCAATCGGCCGATGCTGTCGCTTTCCCGGACATGGCTCATCAGCAGGCGAGCGACGTGCTTCAAGACCGCGTCGCCGGCGGCATGGCCGAAGCCGTCATTGACGGCCTTGAAGCCATCCAAATCGATAAAGATGACCGCGGCCGGCTCCTGGTAGCGGTCGACAAAGGCGATGGCTCGTTCCAAGGCCCGCATAAAACCGCGGCGGTTCAACGCGCCCGTGAGGGGGTCGCGCTCGGCCAGGGCCTCAGCCTGGGCAAGACGCTGCTCCAGCTCTTCAATGCGGCGCAACAGCTCGCTGGTGTCGTCCTGCGGTGACCGCATCGCGGGTGTGTTCCTTCGGGCGATCGCGCCTCGTCCGAGTCATTTGCGCGGGCCATGGTAAAGGGCGGCTTAACCGGCCAAGGCGCGGCTTCTGGGGCGCGACTTCTGGGGCGCGACTTCTGGGGCGCGACTTCTGGGGCGCGACTTCTGGGGCGCGGCTTCTGCTGGACGGAAGTCGCGGCGCAAGGCATAGTCTTTCATCTCGCGCCGGGGTTCCCGCTCCGGCGCGCGCTTGTTTTTGGGCCTCTTGAAATGGAAGGCGCGCCATGGGGTTGGGCTCTTCTTCGTCGCCGGTTGGGCCGCCGACGGGGCCGCTGGTCGGGGTGATCATGGGCAGCGCCTCGGATTGGGCGACGATGGGCCGCGCGGCGGAAATCCTCGAGACTCTCCAGGTCCCCCACGAGGCGCGAATCGTATCGGCGCATCGGACGCCGGACCGGCTGTTCGCCTACGCCAAGGAGGCCAAAGGTCGGGGCCTGAAGGTCATTATTGCCGGGGCGGGGGGAGCTGCGCATCTGCCTGGGATGGTTGCGTCGCTGACGCCGCTGCCGGTGCTTGGAGTGCCGGTCCAGAGCGCGGCTCTCAGCGGCATGGATAGCCTTTTGTCGATTGTGCAAATGCCGAAAGGCGTGCCGGTGGGGACGCTCGCGATCGGGGAAGCGGGCGCGGCGAACGCAGGCATTCTGGCCGCTTCAATCCTGGCGCTCGACGACCCCGCCCTAGGGGCGCGGCTTGGCGCGCTGCGGGCGGCGCAAACCTCTGCGGTGGCCGAAACGCCATGACCCCCCTGCCCCCTGGGTCGCGGATCGGGATTTTGGGCGGCGGCCAGCTAGGGCGCATGCTGGCGCTGGCGGCGGCCGAGCTTGGGTTCGACGCCCATATCTATACGCCGGAGACCGACAGCCCTGCGGCGCGAGTGGCCGCAGGGACGCTGGCGGCGCCCTATGAGGACAGCGCGTCTTTATCCCGCTTTGCGGCAAGCGTCGATGTCGTGACTTTCGAGTTTGAGAACGTGCCCGTGGCGGCTTTGGCGACGTGTGCGGATCAAGCGCCGGTGCGGCCCGGGCCGCGGTCTTTGGAGTGGACGCAAGACCGGTTGGTTGAGAAGCAGTTCGTAAACGGCCTTGGGCTCGCAACAGCTCCCTTTGCGCCGGTCGGATCGCCCTCGGAGCTGGAGGAGGCGCTGGTTGCCATAGGAGCTCCGGCGATCTTGAAGACGCGACGGTTCGGCTACGACGGCAAGGGCCAGGCGCGTATTGCCCAGGCCGCTGACGCGGCGGCGGCTTATGCGGCGCTGAACGGCGCCCCAGCGATCCTGGAAGGATTTGTCAGCTTCGAGCGCGAGGTTTCCGTGGTTGCGGCGCGGGGCGCGGACGGGGACTTTGCGCCGTTTGCGGTGACCGAAAACGTGCATGCGGACGGCATCCTGCGACGATCCACGGCCCCCGCGCCCGTCACGCCGGCGCTGACAGCGGAAGCCGTGGCGGCAGCGCAGGCGATCGCCGCCGGGCTTGGGCATGTCGGGGTTCTGGCGGTCGAGTTCTTTGTCGAGCCCGACGGGGGACTGCGGGTGAATGAGATCGCGCCAAGGGTTCACAACTCTGGGCACTGGACACAGGACGCCGGGTCCGTGAGCCAATTCGAGCAGCATATCCGCGCAGTGGCGGGGTGGCCGCTTGTAGCCCCCGCGTCGCCCAGCCGGCCAGTGACCATGCTGAATCTCATTGGTGACGATGCGGCGGATTGGCGCAGATTGGCAGCTCAACCCGCGGCCCGGTTGCATCTTTACGGCAAGCGTGACCAACGCCCGGGGCGAAAAATGGGCCATCTAACACTCATTAACACCCAAGCCGACCCGCCCTGATCTATCTGCGGACCGGCTTCGGGATGTTTCAGCGTCACCCAACGCACTACCTTGAGTTGTGGTCCTGACGGGCTGGGCGCTTTCGACGCGTCCGGCGCTTGTGTCCAAAGGGTGGACAATGGTCTAGAGAGGACAAGTCGGTTTCGCTGGGGTGCTGCGCCTCCGGCCCGTCTTCGCCCCCGGGGCAGTGAGGATACACTATGTTGAGCAGGCCGCTGTTGACCGTTCACGAGACGGCCGAGCAACTTAAAGTCAAGGAAAGCACGATCCGCGCCTGGATCCGCAATGGCAAGTTGCGCGCGATCAAATTCGGGCGGGAATGGCGGATCACGGTCAAAGACCTTGAGCGGTTTCTGAACGAGAACGCGAACTTCGCCGCCGCGGCGGACTGACGCTCACTTATGGGCAGGCGGTTACGGTTCAGCGTCCGCTGAACGGCGACCCTCAGCCGGGATCGCCGGCGCGGCCGTACCGGAGGCGTCCCGCCAAGCCGGCCCAATCGAGCATGCCCTGCATGACGGGCTTGGCCTGGGCCTTCAGCTTTTCAAACTGCATGACGTTGTCGATGCGTTCGTCGAGAAAGGCGAATGTTGCGGCGTGGTCGGGGCTGTCGTCGGTGAACCAGCGGGCGTAGGTCGAGGCCAGAACGCCCGTCAGAATCGCCCGCTTTGAGTAAAAGTTAAAGTCCGTGGACGGGTCGCCGAGGGCGCGCCAAATGCGGTCGGCGGTGCGCCATACGAGCTTCGGGCCCAACCCGGCCTTCTGCGGCAGCGCCAGAGCAATGCTCAAGCGGCGGGCGGCCTCTTTGTGCGGCGCCTGCGCGGCAATTCGCTCCCGGACGGCGCAAGCGACCCGCCCTCGGATTTTCATGCGCGGCAGATCAGCCTCCGTCAGGGCGGCGAGCATGGCTTGATCGGCCCGGTCGGTGAAAGCGTCCATGGCGTCCACGACACCGTTGGGCAACGCGAGAAGGGCCTCGCCTTCGCTCAGGCCGGCTTCCACAGTCGCCGACCGCAAGGCGGCGTCGGTCCAGCCTTTGGCGGCGACCTCGGTCGGCAGAACACACATCAAGCGCTCGCGAAAGCGATCAGACGGGGTTTCGGGGCGCGAATCGAAGCTCATGGGGCGGATCTAATGCCAATCCAGGCCCCCGCCAGCATGGATTGCTGCGACAAATTAGGCGCAGTGCGGCGCAACCACGCCGGTGCGGGGCGCCAGGATCGTGAATTTAACCGTCGGCGGCGCCTCCCCGGCATAGACTTACGTCTCGCCTTTTGGTATCGCCCCAAGCACTTCATGCGCCTACCCCCAGGGCGCGGCGACGCCGCCCTTGGGATGGGCTTTTTCTTTTTTCGAGGGAGAACGGTCCTGGTTCAGATTTTTGTGCGCGACAACAACGTCGATCAGGCGTTGAAAGCGCTGAAGAAAAAGATGCAGCGGGAAGGCACTTTCCGCGAGATGAAGCGCCGCAATCACTACGAGAAGCCCTCGGAGAAGCGGGCGCGCGAGAAGGCGGAAGCCGTGCGTCGGGCGCGCAAGCTCGCGCGGAAGCGGGCGCAACGGGAAGGCCTCCTGCCCCGGAAGTAAGGCTCCAAAGTCACGGCCGAGGCGGCGATTACGCCGCCGAACCTGACCGCTTGCGGAATGGGTTGAGACGGCGGCGCAAGGCTGCCGCATCGGCTTGGCCTGCAACGCCCGCGTGAAACACCCGGGCCGCTCCCCACAAGACAAGCGCCAACGTCAGCAGCATCAGCGCTACCGGACCGGCAAGCTCGTACCAGGCGAGCCCGGCCGGGGCGCGCATCATCAGCAAAAACGGGGTGAAGGGCGGGAACCAGGCGGCGCCTGCGACGAGCGGCGAGTTCGGATTGTCGAACGCCGGCCCCAAGAGCAGAATGGGCGCAGTCAGGATCAAGAAGATCGGCCCCAGCAGGGTCTGCGCTTCCTGATTGGTCTCGCACAGTGAGCCCAAGGCCAAAAACACCGCCCCGTACATCATGTAGCCGACGATGAAGCAGGCCAGGAACATGGCCGCCAGCTCCGGCATGACCGCTTGCGCGGCCCACTCGGCCAGGGCGTTGGTGTGGCTGACCCGGTTCGCCAGGGCCGCGATGCCGGCGCCGAGACCACCCCAGACAAAGAAGAAGGTGGCGGACACGCAAGCGACCCCGGCCAGCTTGCCGATCAAAATCTGCAGGGGTGACGCGCTGGTCAAGAGCGTGTCGAGAATCTTGTTGGACTTTTCTTCCAACACACTGGTCAGAAGCATGTTCGCGACGCCGAACACGGCGCTCCAGAGAACAAAGCTCAGGATCACCGCGACAATGAGCGGCGCCCGGTCGGCGGTGGTGACCGCGGCGGCCTCGGCGCCTTGGCGCGGATCAAACTGCTCTAAAGTTGGGCGCAAGGATTGAATGGCGGCGGCCTCTTCCGGGGTCAGACCCCACGCCGCCAAGGCCTCGGTCCGCATCGCCTCACCGACGCCGCGGACGACACGGTTGGCGGCGCTGACATCGGCGAGATTGGCGCTCCAGTAGCGGACCTGCGCGCCCTCCCCTTCGCGCGTGACAAACAGCGCGCCGAACAAGGGCCGCGGCTGACCGTCGACGGAAACGAAGCGTTCGCCGTTGAGATAGGGCGTCAGCGATTCCGGAGTGCGGGCCGGGGGATCAATCAACAGATAGCGCGGCGTGGGCGCTGGGAAGGCGCCGACGGCTCCCGGCGCCTGTTGAGCCACCGCTGTCCGCGCAGCAGTCACGGCGTCGCGGAGGGTCGGGGCCGCATCGAAACTCTGGGTGGCGGCATCCAGGGCGCGAGGGGCAGCGGCCGCGACATAAGCCAAGACCGCGGTCCGGGCGTCGTTCCGTTCGGCGGCCTCAATGGCGCGGGCAGCCGCGACACCGTCGTCCGGGCGATCCGCGATGATGCTAAGGACGCGGGGCGGCTCAGCTTGGCTTAGAACCAAGGGCGCAAGCCCAATCGCGGCCACAAGTAGGGGCGCGGTGATGAGCGACACCCAGAAGCCCCAGGCGGTGACATAGGCAAAGTAATCCCGCCGGGCGATCAGAAAAATCTCACGCATCTCCGCCTCCGGCGACTGCGGCCGCCGCGTGGGCGCCGACAAGGGCCACGAAGGCTTCGTGCAGGCTCACGCGGTTGGGTTCGAAAGCGGTCAAGGGCGCGCCGGCCTGAAGCGCGGCAGTCAAGACCCGCCTGGGGTCATCGCCGTTGGCGAGATCAACCCGCCAGCGGGGCTGGCCCTGCCCGTCCTCGCGGGTAACCCTAAAGCCAGCCGGGGCAAGGGCGGCCGCCAGATCAAAGCCGTTTTCAGTCTCTATCACTGCGGAGCGCGGGGCGTGGGCGAGGGCGTCTCTGACGGCTCCCTCAAAAGCCATGCGGCCCTTGGCGATCAGCAGGATGCGGTCACACAGGCGTTCGGCGTGCTCCATCACATGGGTGGAGAACACGACGGTTTTTCCCGCTGCGGCATGGGCGCGGATCATCGCCTCCAGCGACTGCTGGTTAACGGGATCAAGGCCGGAAAAGGGTTCGTCGAGGACCATCAGGTCCGGTTCGTGGGCGATGGCGGCAAGCAGCTGCACCTTCTGGGCAAGGCCTTTGGAGAGGGTGCGGATTTTCTTGTGGCCGCGGTCGGCGAGGCCATGCTCGGCCAAGAGCGCCTTGGCGCGGCGGCGGGCGGCGCCGGCCTTCATGCCCTTGAGACGGGCGAAATAGACGATCGCGGCTCGGGGTGTCATAGCGCGATAGAGGCCGCGTTCTTCGGGAAGAAAGCCGATGCGGCGCTGCGACGGGCGGGTCAGCGGGGCGCCATCGAACAGCACCTCGCCCTCGGTGGGGGCGATGACGCCGACGACCATGCGCATAGTGGAGCTTTTGCCCGCCCCGTTCGGCCCCAGGATTCCGTAGATGGCCCCGCGGGGCACGGCGAAGGTCAAGCCTTCAACCGCGCGGCGGTCACCATAGGTCTTAGAGAGACCCCTGGCCTCGATCAGCGCGTCCATGCGTTATGGGTTACGTTGCGCTTAGGCGGGGATCAAGGCGCTTCACCCGTCCGAGCAGGACGGCGAGTGGGGTTTTCCCAGATCATGGGCTGCTCCAGGGCCATCGCGTCGCGCAGCGCTTCGCGGTGGTCGCGCCACGCCGGGTCGCCCCACTGCGGACCGGTTTCAAGCTCAAAATAATCCATGTGGGGAAGCCACCCGCCCTCGCGGGGCGCGCGGATGGGGACATCCTCCACCCCAGGACCAAAGGGGCAGCGGACGGGGCCGCCGATCAGATCGCCGCGCATGATCCCCTGCATCGGAAAGAAGAGATTGGTCCAGCGGACGGCGGCGAAAGCAGCGGCGTTGTTGGGGCAGCGCGCCTCCGCCATCGGGTCATCGGCTGCTCCAGGTCTGCGGCAATAGGAGAAACGCTCGATCCCGCCATCAAACACCTCATAGAAGGGCGGACAAGTGGCGAGCTCGCGTCGCTCCTTCATCAGGCGAAAATCGTCTGGATCATCGGCGAGAAGGGTTTCGGCGTGGGTCAAAGGCGAGCCCATGGTGATGAGATCGGAGACCAACCAAAGTGGTTTACCCATGACGTCGACATGGCTGCGGAGGGCTTCAGCGAAGGCGGCTTGGGCGGCGCGCCAACGCTGCAACGCCTCAGGACTGTCGGGGTCGGCGCGAAGAGCTTGACCTGCCCGCTCGGCGGTGGCCAGGGGCGCCTGGAGGTCCGACAAGGCCATTTCTTGGTTCACGCGCGCCCAATAATGGCAGAGAACTTCGTAAGCGATGACCCCGCCGAGGCTGTGGCCGACTACGACGATCCGATCATACTTGCCGGACGCATGCAGCGCGCTCAGAACTTCCACCCCGCGGGCGCGAATTTCCTGGCGGCAGGCAATGTTTTTGGGGTCCGGCCGGAGATAGCGGGCGGCATCGCCGAGGACGGGGCTGATAAAGGCCTTGTCCAGATAAATCACGATGCCCACCAGAACCAAGAGAGCCAGGATTGTGACCCAGATGGTATGATCGAGGCCGGCGATGCCGCTCGCGAACACGTTCATGAAGAGAAGGCCGAGGAACATGGTGAGCGCGACGAGCAACACCCGCAGGGCGAACCAAGCTTTGTGCAGGGTCGGCGGCACCCGAGAGCGGGGACGGAGCGCCAGGTCCGAGAGCCAGCCGAGGACGTTGGCCAGTTCGTTGCCGCTCATCAGATGGGCCCAGTAATACTCAAAAAAGTCGGTGCGCTTGCCGTCGGCGTTGGCGTTGGTGCTGAGGCGACGCAACTCGAAGACGCTGGAGATTTCATCGGGTTCTGAGTAAACTTTGCGGCTGAGCTCCGGACTGCGGCCCGGGGCTTTCATCCAAACGAGGTCCACAAGACGCCACAAGGTGGACATCGGGCGCTGCTCCCCGATTCCATGGATCAGCAGCACCGCCTGCTTTTTCGCCTGAGGGAAGGGGTGGGCTTCATCGGCCATGAGCAAAGCTAAGGCCTCGCGAAGAGCCGGCCGTCAACGGCATTCGCGAAGCAGGCACTCGCCAAACCTTAAAGCGTGTGCGGTCACTTTCTCCAACAGGGAGGCCCACAGGCTGTTTACCGTTTTGCGGAGCCTGGCGGGGATCGGCATCGGCGTCGTCCTTGGGGTGGGCGTGGTGTTCGCCGGAGACGCTGTCCATCTTAGCCTGTTTCCTCTGCCCGAGGGCATCGACCTCACCCGGCCGGACCAGCGAGAGGCGCTGGCTCTAGCCTGGCCGTGGACCGGGTTCGCCGCCATGGTCGGGTTGTGGGGGATTGCGGCCTTTGTCGCCTCTGGCGTGGCGGGCTTGATTGCGGCGCGGGGGCCTTGGTCCGCTTGGATTGCGGGCGCAGGCATGGCGGCGGCGACAGGACTGAACCTAATCCTGATCCACCACCCGGTTTGGGTTTGGTCGGCGACCTGGGCCACATTGGTGATCGGCATCCTGGCAGGAGCGCAGCTTGGGGGTCCTCGCGCCGCCGCTTAACACGGATAGCGTCGCGCCATCTCGGTCCAGCTGTCAATCACCAAGTCTTCCAGGACTTTGGGGTCGATATCGGCGAGCTTATTCAAATACAGACACGACTTGCCGATCTTATGTTTGCCCAAGCGAGCCAGCATTGCAGCCCGGTTCTCATACCCGTCGATCAAATACACGACGAGGTTGGCTTTGCGGGGCGAGAACCCAAGGCGGCACCAGGCGGCGCCCTTGCCGTCCGCAGCCCTATAGGAGCCGAAGCCCACGATCGAAGGGCCCCACATCACGGGCTCCTCGTTCGTGACCCGGCGCATGAGCGCTAAAATGGCGTGTGCATCCTCACGTCGGCGGGGGTCTTCCACCGCGTCAATGAACGCCTCGACGCTCGCGTCGGTGGGGCGGGTTTTGGGCTCTTTGGCCATGCCTCAAAGCCGTTGGGCGGCGCGGACTGCGATGTGATCGGCGATCATTTCCGCGGTTTCCTGGTGATCGAAGTACGTCGTGTGGATCAGGCTGTCCCAGGTCATGGCGTCGGTGGCGAGATCGGTCAGCGCGGCGTTGGTGTCGGAGCCGACGGTGAAAAGCGACCAGCGATACTTCTCGATCAGGGCCGCCGCGGCCCCTGCGGCGTTGGTCTGCAGGCGCTCCGCCAGGGCGCCGTCGAGGATCACTTCGTGGGTCGGCAAAACGTGGGAAGCTGTGGAGACGTGGCTCACAGCCTCATCGCCGTCGCGGCCAAAGGCCATGCCTTTCAGAGCGCCTTCGACCATGCGGTTGGCGCCCGGGCGGATCGTGGCGTCCGTCAAAACGCCGAAAATCAACCGGTAGGCGAGATAGACCCCCATGAAGATAACTGGGGTCAGATAAAGCATCAAAAAGCCCGCCAGAGCCGCATCGCCGTCGCCAAAGGACTGCACCAAGGGGGACAACACAGGCGACGACGCCGCGGCGGGGACGAACATCAGGGTCCCGGCGAGACCCGCCAGGAGCACAGCGCGGACGCCCCAAACCACCGCGCCGTTGCGGGACTGGCGGAACCAGGTCCAACGGGGGAACGGGCTGATCGGCATCGCCTCTACCTTCTGCAGGAAGGCGATAGCCTCGTCGTTGCGGTGCCAGATGGCGTAGATCGCTTCTTCGGTCTCGGTCTGCTTTGTCGGGCGGGTGATGCGGCGATAGCCCTGCAGCGACAAGCGCAGCATGAAATACAAGGAGATCGCGACGATTGCGCCCAAAATGCCCAGAAAAACGCCGTCCTCATGAAAGTTCATCTCACCCGCTCCCAACATCACGGCCATGGCGATGCTGGCGATGGCGAAGAGCAACCCGGAGAGAACGCTCAGGCCCAGAAAGGCGAGACCAGCGAAGCGCTCGGCGGCGCCGGTCTGAAGTTTGAAAAACGGGGTCCCTACGGTGACGAGGCTTGCAATGCGCTCCTTGCCAGGCGGACGGCGACCCCACCGAAGCAACGCCGCGGCCTCGTTGGCGACGTTGCCGCCGTGGCTGTGGGCGATGATGTGAACCTGGCCCTTGTACTGCCGATCGATGCGCTTGATCGTGTCGGCGAGTTCGTCAGCGCCGGCTTCGCGGGCGCGGGCGCTGTTGGCGCCGCTCCATAACAGCGGGACAATGTCTGCAGCGAAGCCGCGCACCGCGAGGCGGGCCTTGACCTGTTCGGTGAACACCGAGCCCTGCTGGAACCACTTGTCGCCGACGATGCTCGCCGCTGTATCGCCGGTGCCGTGCACCGTCACGACTGCGATGCGGTTGTTCCCTGACCCGTTGTTTTCCTGATTATTGTCTTCTGCCATGGCCCCTCCCCGCGCGTTCTGTCGGGCGCGATAGGGGTGCGCCGGAACGGGAGAGGCGTCAAGGGTTAGGGCAAGCGGCAGGGGCTCGGGGCCGATCAGGGGATCGCCGTCGGCATCGGCGGCGACCTCGGTCTCAGGCGTATCCTCAGGACCCCCATGTTCAATGCGCCACGCGCTGTCTTTAGTCTCGTCTTCGATGTCGGTTTCTTCGGGGAGGATGCGGCGCTGGTTCCGGGCGGCGCGCTCGGCGGCGGCGACGGCGGCTTCACGGGTGGAGTTGCCCTGAGCGATGGTGTCGCCGACCCTGAGGCCCCAGCCGCCGTCATGTTCGACGATCCCGGACAGAACAGTGTCGGGGGGTTTTTGGGTCATGCGGCGTGAACGCGCCACCCTTCGGGCGGTTCACGCCGTACCGGCGATTGCCTAGAGGCCCTTCACGATCTCTTCGGTCATCTTTTTCGCGTCGCCGAAGAGCATCATCGTATTGTCGCGGAAGAAGAGCTCGTTCTCCACCCCGGCGTAGCCGCTTCCCATCCCACGCTTGATAAAAAGCACGGTTTTGGCCTTCTCGACATCCAGGATCGGCATGCCATAAATTGGACTTTGCGGGTCGGTCTTCGCCGAGGGGTTGGTCACGTCGTTAGCGCCGATGACGTAGGCGACATCAGCCTGGGCGAAGTCATTGTTGATGTCCTCGAGTTCGAAGACTTCATCGTAAGGGACATTCGCTTCCGCCAGCAGCACGTTCATGTGGCCCGGCATCCGGCCAGCGACGGGGTGAATGGCGTACTTTACCTCAACGCCCTCTTTTTTGAGCATGTCGGCCATTTCGCGCACCGCATGCTGCGCCTGGGCCACCGCCATGCCATAGCCCGGGACGATGATCACCTTGGAGGCGTTTTTCATGATGAATGCGGCGTCGTCGGCGCTGCCCTGCTTCACAGGGCGGGTTTCCTTATGGCCTGCGGCGGGGCCGCCGGTCTCGCCGCCGAAGCCGCCCAAGATGACACTGATGAAACTGCGGTTCATCCCCTTGCACATAATGTAGCTCAGGATGGCGCCGGAGGAGCCGACCAACGCGCCGGTGATGATGAGCGCAATGTTCTCAAGCGTGAAGCCCAAGGCCGCGGCCGCCCAGCCCGAGTACGAGTTCAGCATCGAGACGACGACGGGCATGTCGGCGCCGCCGATCGGGATGATGAGCAAAACCCCGATCAGGAACGACAGCGCCAGCAGAATGATGAACCAGTGACGCTCCACGCCGCCGGTCAAGATCATGGTCACGACGAGGGCCACGATGGCGACGCCGATGGCGATGTTGATGATGTGGCGGGCGGGCAGAAGGATGGGCGCGCCGCTCATGTTGCCGTTGAGCTTGGCGAAGGCGATGACCGAGCCAGAGAACGTTATCGCACCGATCGCGGCGCCAAGGGCGAGTTCAATTAGCGAGCCCATCTTGACGGCGCCCGGGATGGCGCTGTCGGGGTCTAGAATGTGGAAGGCCTCAGGCGCGTAGAGGGCGGCGATGGCCACCGCCACGGCGGCGAGACCGACGAGGGAGTGAAACGCCGCCACGAGCTGCGGCATTTCAGTCATCTGGATCTTGTTGGCGATGAAGGCGCCAATGATGCCGCCGACCGCGACGCCGGCGAGGATCAGGCCGATGGTGAGGCCATCAAGGCGCACCAGCAGGAGCGTCACGCCGACCGCGAGGGCCATGCCGATCATGCCAAAGAGATTGCCCTGGCGGCTCGTCACGGGGCTCGATAGGCCGCGCAGGGCCAGAATGAACAGCACTCCGGACACGAGGTACAGGATCGCCGCCAGCGAGGCGTTCATTTCAGGCATGCATAGTCCCTCTTTTTTCTTTCTCATCCACGCCGAAGGAATCGGCGCGGCGCCAGCCTGTTAGCCCAAGCGGTGGCGACGAGACCGCGTTCTCCCCGGTCTCGTCAAGTCCGCGTTTATCGGCGCCTCCTGCGCCATGTCAAAACACTCAGGGTCTGCGCCGTGATCGGCACCGCCAGAAAAACTAGCGCAGCGACCCACGGCGCCCACTGCCAGCCGTCCTTGGCGCCGAAAAAGGCGATGACGCTGCCGACAATGGGCACAAAGGTGAGGAAGGCCGCCGAGACGGTGGATATGACGGGCCCGAAGGTCGTGACCCGATCCACCTGCTCAGCGATGGCGAAAATCTGCAAGACGCCAACCGCGGCCCACAGCGCGACCAAAATGCAGCCAAGGCCTAAGCCTGCAGCGACGCCTGGGGGCGCGCGCAGCGCCGGGCGTGGTCCGCCGGCGCCCAGCGGCGGCATGGGCGGCGGAGGCGCGGCGCCGCTGGGGGCAAGATGCAAGAGGCACCGGCGCGCCGCCACCATAAGCGCCGCGTCATCGGCGACATCCTCGCCGCGCCCCGTCGGATCGCCGGCGTAAGCGTCGACGGTGAAGTATAGATCCTGGATGGCGGGGGGAACGAAGCGGGAGCTTGAAAACAGCTCCATGAAGCGGCGCTTAAACGAGTGGGCGCTCAAGCGGCCGGCCACATAGCTCTCGATCAGATCGCGCCACTGCCCTTCATCCATGGCGCCGGTATCCCTTTGCGCGCACCGTTGCGAGGAGGCGGCTGCTTCTCATCGCCCCCAAGAGAGACGCTCTTACTTCGAGCGCTCCTTCTTCTTGTACATCGCGAGCATCCGCTGGGTGACAAGGAACCCGCCGAAGATGTTCACCGCGGCCAGCGCGGCGGCAAAGGCGCCAGCGCCCTTAGCGACCCAGGTGTTGGCGTCCAGCGGCGCGCCAGTGCCGGACCCCGCGGCGGCCGCGATCAAGGCGCCGACGATGATCACGGAGGAAATAGCGTTAGTGACGGCCATCAGCGGCGTGTGCAAGGCCGGGGTCACCGACCACACCACGTAATAGCCCACGAAAATCGCGAGCACGAAAATCGCGAGATAGAAGATGATCGGTTCAACCATGGGGCCGCATTCAACTCCGTTCGTGGGCGCATTGTAATCGAGTTCGCCCCGTTTCGCCACTGCGACGCGCCAAAGGCGGCGGGGGTGGCGAGAGGCTGTGTTGATCTGCTTACGGATCACCCATCGGGGTGGTTTCGTAGGCGGTGTCTGATCGGATGATCTTTCCCTCGCTGTCAAGCTCGTGGGTCTCGGCGACCATGACGCCTGTGTGATTGCGATAGATCATGGTGTGGCCTCGGGCGCCGACGCACACACACACCGGCTCCAGCCGCAGGCCCGCGATCCGGGGCAAGGCCGCCTCCAAATACGAGCGGAACATGGACTTGCCGAAGAGAACGCCGTCTTGGGAGAAGCCCAAAGCTGCAACGAAGGGCGAAGAGGCTTCCAGGTCTTCAGCGTAGAAGTCCAAAATGGCTTCCAGATCGCCGGCGTTCCACGCCGCGTACCAGTTCCGGGCGAAAGCCTCGTCCATCAATTCCCCCTCGTTCGCGCGGCCCCTGATCAGGCGGCGGGCGCCGGCGCGGGCGCAAAGCTCGGATGCACAACCTTGCCGTCGCGGGTGAGCATGGCGGCCTGGATGATCTCATCGTCCCAATGCGGGGCGAAACCGGCGCCTTCCTTGGCGGTGATCAGCGGCGCCAAGGCCAGGAGGTTCTTGGCGTAAAGGGCTGAGCTGTCGGCGGCGAGACGCGCCGGCAGGTTAGCGAAACCCATCACCTTCACGCCATTGACGATCACGAGTTCGTCGGGCTTCGATAGTGGGCAGTTGCCGCCTTGCGCGGCGGCCAAATCCACAATCACCGAGCCGGGGCGCATGGAATGAACCATCTCGGCGGTCACCAGGGTCGGAGCCGCGCGGCCAGGGATCAGCGCTGTCGTGATTACGATGTCCTGCTTGGCGATGTGCTCTGCAGTGAGGGCGGCCTGCTTTTTCTGATACTCCGCGCTCATCGGCTTCGCGTAGCCGGCGGCGGTTTCGGCTTGTTTGAACTCTTCGTCCTCGACCGCGATGAACTTGGCGCCCAGAGAGGCGACCTGCTCTTTCGCCGCGGGGCGCACGTCAGTGGCGGAAACGACCGCGCCGAGACGACGGGCCGTGGCGATCGCCTGAAGACCCGCAACGCCCGCGCCCATCACGAAAACCCTGGCTGCGGCGACCGTGCCGGCGGCGGTCATCATCATCGGGAACGCGCGACCGTAAAGGGTCGCGGCTTCGATCACCGCGCGGTAGCCTGCGAGGTTGGACTGCGAGGAGAGCGCATCCATCACCTGGGCGCGGGTGATGCGGGGCACGAGCTCCATGGCCAGTGCATCGACTTTGGCGGCAGCGAGCTGGTCGGCGAAGGCTTTGTCGCCATAGGGCTCCAGCAGGGCTGCGACCCCGGCGCCGGGTTTCAGCGCCGCAATTTCCGCCGCGTTCGGTCGGCGCACCTTGAAAAGCACGTCCGATTCGCCGATGGCGGCGGCGGCGGAAGGAGCGATCGTCGCTCCGGCGGCGGTAAACGCCTCGTCCGTGACGCTCGCGGTGAGGCCCGCACCACTTTCGATCGCCACGGCGTGGCCCAAGCCGACGAGCTTTTTCACAGTATCGGGGGTGGCGGCGACCCGCTCTTCGCCCGGCGTGGTTTCCTTGACGATCGCGATCCGCATGCAGCGCCCTCCCGGGGTGAACTAAGGCGTAGATGAGAGCAGACGACGACGCCCGCTCTGTTTTGTCGTCAAGACGGCATCAGCGCGCCGGCGCCGGCGACAATCCCGCCGCCGATCAGGAATACGATGACCGTCGCAGCGAGAGAAGCCCACCAAGCGCCGCCCTTGCGAAACACGAGGCCGGCCAGAACGCCTAGGACAGCATAGACGGCAACCCCGTTGAACCAGCCGCCGCCAAGGGCGAACGCGGCCACAAGGCCCGCCACGGCCATGACGATCAGGGACGACCCCCAAACCGTGGCAACCATGAAGCCGGAAAACGTCGTCTTCTGATCCGCGATATCCATACCGCCGTTGTGATCACTCTGAGCCGCCTGCCCCATCGAACACCTTTGACCTAAGCCAAGTTTAGATTGAACCCGCGGTGTAAACCGCGCCGCTTGGTGGAAGCAAGCCTCCGAAACGGCTTTCAGCCGACTTCGGGCGGCCAAACGGACATGAGGCCGCGCAAGGCGGTGACAAAAGCCAACGGTTGATCCAGCATCACATGGTGGGCCGCGGCGGGGATCGGCACGAAGGGGGAGCCCGCTGGAAGGATGTTGCGCATGTGGGCCAAAGTCTTGGGGCTCATGAGAATGGAACGTTCGCCCCAAACCACCGCGACCGGGCAGCGGGCGGCCCGCATCAAGTCTGCCGCATCGCGATCCTGAAAGTCCTTCCAGATAAAAGGGTCAAACTTCCAGGTGTAGCCGCTTTCGGTTTTTTTGATCGAATGGCGGGCGATGTGATCAACCGCGAAGAGGTTCTCGCAAGGCTGCGGCGGCGCCAAACGAAACCGGGCCAGGATCGCCTCAAAGGTCGGATAGATGCGGTTCGGTTTGTGCCGCTGAGGCGGACCGCCGAGATCTTCATCAGGAGGCTCGACGGGGCTGTCGACGCTGACGACGCCCTTGAACCGATCGCCGTGGTCCGCGGCCAAGGCCAAGGCTGGATAGCCACCGAAGGAGTGGGCGACAATGAGAGGCTTTTCAGCGCTTTCGAAGGCGCCCAGGGCCTCTGCGACCGCCATGGCCTCGGCGACACAGAAGTCCACGCCGTAAGCGGGTCGCCACGCACTGTCGCCCATGCCAGACCAGGTCGGCGCAATGACGCGGCGGCCATTAGCGAAATAGGGCGCAATGAAATCCCACCAATGCGCGTGGGCGCCGTTGCCGTGCAGGAGGAGCAAGGCGGGCTTGCCGCGTTCGCCCCAGGCGAGGGCATGGACCTCAGCGCCGGCCACGGTGAGGCGGGCCTGCTCTTTGGGGTGGGCCACCGCTTCCGCAAACCAAGCTGGAGCCTCGGGCATAGCGCCGTTCAAGGCGGCAAGGAGGCCCTGCCCGCCTGCGTCGACGGACAATTGATGGTTTTCTTCGTCTGCCATTTGGTCTCAATTGGGGGGAAACCAAGGCGCCGCGCAAGGCGTGACGCCACGTCAGAGGCGACTCTCGGCTCGGTCTCTAGGCGCGGTTGGGGTCCTCATGAGGGGCCAAGCCTTTGAACACGCCTTGGCCGGTCATGATCGTCCGGTCAGCGACCCAGATCCGGCCGCGGACCGTGAACAGCCCATCCTCTTCGCCGATCACGTCAGCGGCCCCTTCAACCCAGTCTCCGACCTTGGCGGCGGAAAGGAAATCGCAGGTCAGGCGCACCGTGACCCACCACATTCGGCGCTGGGCGTTGACGGCGTGGCCGAAGGCCATATCGGCGAAGGTCAGCAGCATCCCGCCATGAGCGTTGCCGAGGCCATTGGTCTGATTGGGCTGCACGCGAAAGGCCCGGACATAGCCGCCCTTGGGGCCTGTCTTTTCATAGAAGGGCCCGACAATGCTGCCGAAGCCTCTCCGCCAATCGATCAAATGAAACCCGTCGGGGATGTCCTGCGTCTGCATGGGGGTCCCTTACGGAGGGTTTGGGCCTTCTGGCAAGCTCGGTTCCTCATCCCGGTGCGAACCCGTCAGCGCCCCCGGCGCGCGACAGCCGTTGACAGGGCCTGCGCCAGCTTCGCCAATGCGGGGCCGCCCACCAGACAGGGACTTCGATGGGATTGACCGCACTGATCTCGCTTTTGGCCATGGCCGCGCTTGTTGTTCCTGCGAGCGATGGTCGGCTGATCGACACGTTCGTGGTGGCGGGGGCTGGTCTGTTGGCGTTGGCGGCGGTGGCGGGCTCGCGAGAGCACAGGACCTATCGGGTGGCGCTGGGGCGGCACTGGACGGCCACAATCCTGTTCGCGGCGTTCATCGGATGGGGGCTGTTTCAGCTGTGGAGCGGCCCCGACGCCGCGGCGGCGACGGCGCGCGGTCGCTTGAGTCTGCTCGTTTTCATGGCTTTGGGATTGGGCGCTTTGACCATGGCGGCGGCGGCGTTGCGGCAGGGAGCGATCGAGGCGGTCGACACGGTGTTGGGCTTCGGGGTCGCGGCGGGGGTGGGGACGCTGCTCCTGGCGACGCTCTCGGAGGCCACGCTCGCCGCGCCGACTGGGCTCGCCGGGGTGAGCGTGCTTGCCGTTTTCGCGGGACTCGAAGGCTATCGCCGCTCTCAGCGGCACGCGGCGATGGCCGCTGAGCCCCCGCCGATCGCCCGGCGGCTGTTCCTGCCAGGGGCGGCCTTTACCGCCTGCGCGGTCGCGCTAGCGGCGGCGCAGGACGTCAGCGCGGTTCTGGCGAGCGCCGCAGGGATCAGCAGTCTTGCCGCGATTGCGTTCTGGCGGGCGCGGCCGGCGGAGCGGCGGGGCGTGATTGCCCTGGCTGCGGGCGCCGGCGGACTGGGCCTTGTGCTGTTTGGGCTTGTGCGGCTTTTGACGGGGGGCGAAGGGGCGATGGGAAGCGGCGTGTCAATCGGCTCGGCCATGGCGTTGTGGGAGCTGCAACCGGTTACGGGCATCGGGCTTGAAGGGCTGTCGGCGCAAGCAGCAGGGATGGACGCCACGGCTGGCGCTCAGCTTTTGGTGGAGACCGGTCTCCTTGGGGCCGGCCTCGCGCTCGCTACAGCGCTCGCGGGTTTCGGCTTCATCGTGCTTACGCCTGATCGCGATCGCGTGCCGTCTCGCGCTGGGGCGCTGTGCGGCGGGCTTTTGGCGTGCGCGCTCTGCAGCGCGTTGACGTCTCCAGCCTTGACGCAGGCGGCCCCAGCTTTCGTGTTCGCGTGCCTTTTTGGGTTGAGCGCTGCGTATGGCGACAGGAAACGGCCTAGCCCTGCGGCGGCTGGTCCCCAAAGCGAACCGGCGCGGGTTGGCATGCAGCGTCTGTAAGCAGGGCCGTCAGCCGCGCGGCGAGGTCAGGATCGGCGGCGCTCGCGGCGGCCTGTTGAAGGGCGGCGAAGCGCTGAGGGGTTTCTCGACCATAGAAGCAGGCTTCGAGCAGGGCCGCCTCTCGCGTGGGCGCAGGCAAAGCGGGCCAGGCCTGGAACGCGACGGCAGGGCGCCAGGCGGCGAGACTTTGGTTGTCTGCATCGAGGGCATAGCTTGCCGTAAGAGGCTGGGCGATGGCGGCGGGATGCTGACCGGCGGCGGCCAGGGCCTGCGCAAGCACCGCGGGCGCGGTGGGGTCCTGAGGGGCAAGCTGGGCGGCGCGGCTTGCCGCATGCCCCGCCGCCTCGGCCAGTTCCGGAGACACGCCTTCCGCGGCGGCGGCGACGGCCTGCAGGTACCGAGTTTCCGCTAAGGCCAGCCACAGCATGGGATCGGCCGCGGAAACATCGACGGCGGCAGTCAGGTCGCGTTGCGCACGATGGAGCGCGTTGTCCTTGTCGGCGCCCCGCGGCAGGGCCTTTGCTTCAGCGAGAGCGGCGCGGCCTCCCTGCGCGGCCAGAGCGCCGTACGCTTCCCAGCCGCCGGCGCCGGCCAAGCCGAGGGCCACGACCGCCACCACAATCGCCACGCTCTGGTTGGCGGTTTGGTCAGCGGACGTAGTAGGTGTGGTAGAGCTCGGAGTAATAATCGTTTTTGTCATAGAGCAGCCGGGAGACGAGGCCGGACTCCACCGCTTCCAGCACCACGCCGCTGATGCGCCCGCCATGGGCGCGGACTCGCTCGGCAGCGGCGCGGACGATGGAGGCCGGGGTGCGGCCCCAGCGGGCGACCAGGAGAACAGCATCGGCCTGAGCCGCCAACACACGGGCGTCGGCGATCGGCATCACAGGGGCGTTGTCGAGGACGATAACGTCGTACCGGGCGCGCAAAGCATCGAGCAGAGACCGCATGGCCTCAGAGCCGAAAAGATCACGCGGGGTGAATTCGGCCTGGGCCAGGGGGACGACGTCGACACCCGTGGCAGGATCTTTCTGAATGACCTCGTTCAGAGTGGCAGTCCGGAAAAGGACCTCTGTCAGACCTTTTTCCGCCTCCAGCCCGAGGGAATGGGTGGCGGAGCGGCGGCGGAGGTCGCAGTCAACGAGGACCGTCTTCGATCCGGCAAGGGCGGAAATCCGAGCCAGTCCGATGGCAAGGGTGGTTTTCCCCTCGTCTGGGAGCGCCGACGTCACCGCCAGAACCTTCACACGCCTGTCAGGGTTGGCGAAAAACACCCCGGCGCGAACGGTGCGCAGAGCCTCGCCAAAGGCTGACAGAGGGCGCTTGACCACAAACTCTTCGGGGGAAAGCAGCTCCCCGTCGATAGTGCGGGCGCGGCGATCCAGGTACGGCACGGAGCCGACCCAAGGCAGGCCGAGGCGGGACTTCACATCCTCCGGCGTGCGAAGGGACTGTTCGAGGGCCTCGACCAGGAACACGGCCACCGCACCCAGGGCGGCTCCCAGAATAATCCCAATCAGGAGGTTGAGCTTGGTGTTCGGCGATGACGGCCCCAAAGGCGGCGTCGCTTGCGAGATCACCCGGGCATCGGGGCGCTCAATCCCGCTCGTTTCGGCGACCTGGCGGAAGCGGGCGAGAAAGCCCTCATAGGTGGTGCGGCTTGCGTCCGCGTCGCGTTCCAGATCCCGAAGGCGGACCGAGTCACGGTTGTTGCGAACGAGCGACGTCTGCTGGTTGCTGATGTTGCCGCGGATCGAGTTGAGGCGCTGCTGAGCGATCCGCACCTCGGTGCGGAGGTTTTCTGTGATACGGGCGATTTCTTCAGCGATCCGAGCATCGAGATCGGCGATTTCACGCTCCACCCGCTGCATCTCAGGGTGCAACGCGCCATAGCGGTTAGAAAGGACCGCACGTTGGCGGGCCAATTCCGCTTGTTGGGCGCGCAGGTTGCCGACAACGGCGCTGCCCAAAGCCTCGGCGGAGGTTTCTCCCGCCTGGACGCCCTGCAGACGCGCCTGGGCGGCGGCGAGATCGGCTTCGGCCCGGCCCACCTCGGCCTGCAGGCCTGTCATGGCCTGTTCAGTGAGGGTGGCGCCTTCGGCGGAAAGAAGACCTGCGCGGGCGCGTTCCTCTTCAACAAGCCGCTCTTTTTCAAGCACTTCTTCGCGCAACACCGCAAGACGGGTGGCGATGAACTCGTTGGCGGCGCGGATCGTCTCGTACTTGGTCTCCAACTGCATCGTGAGGTAGTTCTCAGCGAAAGCGTTGGCGACCTCGGCGGCGCGCGCGGGGTCTGGCAATGTCACGGCGATGCGGATGATCAAAGTCATGCCGTGTCGGCGAATATCGACGTGCTCACGAAGGTTCTCAATCGTGGCGGCGCGGATGGCGGCCTCATCCTGTTCAGGCTGTCCGCGGCCGAAGATGAGGTTGGTGATCCGCTGGCGGAGGTTCGGCCCCCCAATGGGAGCGAAGGCCGGGTCCTGGGTCAGGTTGAGGGCGTCGACGACGCGCGCCGCCAAAGCCGTTGAGCGCATCACCTCGGTTTCAGTGTCAATGATGACGCTTTCGGTGGTGAGGCCTTCGAAGACCTCCATGTTCTGCTCAACGAGTTGGGTATTGCGGACATCCAGCTGCACGTCGGCGGTGGCCGTGTACTGCCGGGTCGCGGTCAGTGTGAACAACAGCACGACGAGCAAGCTCGCGGCCGCGATGAGAAGGAAGACCCACAGACGCCGTTGGAAGGCCTCGATGATCCGCCTCAGGCCGCCGCTGTCCCCATCGTTCTGGTCTCCCAGGGACAAGGGCTCGGTCAGATCGAAACTGCGCGCGCCGGTGTCGGCCATGACGGAAGCTCCACTACCCGTCCGTTCACTATGATGAAGAAAGTCTTCACTCACAATCGCAACGCCAGGGCGACGAAACCTGTACCGACGTCAAAGTCCCGATCGCGGGCGGCGCCTTCCGAAGATTGGCTTTCCAGAGCATAGCCGGCGCGCAGCTCGACCCGGCGGTTAACCAGATAGCGGACGCTCAGTTCCCCACGGCGCAAATCATCTTCCCGATCAATGCCTTGGTAGTCACGGGCGCCTCCCGAGAGGGCGCCGGACAGGATGACATTGCGACGCAATTCGTGGTCGACGCGGACGCCGATAGCGGTCTGCTCGGCGCCGGCGGCGAAGGTGAGGCCGGTTTCGGCGACGGTTCGGCTCGCGGTAAAGCCTATCGTCGTTCGATCGGTGGGGAACCAATCGAGACGCGCGTTGAGGGCAAGACCGTTGATGTCGCCGATCGAGGCGTCCTTGTACTCCTGCTCGAGGTAGCCCACCGTGACTTCGCCGCGGGCCAAGCGGGCGACGTCAAAGTTGGCGCCGACGGTGTAGGAGCGGCCGTTTGATTCGCGATTGACGGCCACCGCGGGGGGATTGAGGTCATATTCGCGGTTGTTCGCGCCGGCTTCGGCGACAATTGCGAAGCTCGGAGACATGGCGTATTCGCCACGAACAGAGATTTCCCGCTCGGTGCGGTCGCGATCGTCTTGATCCAGAACGACGCCGGCAGCGGAGAGGGCGTCCTCGTAATCGAGATCGCGGCTCAAAGCTCGGGCGCTGACACGCACCCGGTTGAAGGTGTAGCGGGCGCCGAGGACGACCTCGTTGATGTCGTATTCCACAGGCGACAAAGCCGCCGCGGGCTGATCGGGCGAGGTTCGACCTTCACTGTCATTGGCGGTGCGGCCGCCGAGGGAGATCGCGCCGTCGCGGCCGATGTCTAGACGGAGCTCGCCTTCAGCGTAGGGCGAGAACTCGTCGTTTTTCGGGGTGTCGTTAAAGAAGGTCCGCTCCGCGCCGACGGCGAAGCGCGCGCCATGGCGAGACCAGGTGGTCTCGCCTTCCAGCCGTGGACGCAAGCTCAGATAAACATCCGAATCTTCGCTGTTTTCTTCGGCGAAGACGTTGTCGCTGTAACCAACTTCCGACACCATTTCGGGGCGCAAGAACCAGGCGCGGACCTGCACGCCGGCCGGGTCGTACTCGGGGCGAGGACGCTCGGCGACCGATTGATTGCGGCCGCGGTCAAAACCAGGGGCGGCTTCTTGGGCGACCCCAGTCGCCGTCATGGCCAGACCGAGGGCAGCCACGCTGGCGGCCATAAGCAAAAAGCGTTTCATGACAGATTCCCAAAACGGCGCCGCCTACGGCCGGCCCCTGCAAGGATTAACCAAACCGATCGGCCACGCGCGCAACCGCGACGCAAGCGCTTACGCGGCAATGGGGAAAGGCGGTGGTTGCGGGGGCCGAAGGGGCGCCCGGCCTAGAAGAAACGCTCGCCAATGCGGATGGTGTCCCCCGCCTCGATGCGAAGGTTGGGCTCAAGACGGAAGGACTGCTCGCGATCGGCGCCTTCGCGCTGGATGAACACCCGGCCCTGGTTGGCACGGTAGGTGAAGCCGCCGGCGGTGGCGACGGCGTTCAAGACCGTCATCCCTTCGCTGAAAGGATACTCGCCAGGGCGGGTGACCTCACCCAGGATGTAGAACGCGCCTTTGGCGATCCGGATCGTGTCGCCAGGGGCCACGGGCGTCGCAGGCGAAAGGACGATTTCCTCCTCCATGCCCTCCCCGGCCGGTTTGATAAACACCCGGGTCTGGTTCGCGAGGGGGGTGAAGCCGCCAGCGGTGGCGACGGCGTTCAGGACCGTGAGGCCATTGGTGAAGGGATACTCCCCGGGGCGCTGGACCTCGCCCAAAATGTAGAAGGGGCGGAAGTTCATGACTTCGGCGCTGACCCGAGGGTCGTTGAGATAGCCCCCCCGTAACGCATCTTCGACGCGGCGTTGAAACTCGCTGACTGAGGACAGGGCGGCTGGAATCTCGCCGATTAGAGGGAAAGACACCCGGCCGGTGGAGTCGACAACGAACTCACCAGATAAGTCTTCTTCCCCGAAGACAATGATCCGCAGGCGATCGCCAACGCCCAGGACGTATTCGCCTGGTTGGAAGCGCGGCTGGTCTGCGGCGCCGAGAGGCGCGACGCGGTTTGGGGCTTCAGAGCCCGCGACCGTGGCGTCGTTGGGGGCTGGCGGGCTTTGGCTCGGCGCTGCAGGGGGGGCGGCGGGCGGCGGTGCGGGTGACCCGGTCTGTGGCGAAAGCGCCGGCACGGCGTCGTCGGGCGTCTGACCTTGGGAAACCTGAAGCTCGGGGGCCTGAAGCTCGGGGGCCTGAAGTTCGGGGGCCTGAAGTTCGGGGGCCTGAAGTTCGGGGGCCTGAAGTTCGGGGGCCTGAAGTTCGGGCGCTTGCGCCACGACCTGCTCGGCCTGCGCCTGGAGGGCCTGCCAGCCACGCCATTCCGGACGCGCCTGCTGCGCTCCAGCCAACCCCATGGTTGCGACAAACGTCATCAGCAGCGCTAGGCCGGCGATAAAGCCCCGACGCCCGCTCATCCAGCTACGGTCAGTGTGTTTGTGCATGGCGGAACCACCCCTCGGCACCTGATCAACCTCCCGCGGACATCCTACTCGTGGGCGCGGACCCACGCCAACGCTTCACGTGGTCAAAAAGCTCGCGTCTTCTCTCTCCAAGCGAACCGCGCTCAATCGCCCGGTGACATAAGCGCCGGTGTCGAGAGCGATGCGGCCGTTTTTCGCTTCAGGGGCGTCGACGGGCGCGCGGCCGTGGACGACGGTGAAGGGAAACGCATGGCGGGCGCTCAGACAGTGATCGCGAATGGTGAGCATGCCAGACTCCGTCTGGGCTTCCAATGCCCTGCCCGGCCTGAGCCCTGCATGAACGAACACGTCATCCCCAAAGCGGACGTACAGTTCCAAGGGCTTGAAAAACCTTACATGTTCTTGCGGCAAAGCCGCTCGTAAGGCCGCACTCGCATCCTCCCAAGATCCAGCGGCCACGGGCAGCGACGGGACGGCTACGCCATAGGCATGGAGGGTTTTCGGCCCCGCCGAAAGCCATCCAGCAAGGGTCGGTTTCGGGGCGCTCCAAAAACCGCAGCAAGGCGGCCTCGTGGTTGCCCTCCAGAAAATACGGATCGAACGGCGCCCAGTTTTCAGCGAGAAGGCGGTCGACAACCACTGCGGAGTGCAGGCCGCGATCCATGGAGTCGCCGAGAAAGATCAAGGCGGGCGCAGGCTCTGTCGGCGGCCCGGCGGCATGGTCTTCGCCAATGGCGTCAAGCAGGTGATCGAGGAGACCCAGCCGGCCGTGAATGTCGCCCGCTGCGTAAGGCTTTTGGCCCTGCGGGGCTTGCGGCTTGGAGCGGGAGCGAACGCCGAACATGGGGCGGACCAATCAAGCGCCGGCCGGCGCCGGTTCGGGGCGGGGCGCGCGTGGTGGGGCGGCGGCTCCCGCTGAGGTCGCGACGGGGCTCCATTCGGTGCGGGCGATGGCCGCGTAAACCCAGATCATGTTCGTCAAATCCAGGCCGACCCCGGAGACGACGAGCGGGCCCATGGCGGAGACAAAGGCAAATCCGGCAGCGAAGCGGATCGCGTCCTGGCGGGTGCGGGGGCGGACGAGGAGAATCCTTGCCGCCATGGCGACGAAGGCGATGAACAGGATGAGGCCCGGCAGGCCAATCGCCCCGAACAAGGTCGCGATGAGGCCCGAGGCGCGGACCGTGCCAAACCCCGCGCCGAGGCCGAAGGTGTCGAGACCGGCCTGAAACCCGACTTCGGCCATCCTGCCCCGTTCGATGGCGGAGGAGGAATACTGCTTCCGGACCGTCATCTCCTCCAGCATCATGCGAAGATCGCCGAGGAAGCCCTGGCCCGGCTCTGCGGTCAGGATCAGGCCCGCCACCGCGCCAAAGACCAGGGCGCCCACGCCCAACACGACCAGGGCGCGGAGACGTCGCGCTGGGCTGGGGTCGATCAGAACGTGCGCGACGGCGATCACGGATAGAACCAGAAGCCCCGCATACGCCGAACTTGAGGTGGAGAGCAGCATGGCGGCGGCGATCGCGCCGCCGAGCACGAGCGCTGGGAGGGCCGCCACACGGTTGATGAACAGCGCATAGCAGAACGCCAATGGCCCCGCCGCCCAGCCGGCCCAGGCGGACGCTTCGACAAACCCTGCCGTGACCCGAACAAACCCTGCGGTCTCAACTGTCGCCAAGAGCGCATACTGGGTGTTAGTGACCAGCCAATCGACGGGGAACTGGACCCCGACAAGGCCGAGAATGGCCTGCAGGAAGCCCATGCCGCCAAACGCCAAGGCTTGGATCACGCCGCCGATGACCAAAGGCATGGGGCCGACCCGCAGGATAGATTGGCGCAGGGCAATGTAGAAATACGCCCCGACTAAGAAATACGCCATCTGAGGGAAGCTGACGAGGTTGGGTCCCAGAATGGCGAAGCCGTCGCGGGCCATGTCCTGGGCGGGCACCACCGTCATACCGGCAAACAATCGAGGGAAGAAAACGCCGGAGACCAAAGCGTACCCGACCAAAACCACCAAAGGCCATTCGCGGGCAACCAGGCTGAGAAACACTTCGCGCTGAGGCTTGGTGACCAAGGTCATCGCGTGGCGCAGGCAGAACGCCAAAGTGGTCAGGACTGGAAGGGTGATCGGATCTGCGCCGACAGCGAGGACCATCGTAGCGGCCATCGGCAACGTCATGGCGGCAATCGCCATGGCCCAGGGAAGGGGGCCAATCATCACGATCCCCGCCAGCGCCATGCCAATGCCTAACCAGATCGTGGTCATCCGACCCTTCTCTCTCTCAGCCCTGTCGACGCCTCGCGGCAGGCTGGGCCCCTCTTGTCTTGCAGTGCACTCATGGCGGCGTCGGCGTCAACGCCGGGCGCGGGGTCGGGTTGCGCGAGGCCCGGCACTCGCCGGGCTGGGATGGCTCAGGGCTTATGGCGGCGGCGGGCTATGGCGTGCAACACTAGGGTCACGGGCGCGGGTCGAGCGAGGAGGATGGCGGCGAGATAGGCGACTGCGCCGGCGGCGACCATGGCGGCCAGGCGGGCCGGCTCGTCCCAGGCAGCCGCGAGGCGGCCGACGCCCCAAACCACGGCGGCCATGATCGCCACCGAGGCGGCGACGCGCGCCACGTCAGGGGCCATGCGGCGGAGGTCGACCTTGCCATATTTGACGCAGAGCCGAAGCGCTTCGGCGCCAAGGACCACGCCCGCCAGGACCTGAGCCCCCAACACCCATCCCAGACCCATCCAGCCGACGGCGGCCAAAAAGCCCAATGACGAAATCAGCATGATCACGTTGAAGCGCATCATGGCGCGGAACTGGTTGTCCATACCCATAACAGCGTAAGCCACGGTCGTGAGCGGCCCCCAGGCAAGGCGTGCGACGGCCGACATCGCCAACACGACAGCCGCCGTTTCCCAGCCGGGGCCGAGGATCACGTGGACCAGAGGCTCCGCCACCAGCATCACGCCGACAAAAACCGGACTGGCTATGGTGAGCAGCACAAGCATGAACGACGCGACCGCCTTGGGGCCTTCGACCTCCGCATTGGGCCCCTGCCGGGTTTTCGGCAGGATTGACCAGGCCATGATCCGGGCAGGTTCGTTCAGCATTTCCGCCGCGGAGCCCGAAATACGGTTGCCGGCACGAAAGTAGCCGGTGGTGGTCAGGCCAAGGTAGATCGCCGCGAGGTAATCGACGCCGAGGGTGTGGACGAAGGTCACGGCGCGGGCGTTCACGAGGTTGCCGTAGAAGCGAACCATGTCCGCCACCTCGTTCGCGCGCCAGCGAACGGGCGGCAGCCAGCGGGCGAGGCCAAAGGCGACCAGAGCGACAACGCCGATGGTGGTCAACCGATGGGCGGCCAGGGCGAAGACGTTCCAGCCGTTCAGCAGCCCATACACGCCGACCGCGAGGCCTACGGTCTCGCCCAGAATTCCGGCGGCGCCGAAGCCCGCCATGCGCTCTTCTCGGGCCAAGACGCCGGTCTGCACACACACCAACGGCCCCAAGACCGCGACAGGGCTGAGGATGGCCATGACCAGGGCATGCTCGCTCGAGCCCGTGGCGAGTTGGATGCCCGCAGCAATACAGAGGCCCAAGACGGAGGCCGCGGCCCCACAGGCCGCGGCGACCCAGAAGCATTCGGGAGGGATCGGAGCGTCGCGGCGGTAGCCGCTGATCTTTTCGAACCAGGACGTCTCTGCGGCGTGCTGGAGCACGAGCCCCGTGATGGAGACGAGGCCGAAGGCCGCTAATTCAGCCGGGGTTAGGACCCGGGCCGCCACGATGAGCAGCACGAGCGAAGACAACTGCGCGGCGGCGCGGCCGGCTGTCACTAGGCCAGACCCCATCATCGCCCCGCCGCCGCGGGGAGCGGGTCTTTCGGCGGGGTCGGTCGGTGTTTCGCCGGGGGTCGTCACTGTCACCTGGGCGTCCTCACAGATCGAGAACGCGTTCAGGCGAAATCTGCCCTGTGGCCATATCCCGGAGAGCCATCATGTTGCCCTTGAGGCGGCCTTTCCGGTCGATCCATGGCTCGGGGAAAAAGGCCTTGGCGAGGTTTGCAGCGAAATTCTTCCCAGCGACTTGAAGGGCGTCGCGGGGGGCGAAGGTGCCTTTCCGGACGAGATAATAGGGATTGGCGATCTGCGAATAGCCGAGGCGCACGCCTGGGGAACGGCCCGACCGGGTTCCCAGATGCACGCCCGTCAAAGCGGGGGTGCGGACGATGCGACCAAAGGGCCGGAGGCGGACCGAGAAGTCCCGATCCTCCTGCCACGCATAAAGCGGCAGGTGTTCATCGAAGCCGACATCGAGAGCGGCAGGCATGCGCGCCACCATGTTGCAGCCGTACATGTTGTTGACGGTTTCGATGGGGCTGTCCAAAGGCGGAAGGGCTTTATCGGCCGCCGCCACAAGGGCGATCGCCTCTTCCATGGGAACCCCGCCACGCGTCACGCCATCATCGACAAGCACGCCGGAGAAACCGGCCACATCGGGATTTGCCTGCAGGAACGCGGCCGTGCGCTCCACGAAAAATCGGGAGGGAAGCAGGTCGTCATCAAAAAAAATCACCGCGTCACAGCGATCTCGCAGGGCGCGCATCGCGGTGTTCCGCTGGTGCGGAAGGCCTTTGGGGCCGAAGACAATCTCGATGGCGGGGTAAGCGGAGGCGAGGCCCTCCACATCCGCCGGGGTCGCAGCGGAGACCATGATCGCGTCCGCTGGGCGGGATTGGTCCACGAAATACCGGGCCATCGTCCGCACAACCTCGGCCCGGCCAGTGGTGGCGACGGCTATGGCGACGCGAAACCGATCCTTCCCGGACATCGTTGTTCCTTCAACTCTTTGCCTTTGCCATTATTCCCGCCGGGGAGAAGCCTTGCCACAGAGCGGCCGCGCCTGCCAACAGCTTCGCGCCTGCGGCATTCTGGCGGGTGAAAATCGGTTCTGCGGAGACACGGCGTGGTCACCCTTATCAATGGACGGTTCCTGGCGAAGCCGCCCTCGGGCGTGACGCTGGTGGCGCGCGAACTGACGCGCGCGCTGTTGGCCGAGATTACTGCTCTGCCGCAGCGCACGCGCCCGCGGATCGATTTCGCGGCGCCGCCGGGGGCCGCTTTGCCTTTGCCCGAAGGCTTTGATCCCGCTGCCCATCAGGACTGGCTGAGGATCGTGCCGGGGCCCCGCTCGGTTCCGCAGGAACAGCTGCTGCTCCCGCAAGTGCGGGGGGCGGAGCGTGTCCTGAACTTCTGCAATGTCGCGCCGGTGTTGGCGTCACGCCTCACCGTGTGGATCCACGATGCGCAAGTCTTTGATTCCCCTGACAGTTATTCCCCAGCCTTTCGGCTTTACGCCCAATCGATGATGCTCGCCATGCGGCTGCGGCGGGCGGACATCGCAACCGTATCGGCGCATTCGAAACGCCGGTTGGTCGCGCATGGATTTTCGCCGGATCAAATCACAGTCGTGCTTAATGGCGGGGATCACCTGCAGCAGACGCCCCCCGACCAAGGCGCCCCAGCGCGGCATGGGCTCACGGCCGGGGCCTATGCCTTTATGGTCGGAAGCCGCGCCCGCCACAAAAATATCCCGTTCGCCGCCGAAGCGCTTCTCAATCATGGGCCGCAAGATCTGACTATCGCCGTGGCAGGCTTGGCCCAGGCGGGCGCCTATGAGGGGGACGGCTTGGCGCCGCATCCGCGGCTGCGGCTGTTGCCGCGGATCAGCGACGCGGAAATGCGGGCGTTGATGCAGGGCGCCCGGTTTGTCATGTGCCCTTCCCTCGATGAAGGGTTCGGGCTGTCAGCAGCAGAAGCGCTTTGGGAATCCACGCCGCTTGGGCTTTCGGACCGCGCGGCCCTGCCGGAGGTGGGTGGGGATGCGGCGCTTTATTTCGACCCCGAGAATGCTCGCGCAATTGGGGAAATTGCCCAGCGTCTGTGCGTTCATGACGTTCAAGCCAATCTTAAGGCGAAGGCAGAGATACAAAAAAAGCGCCTGACCTGGCAGGCGGCGGCGCGGACGACTTTGGATCGTTTCTTATTGTGAGGAGAAATGCCGATAATGTGAGCTTTTCGACTTTATCGTGCAGACACGTCACTTCGGCTGGCCGCTTGAAGCGTATCGCCATTCATCACTTCGGCGAGCCAGTCCGTGGCCTGCCCGCCGAAGTGAAACACAGCGATCCAAGCACACACACAATAAGCAATCACACCGCAGACGACCATCCAACGAGGGGCGCGGCCTTCCGCACCGCCAGGCGCAAAGCTTGGCGTGTCTTTGCGCCCACCTTGGAATGCGCCCCTGCGCATCGCTTCATCCTCATCCATTGGAGCCGCGGCCGGCGGAACCTCTACGCTCTCAAATGATCTCATGAGGCGAGACGTCATGACAAATATCTCGTGGCGCGCTAAACGAGCGGCTAGGGCGTTAAGTTGCAGAGCAACAGACTATCAAGCATGCTTTATCAAGCGGTTAAGCCATTGGGCTTTCGGGAGTTCGCAGTGGCAAAAAAGTTTCCGTTTCTGGGGGCTTCCACCCACACCGCCCGCGGCTCTCGGGCGCGACCCGCCAACAGGGCGAATCGTCCGCCGCAGACGGTGGTTCGCCGCAACGCGAGCCGGATCACAGACCCCCGCCTCGTTCTGACCGTCAAACGCGCGAACGGCCCGCTCAAGCGCGCCTTTGACATCATTGCCGGCCTTGCGGGCCTGATCTTCCTGGCCCCGGTGTTTGTGACGATCGCGATCGCCATCATGATTTTTGACCCTGGGCCTATCCTGTTCGGCCACGAGCGGGTCGGCCGACAGGGACGGCTTTTCAAGTGCTGGAAGTTTCGGAGCATGGTGGTGGACGCTCAGCAGCGGCTGGAAGCCCTGCTGGCGTCTGACCCGGCGGCGGCGCGGGAGTGGGCGGCGACCCAGAAGCTGACCAACGACCCGCGGATCACTCCGCTTGGGCGCTTTCTGCGCAAGACAAGCTTGGATGAGCTGCCGCAGTTCTGGCATGTGCTCAGTGGGGAGATGAGCCTCGTCGGCCCGCGGCCGATTACGCGGGCGGAACTTGATCGCTATGGACGCGATCGGCGGTATTATCTTGTCGTGCGGCCCGGCATCAGCGGGTTGTGGCAGATCAGCGGTCGGTCGCAATTGACCTATGAAGAGCGCGTGGCGCTCGACCGGCTCTATGTGGAGACTTGGAGCTTTTGGCAGGACCTGCGGATCGCGGTGATGACTGTTCCCGCCGTGCTGTTGCACCGTGGCGCAATATGAGGATCACTCTCCGCGGACAGGCAGCATCGTCACTTCGCGATCGCCGCAGGTGTCGTCAATGTCGGCGCCGCACTGGCGGAACTCCCCTTCCCGCGTGAAGCAGATCCGGACTTCGCGGAGGCGCCCGCGGCCGCAGGTCACCGCGACTTCATCGGGATCAAGGCCGCGATTGGCGGCTAAAAAGGCATCTTCGACCTCTTCGCCCGTCACCGTGCGTCGCGTTTCCAAGCGGGCGAACTCAGCGGGAATGCGCACCCGCTCATAAAACTCGCGAACCGCGGCGAAATAAGCCTGCGGAGCGCCGCCGGCGCAGGTCCCATGCTTGTCCCACTGGTTCTCCACCAGGCGGGGGCTGGGCATCAGGTCAAGCATGTCGTCGACCAGCCCTGCGGGAACGTCGTCCAGCTCTGGGCCCTCACAGTCCGCGGGCCAGCCGCGCTCATGCTGCGGCCAGAGACCATGCACCACAAAGGCAAAGGGGCGTTCGCCGCCGCATTGCAGCGGATCGCGCTCCGCGGCGTTGGACCCTGCGCAGTAAGTCGGGCTCCAAGACAAGGCGAGCAGGAAGTAATCAAAGTCTCCCGGGGCGTCAGCGGAGACGCCGTCGTCCACGCCGAAGGCGTTCCGGTCGCCCCCCTCAGCGAAACTGCGCTCATCCTCGGGCCAAGAAACGTCCGTTTCGGCGGCTCCGGTCTGGTCGCCGGTCTCGCCTTTCAGGGCGGGGACATTGCAGGCGGCGAGCAGGACCGCGGCGACCAAAAGGGCGGCCTTGGCGAACGATGAGGTCATGGGGTCGGGCTCACTCCCAGCAGCGGGCGAATGAACTTGAGGGTCATGCGGTCAGATTCGCCGATGGCCCGGAACGGCCGCGTGTCGAAGCGCGGGTCGTCAGGTTCGCCCAGAGGCGCTGTGCGCAGGACCGGCGGCAGCGTCCAGACTCCGAAGGGGTGGTCCTTGGTGTCGCGCGGATTAGCATTGATGTCGGTGGAGCCGACGAACTCAAAGCCGGCCGCTTCGGCGAGTTCGCGGACGTAGGCTTCCTGAACGTAGCCCGATTGGGCGAGGGGGTCCTGAACGCCGCTAGAGGCGGCGCGATGTTGCTCCACGCCGAGGACGCCGCCGGGCTTCAGGGCGGCGAAGATCTTGGTAAAAGCGGTTTCGGCGAGGCCCGCGGCCATCAAGGTGTGAACATTGCGGGCAACGATGGCGAGATCGACCGTCTGCGGCTCCGCCAAAGGCTCGGGGCCGGCGGTCAGGCCTGCCTCCAGGATCGCTGCGGCGATGGCGGGGTCTTGCGCGAAGTGGGCGGTGAACGCCGCCTCGACTTCGGCCTCAGCCTGCGGATTGGGGCTTTCGACCCAAGCCGCGGCAATCAGCCTGCCGCCACTGGCGGCCAGGTACGGGGCAAGGATCGCTGTGTACCAGCCGCGGCCGGGGAACAACTCCAGCACGGTCTGGCCCGGACGGAGACCCCAAAAATCCAAAGTCTCCACCGGGTGGCGGGATTCGTCACGCTCTGGATCGATGCGCAATGGCCCAAGGACCGCCCAGGCGAGAAGGGCGGTGTGATCGGTCGCTTCCGGCGGGGGGATCGGCGCAGGGCGGCTTTGGCCGCAACCAACCGCAAGGCCGGTCGCCAAACCGGCCACGCTCAGACAAAACTCGCGACGGGACAAGCCGTACATCCCCATGAGGCATACGGCTATCGCCCCGCCGCGATCGTGTCAAAGCGACGTGATGAACGGTCCTGCTTAAGCAGCCGGGCGGCGGAAGAGAAGGGTCATGCGGTCAGACTCGCCAATCGCGTCATACGGCGCGAGGTCGAAGGCCGGATCCGCCGGCTGACCGGCCGGGGCGGACCGGCGGGTCGGCGGCAGCGTCCAGACGC
>JBILVS010000182.1:0-4865 GCA_044370335.1 Caulobacterales bacterium
TCATCGAAGGCTTGACCTTGGCCGCCTTCGGCACGATCGCCCAAACCACCCGCGATCCGCTGTTGAAACAGGCGGTGGAGCTTATGATGCGGAATGAGGGCCGGCACGTGGCCTTCGGCTTCAATTACCTGGAAGACTGGATCAAAACCCTGCCCCAGGAGGAGATCGAAGACTGGGCCGAGTTCGCCTATCAGGCCAGCCTCATCATGCGCGACCGGCTGTTCGGCTTGGATGTGGCGCGGGAATACGGCTTTGATCTTGAGAAAGCGTGGGCGAACATCCTCCAAAGCCAGATCACTTGGGTGTTCCAGCATTTGCTGATTGAGCGGCTGAGCCCGAACTTCAAGCGTGAGGGGCTGCTCACCGATCGCATCCGACCGCAATACGAAGCCAACAGCGCCCTGCATTACGAGGACGCGGCCGGGGATGTGCTCATCGATTGGGAAAAGCTTGATCCGCCCCTCCCGATCACACGGCGGCCCAAGGCGATTGCGGCGGCGCGAGGGATAGGCGGCGCCTTATCCAACCCCTTCCGCCCCCGGAATACTCTCCGCCCATTCGCACCAAGCGGTCGGGGGTGAAGGCCTATCTCCTCTTCAGGGCGCGGATCGGTTCGAGGAGCGGCAAGCGGCAGTTGGCGCTGTGAGGGGAACCTCGCGAGGTTGCTCCCTTGGTGGAATCGGTATCAGCGCCCATCGAAAATGATCGCCTGATAGGCAGGCCGCGCGGCGGGGAACGTCGGATCGAACCCCAGCTCAAAGAGCCAATCGGCCGCGGGACCGCTCCGGACCCGCCGCTCCCCGACCACTCCTCCCCGCAAAGCGCGCCTGCGCCTTGACGGGCCCTTCATGTTGCTCCCCGATAAGCGCCTCGCCAAGAGGCAAACAAGGGAGGATCACCATGGGCCGTCTGCAAGGCAAAGTCGCTGTCGTTCTGGGCGCGGCAGGGCCGAACAATATGGGCCAGACCATCGCCCGAGCCTTCGCCAAAGAAGGGGCTAAAGTCCTAGCGGCGGGGCGCAAGGAGGAGCCGCTCGAGGCCTTCGCCGCCGAGATCGGGGGCGCTTATGCGGTGGCGGATATCACGCGCTTTGAGGATGTCCGCGCCCTGGCGGACAAAGCCGTCATCGCTTTCGGCGGGGTGCACATCGCGGTCAACGCCACGGGCTGGGGGCTGATGGCGCCGCTGTTGGAGACGAGCGAAGACCAGATCGATCAGCTGATGGATCTCCAATTCAAAGGCCCCTATTTCTTCCTCCAGGCTTTCTGTGCGGCGATGGCCGCCCGCGGCGAAGGCGGCAGCCTAATCCAGATCAGCTCCGCTTCGACCATCGCGCTGTTGCAGAACCACGCCGCCTATATCGGCACCAAAGCGGGGGCCGACGCCCTCGTCCGCTGCTTCGCCAACGAATTCGGCAAGCATCAGATCAAGGTGAATTCGATCGCGCCAGGGCTCACCGCTTCGCCGATGACGGAGCAGGCCATGGCCGCGCCAGGCCTCGAAGCGGCCTTCGCCAAGGAGTATCCGCTGGGCCGGATCGGCACGAGCCAGGATATCGCCAACGCCTGCGTGTGGCTCGGCAGCGAGGAGAGCTTCATCACCGGGGAGCTTCTGCACATCAATGGCGGGCTGACGCTGCGCCGCAACCCGACGCCGGAGGAAGTCCAGGCGGCGGTGATGAAGGCCATGGCGGGCAAAGGATAGCGTCGGTTCTGTCCCGCGCTTGTAGGGAATGGGCGGGGGTGGGGTGGATCGAGAAGCGGGCGCCCCCTGAGAAGCGGGCGCCCCCTTGCGCTTCGGCTCACAACCAGCTACCTTTATTTCAAAAGGTAGCTTCTGATGGAACAACCCGACCAGTTTTCCGGCCTGCGCAAAGGCCTTTTGGAGATGGCGCTGCTCGCTCTGATCGGCGGCGGGCGCGCCTATGCGGGAGATATTCTCGCCCGGCTCGAACCCACTCCCCTGGCCACCCAAGAAGGCACGCTCTACCCGCTCCTGTCCAAGTTGCGGCGGGAAGAGATCGTTGACTACGAATGGCAGGAGAGCGCCGCCGGGCCGCCCCGCAAATACTATCGGCTTACGGACAAAGGCCGGGCGCGGCTCGCGGATTTGTCCGCCTACTGGCAATCGCTCAATCACACTCTGAAAGACCTGGGGCTTTGATCATGGATCGTGTCGTCACCGTCAATTTGGGGGGCAACGCCTACGCTCTGGAGGAGGCAGCCTATACCGCGCTAAGCGCCTATCTCGCTGCAGCGGAGCGGGCGCTAGCCGCCAATCCCGACAAGACCGAGATCATCAAAGACCTGGAGGCGGCGATCGCGGACCGGATCGCGGGGCATCTGCATGCGCACAAGACAGTGGTGACGGCGGCGGAGATGGCGGAAACCCTTGCGGCGATGGGTCCTGTCGAGGGGGCGGAGGCTGGCGACCGCGAAGCGCCGTGGTCGGATCGTCCGCGACCAGAGGACGCCCGCCGGCGGCTGTTCCGCCTGCGCGAAGGCGCTGTTCTGGCCGGCGTCTGCACCGGCCTTGCGGCCTATACGCGGGTTGATCTCGCCTTGATCCGGATCGGGGTTGTGATCGCGGCGATCTTTGCGACTCCTTTTGCGATCGTGGCCTATATCGTGGCGATGTTTGCGATTCCGAGCGCCAACACGGCGGAGGAGTGGAGCGCCGCGCACGGCCTGCCCGCCACCGCTCAACAGGTGATCGACGAGGCGCGGCGGCGGTTTGACGAAGTCAGCGAGAAGCCGCTGTGGGCGCGATGGACCAGCGGCGGCGCGGATGCGCGGCGACCGGCAGAGCCGCCCCAGCGGTTTACGGCGCCGGCGCGGGCGCCTGCAGGCCTCGTCGGTCGGATCGCGGCGGGGATCGCGGCGCTCTTCATGGCGGGGATCGGCGCAGCGGCGACGCTGGGGCTTGTGTTCGTGATGGCGAGCCTTGTTCTGTACAATGAAGTCCTGGGCTTCGCCCCGGCGTTTGACGCGCCGCAGTGGATAGCGCTTCTGATCGTCGCCCTGCTGTTTGCGGCCTTCGCCCTGCCCTTGCAGACCTTGAGACAGTCTGCTTTCGGAACAATGGCGGATGTCGGCGAACCCCAGGCGCGGGCGATCGATGCGCTTGTTTCGCTTGGGCTTGTGGCTTTTTCCGCCTGGGCCTTGTGGCTTTATTGGCCGCCAGCGCACGACCTTGTCGAAGACCTGCTTTGGGTGCTGAGGGACTAGATCGGTGGCCAAGGATCGCCGGAGAGCCAATCGGCCATCCGCCATCCGCCATCCGCCAAGGCTTGTCCGCATGCGGACGAACTGGCTGCGACTGCCAGGGTTTGCAGGTGTGGCGATTGCGGCGCTGTCGGGATTGCCAAACGGGGCCGCGCACGGAGCGGCGCTTGCGGGCGGGGCTGACGGGCTTGTCGGGTTCTTCGGCTCCAACAGCGCTCCTGAATGGTCTTGGGCTCATGGCGGGCTTGGCGTTAGTGCGCCGGAGCGCGGCTGCGCGCCGCTGATCAGGTGAAGAGCAGCTTGGCGCCGGCGACGACCATCACCAGCGCGAGAGCCCATCGGAGCGTGGCGGTGGAATAGCGGGCGACGCCGAGCCACGTTCCGATGAGGCCACCGACCGCGACTGCGGCCAAGAGCAACGGCAGAGCGTCAGGCAAGTCCTGTGTTTGCGCCACGTTGCCGGCCAAGCCTGCCGCAGAGTTCGCCACGATGAAGCAAGCGGCGACCCCAGTCGTGGTTTCGGGCTTGGCCCATTTCAGAAAGATCGCGAGCGGGGATAGGAAGATCCCCCCTCCGGTACCGGTCAGTCCTGAGAGAAGCCCGATCCCGCAGCCTGAGGCAACCCCCAGAACCGGATGCGGCGCTTTGATCGCGTCTTCGGGAACAGGCTTGGGATCAGGCAAAGCGAGCCGAAGCGCGGCAAGCAAAAGCACCACCCCCAATAACGGCCGGTAAAGCTCCGCCGGCAGTTGAACCCCGCCGCCCACAAAGGCGAAGGGCACGGCCCCTAAAGCCAAGGGGAAAAAGAGCCGGGCGTCAAACCGCCCCGCCCGCACAAACCGGTATGCCCCCAGCGACGCCACCAGGATATTCAGACATAAGGCCGTCGGCCGCATCATCTCCGGCGGGAGCGCAAACAGCGCCATGATCGCGAGATATGCACTGGCCCCGCCATGGCCCACAGAAGAATAGAGAATGGCGGCGACGCAGAACGCAGCCATCAACGCGGCAAGGGTCAAAGGCTCCATGGCCGGCCTTAGACCATCCGCACCCGGATCGGCAGCGTCTTCAGGCCACTGACGAAGTTCGCCCGGGTGTTGCGGGGCTCTCCGGCCAGTTCAATGCTTTCGATGCGAGGCAAAAGCTCTTGGAACAGAGCTTTGATCTCCATCCGCGCCAAATGCATGCCCAGGCAGAGGTGGGCGCCGTAGCCGAAGGCGATCTGCTTGTTGGGCGTCCGGTCAACCTTGAAGCGGTAGGCGTCGTCGAAGACGTCTTCGTCGCGGTTGCCAGACCAGTAGAACAGCGCCAACCCATCGCCCTCTTTGACCGTCCGGTCCCGGATCGTGTAATCGGCGGTGGCGGTGCGCATGAAGTGCTTTACCGGCGTCACCCAACGGATCATTTCTTCCACAGCGCCTGGGATCAGGCCCGGATCGGCCTTCAGTTTGGCCATTTCTGAGGGGTTTAGGATCAGCTGGTGCAGGCCGCCGGCAGCGGTGGAGCTTGTGGTGTCGTGGCCGGCGGTGGCGACGATGATATAATAGCTCATCGCCTGCAGATGATCGATCGGCGCCCCGTCGATCTGGCCGTTGGCGATGATGGTGGCGAGATCGTCTTTTGGATTGGCCCGGCGATCTT
>JBILVS010000062.1:0-16461 GCA_044370335.1 Caulobacterales bacterium
ATAAATGCCGGTGGTATGGAGCTTGACGCCGATCTCAGTCTTGGCCTCCAGAACGATCGCCTTGGCGCCGACGGCGGCCGCAGCCTGAGCCGCCGCCAAACCCGCAAAACCGCCGCCGATCACGAGAACATCGCAAGCGACGGGCGGGGTGGTCATGCGGCGTCCTCGTCATGGTCGGAGCGGTCTTCGCGCTCGATCCGCAAGGCCGTGATCTGATTACGGTTTCGGCGCAGAACCTGAAACCGATACCCGTGAAAGGCGAATCTCTGACCCGGTTCGGGGATTGTCTCGGCCTCATGGATGACCAAACCGGCCACGGTCACGGCTTCGTCGTCGGGGAGGTCCCAGTTGAGCATGCGGTTCAAGTCGCGAATCGGGACCACCCCGTCCACATTCACCGAGCCGTCTGGCTGCGGCCTGACGCCTTGGACGGCAATGTCGTGTTCATCTTTGATATCGCCCACGATTTCTTCGAGGATATCCTCAAGCGTCACTAGACCCTTCAGGGCGCCATACTCATCGACCACGAGGGCGAAGTGTTCGCGGCGGCGCAGGAATTCCGCCAGCTGATCTTCAGCGCTTGTAGGTTCGGGCACGAACCAGGGGTCGCGCATGACCTCGCGGACGACAATGCCGTCGCGGCCGCGTTCGCTGATGGCGCGCAGGAGATCCCGGGCGTGGAGCACGCCGACGATGTTCTCGGGATTGTCCTGATAAAGCGGGATGCGGGTGTGGCTTGAAGCCATGGCCTGCGCGACGATCTCGCGGGGGGGCAAGGTCACGTCCAGGGTCTTGATCGCCTTGCGGTGGATCATGACGTCGGCGACGGTCAAATCCCCCAACTCCAGGGCGCCGCGGAGGCGGTCCCTGACTTCAGTCTCCACCGCGCCTTCTTCTGCATGGAGTTCCACAGCGCCGCGGATTTCCTCCACCGCGGCGTAAGGGTCGGGCGCGGACGTTGAGGTCACGCCGAACAGGGCCAGCGTCCGGCGGACGATGAAGGTCACCGCCGACACGATGGGCGACAGAAGCCAGACGAAGAACTGCGCCAAGGGCGCAATCCGGACAGCGGTCTTATCGGGGAAGGCAATCGCGTAGGTCTTGGGCAGGACTTCCGCGAAGATCAAAACCAGCACCGTGGTGACAGCGGTCGCCACGGCCACGCCGAACTGCCCCAAGGGAACGGTTAGAAGAGCTGTGGTTAACGCTGCGGCCAGGGTGTTCAACAGATTGTTGCCCAACAAAAGCGCGCCAATGGTGCGCTCGCGGCGCTCCAACAGCTCGTTTACGCGCTTTGCGCCGCTGTCGCCGTCCTTCTCCAGCTGGTGCATCCGGGCGCGTGAGGCCGCGGTCAGACCCGTTTCCGCGGCGGAGAAAAACCCGGAAATCAGAGCCAAAACCAAGGCGGACAAGGCCGCAACGCCAATGGCGGTCAGAATGACCCCAAGCTCCATCACTTTTAGCCTTCGCCGACGATGGCGTTCAAATAAGCCAAGACCGTATCAAAATCGACTCCGGGGACACGCTTGGCGCGGCCGACGCCCTCGGCGAGGATGAGCGTAAGCTTGCCGCCTTCGGCCTTCTTGTCCTGGGCCATGGCGGCGATCAGATCTTTGGCGGCGAAGGGCGCGCCGGGGAGGTTTTTGGGATCGGTTTCAAAGCCTGCGGCCTTGAGGGCGGCGATCGCCTCTTCGGCCTCAGCCTCCGGGCAGAGGCTCGTTCGGGCGGAGTAGTCGAAGGCGAGGGCCATGCCGCAGGCGACCGCCTCTCCATGCAGCAGGCGGCCGTCATAACCGGCCATGGTCTCAAACCCGTGGGCGAAGGTGTGGCCAAGGTTCAGCAGCGCCCGAAGGCCCGAGGTTTCGCGCTCATCGGCGGCGACGATCGCGGCCTTGGCGCGGATCGAGGTCTCAACGGCATGGGCCGTCGCCGCGGGCTCTCCGGCAAGGACCTTGGCCCCGTCAGCCTTCAGCCAATCAAAGAAAGGCCGGTCATTGATCAGGCCGTATTTCATCACCTCGGCATACCCTGCGCGCATCTCGCGGGGGGGCAGCGTTGACAGGACCTCATAGTCAACGATGACGGCGCGAGGCTGGTGGAACAGACCCACGAGGTTCTTACCTGCCTCGATGTCGATGGCGGTTTTGCCGCCGACGGAGCTGTCGACTTGCGCCAAAAGCGTTGTCGGGATTTGGACGAAGTCCATGCCGCGCTTGAAGATGCCGGCGGCAAATCCCGCCAGGTCGCCGATCACTCCGCCGCCCAAGGCGACAATCAGGTCCCGTCGTTCGGCCCGTTCGGCGGCGAGAGCGTCGATCAGGGCGGCTAGGCCGCCCCAGCTTTTGGTCTGTTCGCCGGCCTGCAGTTGGAGCGGGATGACCCGTAGGCCGGCCGCCTCCAGCCCTGACACCGCCGCGGGACCCCAGAGCGGACCCACATGGCTGTCAGTGACCAGAAACACCCTCTTGGTGGCGGCGAAGGGGGCGCAGATTTCGCCGGCATGGGCCAAGAGGCCCTGACCGCATTGGATGGCGTAGCTGCGGTCGCCGAGGCTGATGGGAATCGTGGTCGCGGCGCTCATGCAGAAGCCTTGGGGTAAAACGGGGCAATTCGGGCAAGAACCGCCTGAACGGCAGCGCCATGGGGGCCCTGATTGGACTGCACCATGATGTCGGCTTCCGCATAGATCGGCTCCCGCTTGGCGAGCAAGGTCGTCATGGCGGCGCGAGGGTCCTCCACCTGGAGCAGGGGCCGGGTCGGCCGGCGCAGAACACGGCGCATCAGGACGTCAAGGTCGGCCTTGAGCCAGACCGAGACCGCCTTTTGCTTGATGAGGGCGCGGGTGTCGGGATCCATGAAGGCGCCGCCGCCGGTTGCGAGAACGTGCGGCGGGCCTTCGAGGAGGCGCTTGATGACCCGCCGCTCGCCGCGACGAAACTCGGCTTCGCCATGGCGCTCAAAGATTTCGGAGACGGTTAAGCCCGCGGCCTTCTCGATTTCATCATCGGCATCCCGGAAAGGCAGACGCAGAACCTCCGCCAGGCGGCGGCCGACAGAGGTTTTCCCCGCCCCCATCATACCGACAAGAACCAAGGGGCGATCGATCGCCAGCGTTTGGAGCGGGTCGGCCGGGTTTTGGTCGACTGGATCTTGGTCGACGGAGTTTTGGTCGACTGAATTATGGTCGACATTGGCCATGAACCTGTTCATTCCCTGCGGCTTGGGCCTTCGCACAGGAGGCCATGGACCAAAGGCGGGCATCCCTCGACTGCGCTCGCCTCATAGATGACACGATGGAAAGTCGTCATACTGTGCAGGCAATTGTGTCGGCCTGCAATCTCTGGGCCTGCCATGGGGATGCAGGGCGGGCCTTGAGGCGGTTTGGCTTTATGGGAGGTTGACGGGTGAGACGACGTCGGCGCCGCCGCAGCGGCGGAGGGATCTCTCCTCGCCTTTGGCAAATCGGAGGCGGCGTGGCCGCTCTGGTGCTGATTGGCGGCTTTTTCTTCTTTCTGAACGCAGCGGACAACGCGGTCCCCCACCGCGAAGAGGTGCGGATCGCGCTGCCCGACGCGTTCAGCGACCGGCCGGCGGAGCCCGCCGCCGAGGAGGCCAACCCGTGAGGCCAGCTTATTCCTTTCTAATGGCGGGCGCCGTGGTCATGGCCTTGGCCGTTTCACCAGTTTTGGCGCAAACGCGCCCCTCGATCGAGGTTGAAGCGCTGACCGAGCTCAACGCCTGGAGCGTGGGCTCCATCGCACCGTCCTCAGGGGGGCTGCCCAGAACCTTATGGCTTGAGAGCGATCCCGAAGCGCTTCGGGCGCTGTTTGATCGGACACCGGGCGATTTTGCTTCGCCGGCGGCGCGGTCGCTCGCGCGTCGGGCCCTGGCCTCGGCGGCGGAAGCGCCGCTCGGCGAAACCGTGGAGGTGAGCCGCAAGCGGTTCGAGGCGCTCGGGCGGATCGGGGCGGTGGAGGACCTTCTGGTCATGACCCGGCCCGCAGCGATCGCCGCCGATCCGCTCATCGCCCAGTTTGCGGCGCAGGCGGATATGGCGCGCGGGGATCTGGGCTCGGCCTGTCTGCGCGCGCAGGCGGGGGGCTCGGCTTATCTGCTCCGGCTGCGGGCATTCTGCGCGGCGGTTGAGGGCAATGTGGGCGCTGTCGACCTTACTTTGTCGCTTTTGCGGGAGGGAGGCGAAGCGCGAGACCAGTGGTTTGAGCAGGTGGTGACGCTGATCGGCGGCGCGCCGCCCTCCCGGCCGCCTGCGGCGCGATACGACACGAGTCTTCACACCTGGCTGTCGTTGGCGGGCAACTTGGCCCCCGCGCGGAACCCGCTCAACGGTTCTTCGACGCTGGCGCTGGTGGCGCTTGCTTCGGCGGATCGCGGCGATGCGCGCCTTCGGGCGGAGGCCGGCTTGGCCGCTTTGGGGCGCAGCGCTCTGGACCCTGCGGCGGTGCGGGCCCTCTATCGGGCCGCGCTTGCAACGGGGGACGCCCGCACGGCGCCGCCGTTGGCGCTCGCCATCGCTCAAGCCGAAGCCCTGCCCGGCAGCATGGAAGCGGCGACGGCGCTGGCGACGGCGCTCAACGCGGCGCGGACCCAGGGCGAGTTTATCGCCATCGCGCGGGTGCTGCAGCCTGACTTGACGGCGCTCGTGTTCGTCCCGGACGCGGCTATGGGGGTCACCCTTGCCAGGGGGGCGCTCGCCGCAGGGGACAGCGGCACGGGTCTGCGGCTTTTGGATCTCGCTGCGGCGGCTGGGGCGGAGCAATCCGCACTCGGTTCATTGCGTGCCGCCGGCTTTGTCAGCGTCCGGGGGCTTTCGGAGGCGCAGGCGGCACGGGTGGTGCGGCAACGGATCGATGACGGCGCCAGCAACGGGGCCGCGATGCGGGACGTGCTGATCCTACAGGCGCTTGGGTTCCCAGTGGACGCCTCCGTCCGACGGGCGCAACTGGCGCAGGGGCCCGTGGGCGGACGACCGGCGGACGCTGCAGTGTTAGCAGCGCTGCAGAGCGCGGCGGAGGCGGAAGCCGTGGGCGAAGCGGCCCTCTTGGCGGCGATCGCCACGGCGGGCGGCGCGGACGCGCTTGACGGGCAGAGTTTGTGGGTGATCCTCAATGCGCTACGCCTTGTGGGGCTTGAGGACGCGGCACATGCGATCGGCATGGAAGCGCTGCTGACCCGTCCCTCATGACCGATGCGTCCCGGATCGAAGCGTTCCTTGAAATGATGAGCGCCGAACGGGGCGCGGCCATCAACACGCTCAGCGCCTACGCCAAGGATTTGGAAGATGCGGCGGCCTTCATGGTGTCGGTCGGAAGCTCTTTGGTGCGGGCGGAGCCCGCGGCCGTTACGGCTTATCTGACGGCCTTATCGGCGCGTGGGCTATCCCCGCGAACGGCGGCTCGGCGGCTTTCGGCGCTGAAGCAGTTCTTCCGGTTTGAGCTCTCCGAAGGCCTGCGGGGGGATGACCCAACCGCAGACATCGAAGGGCCGAAACTTGCGCCGTCTTTGCCGAAAGTCTTCGACGCCGAGGCTATTGTGCGCCTGATTGAGGCCGCCGCCGCCGTCCCGGGACCTGCGGGGCTGCGCAACCGGGCGCTGTTGGAGCTTCTGTACGGGGCGGGGTTGCGGGTCAGCGAACTGGTGGGGCTGCCCTTGTCTGCGGCGCCCAAGGCCGGGGCCACGGCAATGACGGTGAAAGGCAAAGGCGGGCGAGAGCGGCTTGTGGTGCTTGGTCGGCCGGCGCTGGCGGCGATCGAGGCCTGGCTGCCGGAGCGCGAGGCGATGTTACAAAAAGCCAAGGCGGCGAAGGCGGGGCGCTATTTGTTTCCCTCGGCGACGGCGACGGACGGGAAGCTCACCCGGCGGCGGGTTGGCCAGATCATCGATGCGGCGGCGCTTGCTTGTGGGATTGATCCCCAAGCGGTGAGCCCGCATACGCTCAGGCATGCGTTCGCGACACACCTTATGGAGGGGGGCGCGGATTTGCGCACGGTGCAGAGCCTTCTGGGTCACGCCGATATCGGCACGACGCAGATCTACACTCACGTGGCGCAAGGGCGGCTCAGGGAGCTTGTGGAGACCAAGCACCCGCTGGCGAAAAAGAAGGGCTAAGGCATTTCCCGCCCTTTTGGAATCGGCCGGAAACGTCGGAAAACGCCCCAGTGTTAATCCTTGACCCCGTTGCGACGCTTTTGGCCAAGCCCGTATGGTCGCAACGTGGTCTAGGCCTTAAGCCGATAGCCGGTGCGGAAAATCCACCAGACCAGCGCAAGGCAGATCACAAGAAAACCCGTGATCATGGCGAGGCTGACCAAGACTGGGACGTCGGCCGTGCCGTAGAAGCTCCAGCGGAAGCCGCTGACGAGGTACACAACAGGGTTGAAAAGCGCGACCGTCTGCCAGAACTCCGGCAGCATGCGGATCGAGTAGAACGTGCCGCCAAGGAAGGTCAGCGGCGTGATGATCAGCAGCGGCGCAATCGAGAGCTTCTCCCAGCTGTCGGCCCAGACGCCCAGCACGAAGCCGAAAAGGCAGAAGGTGAAGGCCGTGAGGGCCAGAAAGGCCATCATCGCGATGGGATTTTGGATCTCATAGGGCACAAAGAGGCGCGCGGTCATCAGAATCACCGCGCCGATGGCGATGCTTTTGGTTGTCGCAGCCCCGACATAACCAAGCACTACCTCAAAGGGCGACACAGGCGCAGAGAGCACCTCATAGATCGTGCCGGCCCATTTCGGCATGTAGATGCCGAAGGAGGCGTTGGAGACGCTTTCGGTTAGGATCGAAAGCATCACAAGCCCCGGCACGATAAACGCACCATACGAGACGCCGTCGACCGCGCCCATCTGGGCGCCGATCGCTGCGCCGAAGACGATGAAATAAAGCGAGGTGGAAAGCACCGGCGAGAACAGGCTCTGCCCCAGGGTGCGAAACCAGCGGGCCATCTCGAATTGGTAGATGGCGTTGACGGCGTGGAGGTTCATGGCGTTTCGCTCACGAGGCTCACAAAGATGTCTTCCAGCGAGCTTTGTTCGGTGTGGAGGTCTTTGTAGTCGACGCCCAGGGATTCAAGGCGGCGCAGGAGCCGCGAGACGCCGGTGTCTTCGGCGGCGGCGTCGAAGGCGTAAACGAGGCGATGGCCCCCGTCTTCCAGGGTCAGGGCAAAGTCGCTGAGCTGAGAGTCGATGGCCTGGAGCGGCTGGGCCAGATGAAGGCTCAGCCTGCGGCCGCCGAGCCGCTTCATCAGGGTCTTCTTCTCCTCCACCAGGATCAGGCGCCCCTTGTTGATGACGCCCACGCGGTCGGCCATCTCTTCGGCTTCTTCGATATAGTGGGTCGTGAGGATAATGGTCACGCCCGCTTCGCGAAGCTTGCGGACCATGGCCCACATGTCGCGACGAAGCTCCACGTCGACGCCGGCGCTCGGCTCATCGAGGAAGAGGATCGAGGGCTCGTGGCTCAAGGCCTTGGCGATCATGACACGGCGCTTCATGCCGCCGGACAGGGTCTGGATTTTCGCGTCACGCTTCTCCCAAAGAGAGAGCGATTTCAGCACGGTTTCGAGATGCGCGTCGTTGCGGGGAAGGCCGAACAGCCCGCGGGAGAAGCGGACCGTGTCCCAGACGGTTTCGAACGAGTCGGTCGAGATTTCCTGCGGGACGAGGCCGATCTTGCCCCTCGCCTGCCGATACTGGGCAATGGCGTCGGCGCCGTCGGCGATGACCCGGCCGGCGCTGAGGCGCACAGTGCCGCAGACGATGCCGATAAGCGTGGTCTTGCCCGCGCCGTTGGGGCCCAGCAGAGCGAAGATCTCGCCCCGGTTGATGGTGAGGTCGATTGGCTTCAAGGCCTCGACGCCGCTGGCGTAGGTCTTGGAGACGCCCTCAATGGACAAGATGACGGACAAACACGAAGCCCCCAGATGGAAGGGGGATGTCTTTGGTCGCTCGGCCCGCGCAGGTCAAGGCAGGCCGTCCATCATCTCGGCGGCGACGGCTTCAAGGATCGCCTCGTCCGCGGCGCCATAAACAGGCTCACGGCCGATTTCGAGCATCATCGGGACGGCGAAAGGGGAAATCCGATCCAGCGCGGCATGGGTGATCTTGCCCTTGACGCGGGCCAAAAGCGCGCCAAGGCGGCGGAGATCGAGAAAGCCTTCGCCCGCGTCCTGGAAGGCGGCGCGGAGGAGAACGTGGTCGGGCTCATGCTGGCGGAGGACGTCATAGATCAGGTCGGCGGAGAAGGTGACTTGGCGGCCGGTTTTCTCCGAACCCGGCGCTTTGCGCTCGATCATGCCGGCAATGATCGCGCAGTTGCGAAAGGTGCGCTTCATGAGGGCGCTTTCGGCGAGCCAGCTTTCGAGATCGTCGCCGAGCATATCCTCCGCAAACAGATCATTGAAATCCATGCTCGTCATGTCTTCCAGCGCCCAGACGCTGAGGGCATATTCGCTGGCCACAAAGCCCATGGGCTTGGCGCCGGCGCGCTCTAATCGCCGGGTCAGGAGCATGCCCAAGGTTTGATGCGCGAGGCGGCCGTCGAAGGGGTACGCGACGAGGTGGAACTTGTCCGCCCGCGGAAAGGTTTCCACCAGAAGATGGTCCGGCTTCGGCATAATGGAGAGGTTCTGCTGCAGGCGGAGCCATTCCGTCACCTGCGCGGGAAGCCGGTCCCAGGAGGCGGGATCGTTGAGCATGGCGCGAACGCGGTCGGCGAGAAAGGTCGACAGCGGGAACTTGCCGCCAGCATAGCTTGGAACCCGAGGGGGCTGGTCACCAGGCGCGCGGGTGACGAGGCAATCGAGATCGCGGAGGCCCTCAAAGCGCAGGACTTCACCGGCAAAAAGGAAGGTGTCGCCCGGGGCGAGCCCCTCGACAAACCATTCCTCGATCTGGCCGAGTTTGCGGCCGGGCGGTCCGGCGGATTTGCCGGCCTCTCCGCGACCGCCGCGGCTTGAAACGAGCCGGACACTGAGCATCGTGGCTTCGATGATGGCGCCGACATTCATCCGGTGCTGCTGGGCGATCATCGGGGTGCGGGCGCGCCAACGATCGGTCTTCGGGTCCTGAATGATGCGCCGGAAGCGGTCATAGGCGCGAAGGGCGTAGCCGCCGGTTGCGACGAGATCGAGGACCTTGTCGAACTCCGCGCGCGGAAGGTCTTTGTACGGATCGGCAGTGAGGACAGCCTGATAGAGCCCGTCTTCGCTGAAAGGCTCGCCGCAGGCGCAGCCCATGATGTGCTGGGCGAGGCAATCGAGGCTGCCCACCCGCATCGCGGCGCCGTCCATCGCCCCTTCGGCCACCGCGTCGCGGGCGGCGCGGCACTCCAGGACCTCAAAGCGGTTGGTGGGAACAAGCAATGCGCGGGAGGGCTCATCGAGCCTGTGGTTGGCGCGGCCGATCCGCTGCACCAAACGGGCCGCGCCCTTCGGCGCGCCGAGTTGGATCACGAGATCGACATCCCCCCAGTCAATGCCGAGATCGAGGGTGGAGGTGCAGACCACGGCCTGAAGCACGCCCTTGGCCATGGCGGTTTCGACCTTGCGGCGCTGTTCGACGTCGAGGCTGCCGTGATGGAGGGCGATGGCGAGGCCGTCGTCGTTGACGCGCCAGAGCTCCTGGAAAACAAGCTCCGCCTGAGCGCGGGTATTCACGAAGACCAGCGCCATCCGGGCCTGCCTGATCGCCTCATAGACCTCGGCCATGGCGTGCCGGCCGGTGTGACCGGCCCAGGGGATGCGCCCCTGGGCGTCAAGGACATCGACGATGGGCGCCGCCCCACCGGTGACGGTGAGGATACCGACGTCGGGTCCGATCCAGCGCGCCAGAGCTTCGGGCTCGGCGACGGTGGCGGAGAGGCCGACGCGTCGGCACTTCGGCGCCCATGCCGCGACCTGCGCCAGCGCCAGAGCCGTGAGGTCACCGCGCTTGGTTGGGGCCAGGGCATGGACCTCATCGATGAGGACGGCCTCCAGGTCTTCAAACAAGGCGCGGGCATGGCCCGAGGCGATCAACAAGCAGAGCTGCTCGGGCGTCGTGAGCAAGATGTCCGGCGGCTGGGCGCGCTGGCGCTGGCGTTTGGCGGGGGGCGTGTCGCCGGTGCGGGTCTCGATGCGCAGCGATAGGCCCATTTCGGCGACCGGCGCTTGAAGGTTGCGGTGGATATCGGCCGTCAGCGCCTTCAGAGGCGACAGGTAGAGCGTGTGCAGCCTGTGGGGGCGGTTCGCAGGCTGATCGGCCAAGGCGACAAGGCTCGGGAGGAAGCCCGCCATGGTTTTGCCCGCGCCTGTCGGCGCGATGAGGAGGGTCGAGAGCCCCGCCAACCCACGCTCCGCCAAGGCCAGCTGATGGGCGCGAGGGGCCCAGCCGCGGGACGCGAACCAGGCTGTGAAGCGGGACGGTAAGGCAAAGGGGGACATTCGCTGTGACCCTTAGCAAACCAAGCCTGCGCCCGGAAATTCAAAACCTTTCTTGTACGGCGAAGGCTTCCATTCCGGCCTTTGCCGAAAGCCGCCCATGTCGCTCAAACCTTTGGCCGCGTGGGCCCTTGCGCTTGTCGCCCTGCCCGGCCGTTCGAGGTTGCAGCCGGAAGCGGCGCACGCGAGCTTGGCGCATGAGGCGCCCGCGGCGGCGGTGAGCGAGGCGGAGATCGCAGCCCTTTTTGATCGCTGGAACGCCACGCCGCAGAACGGCGGGCCGCCCGATATGGCGCTGCTCTCGGCTGAGGACAGGGTTTTGTCGCCGACGGTATCGAACACGCCGCGGACCAACCGGGTCGAGATCGCGGAGTATTTCGAACATTTCCTGCAACTGCAGCCGCGGGATACGATCAACTGCTTCTAAGTCCGCATGTCGGCAGATTTTGGCAGATTTTGGCAGATTTTGGAGGAGAACACCGCCATCGACGCTGGCATTTACCCGTTCGACATCCTTCGCAACAGCGACCCGACCTATGTCGTGGCGCGCTACACTTATGTCTATGAGCGGATCGATGGGCGGTGGAAGATTGCGAGCCACCACTCCTCGGCGATGCCGCAGCCTGTGACCTCCCGCCCGCCGCGGCTTCAGCAGGTTGCGCATGACGCCGGACGGACGCATGGCGCAAAGGCCGAGACGGCGCATGGGAACGACCACGCGGAAGCGCCTGCGGCGGATGACCCTGGCGCCGAGCACGGCTCTGATCGTGGGGCGGGCCACGCCGCCGGCCGCTAACGCGATTGCGGTTTGGCTCTTGCGCCGCCATCTCAAGGGCGATGCGCCCGCAAGAGCTTCTCGTCCCCCGGCCAGAGGGCCTCTATTGCCCGCCGGGGGATTTCTACATCGACCCCGTGCGGCCTGTGGATCGGGCGGTGATCACGCACGGCCATTCCGATCATGCCCGCGCAGGGCACCACAAGGTGCTGGCGACGCCCGAGACGCTCGCCATTATGGCGGCCCGCTATGGCGAAGGGTTCTGTTCGGAATCGCAGGGGCTCAGCTATGGCGAAACGATCAGCCATCGCGGGGTGCAGGTGCGGCTTGCGCCGGCGGGGCATGTTCTGGGCAGCGCGCAGGCGGTCGTAGAGCTTCAGGGCCTGCGGATCGTGGTCTCGGGGGATTACAAGCGGCGGCGGGACCCGACCTGCGCGCCGTTTGAGCCCATGCGGTGCGATGTGTTCATCAGTGAAGCGACGTTCGCCCTGCCCGTCTTCACACACCCGGACGACCGGGAGGAAGTCGGGAAGCTGTTGCGTTCCGTCGCCGCCCATCCGGAGCGGACGCACCTTGTGGGCGCCTATGCCTTGGGCAAGGCGCAGCGGCTCATCGCGCTGATCCGTGAGGCCGGGTATGGGGACACAATCTTCATCCACGGGGCGATGGAGCGCCTGTGCCGGCTCTATGAGGCGCACAGGGTTACGCTTGGGACGCTGGCGCCGGCGACGATCGCGGATCGCGGGGCGAAGCGCAACTTTGCCGGGAAAATCGTGATCGCGCCGCCGTCGGCGTTTGCCGACCGCTGGGCGCAACGATTCCCCGATCCGGTGGATTGTTTCGCTTCAGGTTGGATGCGGGTGAAGCAGCGGGCGAAGCAGCGTGGGGTGGAGTTGCCACTTATCGTTTCGGACCACGCGGACTGGGATGAACTGACCCGGACCGCTTTGGATGTGGCGCCGCAGGAGCTTTGGATCACACACGGCCGGGATGATGCCCTGGCGCATTGGGCCAAGGGCCAGGGTTTGACCGCCCGGCCTTTGCGTCTTATCGGCTACGACGACGAGGCCGAGTGACTATTTCAAGCGCTTAGCGAAAAACGCCAAGATCTCATCGACAGCCTGGCGCGTGGGTTGACCGGGCTCGTCAATCAAGTGGGTGGTGACAACGCTGTGCGGTTTGATCGGCGTGCCGGGCTTGGCCGCTTCATCGGGCAGCGTGCGGGTTTGCACACGGGGGCCCAGCGCTGCCTGCAGGGCCTCAAACTTGGCGGCGGGGCAAAGCCTGTCGCCAGCGAAACGGTAGGCGAGGACGGTTAGGTTCTCTTTCTCCAGCCGGTCCGCGACGGTCTGCAGGTCCTGTGGACTGATATGAAGGCCGGCGGCGTCGTTGGCGGGCATGGACGGTTGCGTCAGGACCGGCGCCAAAAGGCTTGGCTCGACCATCATCGACAGGGCGAAATTGCCCGTCAGACACATGCCGATCGCGCCGATGCCTTTGCCGCCGCATTCCTTGTGCGCGAGGGCCGCTAATGCCCGGAGCCAGACGACGACGGGGCTTGACCGGTCGCCGGATGAAAAGAGGTGAAACTCCTTGCTGATGCAGACTTTCAGGGCTGAACCAAGGACATAGCCGGTGCTGAAGGGGCGGCCCGCCTCGCCGAACAGGTCCGGCATATAGACCTTGAAGCCTGCAGCACGGACGAAGCGGGCAAAGCGGCATACCTCAGGGGTGATGCCCGGCATTTCGCTCATGACGATGACCGCAGGCCCCTCGCCGGCAACGAAGACGCGCTTGGTTTGCCCATTGAGGCTGATTTCCCGCGCTGTGAAATCGGTAAGCCTGTCCCATTCCTTGAGGACGCCAGACGCCATATAACCCTCTCCCTCGCCGCAGCTTTGTGTGATCGCGTGCCCTGATGAAGTTCCTTGATCAATGCAAGATTTTTGTCCGCTCCGGTGATGGCGGCGGCGGCGCCGTCAGCTTCCGGCGGGAGAAATTCATTCCCTATGGCGGACCGGACGGCGGCGACGGGGGCAAAGGCGGGGACGTTGTCGTAGAGGCGGCGGAAGGGCTGAACACACTCATCGACTATCGCTACCAGCAGCATTTCAAGGCCAAGACCGGCGGGCACGGCATGGGCCAGAACCGGCACGGCGCCAACGGTGAGGACCTGATCTTGAAAGTTCCGGTCGGAACTCAGGTTCTGGAAGAAGACAAGGAAACCGTCTTGGCGGACCTGACCGAAGCGGGGCAGCGCATCGTTCTGGCTCGGGGCGGCAATGGCGGTTTTGGAAACGCCCACTTCAAGGGGCCGGTGAACCAGGCCCCCCGACGGGCCAACCCCGGCCTTGAGGGGCAGGAGCGCTGGGTGTGGCTGCGGCTGAAGCTGATCGCGGACGCAGGGCTCGTGGGCCTGCCGAATGCGGGGAAAAGCACGTTTCTTAGGGCGGTGTCGGCGGCGACGCCCAAGGTGGCGGCCTATCCGTTCACGACGCTGCATCCGCATCTGGGGGTCATTGATCTCGGCGAAGGAGCGCGGTTTGTGCTCGCCGACATCCCAGGCCTGATCGAAGGGGCGGCGGAGGGCGCGGGGCTTGGCACGCGGTTTTTAGGGCATGTGGAGCGGTGCGCGGTCCTTGTGCATCTGATCGACGCAACCGAAGAGAGCGCCACCAAGGCCTATCGCGTCGTAAGGGGTGAGATCGAGGCCTATGGCGGCGGCCTTGTGGACAAACCGGAAATCGTCGCGCTCAACAAAATCGACGCGTTGACGCCCGCGGAGGCCAATCGCAAGCGGAGTGCGCTTTCCCGCGCGATCGGGAAAGAAGTGCGTCTGGTGTCGGGGGTCTCGGGCGAAGGCGTACGAGACTTGACGATCGAGGTTGCAAAGCAGGTGCAAGCATCGCGGCCGGCTGCTAAGGCGATAACCCAGGCGGAGGATTGGGCCCCTTAGGGCTGCGCTCCTGTGTCGGCTCTGAACGGCGAGGCGGACCATGGCGGGCGTGTTCATCTCCGATGCGCGGGAGGAGCGGGAAACAGCCCGGCAGCTCGCGCAGGTCATCGAGCAGAACGGCTATCCGGTGTGGCGGGACCGGGAACTCGTGGCGGGAAACCAGTTTGCGGACGTGATCGAGGGCAAACTCGACAGCGCGGATGCGGTCACTGTCTTGTGGTCGGAGCAGTCGCAGAAGTCCTACTGGGTGCGCGACAAGGCCGCCGTTGGACAGGATCGCAACCGACTTATTCCGTCGGCGTTGGATGAGGTCACGCCGCCTTTGGGGTTCAGGCAACTGCACACGCCTTCGAGCAGCAGCTGGAGCCGGGCGAGCGATAGACGGCTCAATTCCCTGTGGCTAAGCCTTGCGGGGCTCACCGGTCGACAACCACAGGCCGCAGCGCCCCCGCCGCCCGCGCAGCAGCCCCCTCGGCGGCAGATCGTAGCGGGGGTGAACGTGGCGCCGAACAGCAAGGCGATCGGCGACATCCTGAAAGGCGACAAACGCCAGCGGAGTTTTTTGCAAACCTTTTGGCTGACAAGCCTCGTCGTGTCTTTGGCGTTGGGGATGCTGTCAGCAACCATCAGGACCGCGATGGGGACCGAGCTTGGGGGCAACTGGCTGTTCGTGTCTTTGACCGACAGCATGATCGCCGGGGTCATTCTGATTTTCGGCCGGTTTTTGGCGGTGGTTGGACGGCGGCTTTCGAAGCGCAAGTCGATCAAGTATTTCGACCAGCCGACCCTGATCATGATGGGATTGAGCGCGCTCTGCACCTGGGGCGGCACGCTGGCGCAACCGGCAGGCTTTCAAGACCACGATATCCTGCCGGTTGTGTTCGTGATGTTCTTCTCGATGGTCGCGCTGGTCTCGGTTCCCATCGGGTTCTGCAAAGGACTTGGCCGAAAAACCTTTGAGGACGGCCAGTGACGGGATCAGAAACGGTCCGTCGGGCCCGGCGGGTGGTGGTGAAGATCGGATCGTCACTGCTGATCGGGCCGGACGGCGCCGCGCGCAAAGCGTGGATGGCGAGCGTGGCGAGGGATGTCGCGGCGCTGCGGGCCTCAGGCTGCGAAGCGGCCATCGTGTCTTCGGGCGCGGTGGCGCTCGGGCGTGCGGCGCTGAAGCTTTCGGGCAAGTTGAAGCTCGAGGAGAAGCAGGCGGCGGCGGCCGCCGGCCAATCACGGTTGATGCGCGCCTGGGAGGAGGCGTTCGAGCCGCACGGGATTGCTGTCGCCCAGGCGCTTCTGACGCCGGACGACACCGAGCGGCGCCGCCGGTGGCTCAACGCGCGGGCGACGCTGGGGGCCCTGCTCACGCGGGGTGCGATCCCGATCATCAACGAGAACGACACGGTGGCGACCCAGGAACTGCGCTACGGCGACAATGATCGACTCGCCGCGCGGCTGGCGCAGATGATCTCAGCGGAGGCGCTGATCCTGTTTTCGGATGTCGACGGGCTTTACACCGCTAATCCGTCGATAGACCCAAGCGCCCAAAGGCTGGCGCTTGTGACGGCGCTGACGCCGGACATCCTCGCCATGGCGGGAGGCGTGTCGTCGGCTGTGGGGTCGGGGGGCATGCGCACCAAGCTCGAAGCGGCGCGGATCGCCGGCGAAGCGGGCTGCGCGACGATCATCGCGAAGGGCGCGGACAATCACCCGTTGGCGGCGCTCCTGGCCGGGGCCCCGCACACGCTGATCCAAGCCAGCGCTGAGCCGCGGGCCGCTTACAAGGCATGGATCGCAGGAGCGCTCGCGCCACAAGGGGCGATCACGGTGGACGCTGGGGCGGCGCGGGCCTTGAAATCCGGCAAGAGCCTGCTGCCGGCGGGTGTGACGGTGGTGAGAGGGCCCTTCGAGAAAGGCGACGCCGTCCAGATTCTGGGGCCGGACGGCGCGGAAATCGGCCGGGGTTTGGCGCGCTACGACAGCACCGACGCGGACGCCATCAAAGGCCTCAAAAGCGACGCCATTGAGGGCGTGTTGGGCTACGCCGCGGGCGCTGCGCTCATCCATGCGGACGACATCGCGCCGGCGGGCTAGCAGCCTGTCGGACTGATGTCTTTGAGGGGCCGTTGGGGTTTGTCGCCATCGTTGGCGGACTGGCTCAGGCCGCGGTGAGCCGGACGAGGCGTCTGCAGTTGTAGGCGAGCGCCACCAAAGACCATTCTGTTTTCACCTGATCGAGGCCGCGCAGGAGGAACCGCGTGAAGCCCATTGCGCTTTTGACGATGCCGAAGACCGGTTCGATGG
>JBILVS010000183.1:0-4824 GCA_044370335.1 Caulobacterales bacterium
AGGTCTAATGCTGGTGGTTGATGCCGGTTGCGGCTTCGACGCCGCACCTCTCGGCTGCTTTCCGCGTGGAGGCGCCCGCTCCCTGCCCACCCGATAAGTTCGATTTTTGATTTTTGCTCGGCGCTGTTCGCGGGCTTGATGCCCGCGGGGCCTCTCGGGGTCGCTTTTTGGGGGCCCTTCCCCCGCCCGCCCGGTAAGCCCCACAGAGCATCAGCCAGGAAAAGTGGGAACCGGTTTTCCGCGGCGCGCCCGATAACGAACAGTTTTGGCTCTATGCTCGGTCCTGTTTGCGGCTTTGCCGCAGCACCTGCGCCTGCGCGGTCGCTTGTGGGGGCTTCCCCCGCCCGCCCGATAAGTCCCAGTCTCTTGTTGGATCCCGTATCGGCACTGACGAGCCTAACATGGTTCGAAAGCCAGCACTAAATCTTCGGGATCAAGTGCTCGCGGGCAAGCTCAGGGCTGGGCTCCGGCGCCAACTTCGTTACACGGTCTTCGGATCAGGGGGTAGGATAAGGAACCCGAACTGGGTCGCAGGCCATCGTCGCCATCGAGAGAGCAAGCCGGGCCGGCAAATAGGGTCGTCAAAAATCTCACTGTCTCCGGTCGACCTCGCGTCGGACTTCGAAGTTATTGACATCTTATAAGATGTCACATACAAAAATTGCATGCGCGCTGTCGTTGACACAAACATTCTGGTTTCTGCTTTATTTAGCAGGCGCGGCGCTGCAAACCGTGTACTTATTGCCGCAACGGACGGCTTGTTCACCGCCCTTGCCTCACCGCCTCTTTTTTTAGAATACGAGGACGTGCTGAAGCGGTCGGAGAACCGCCTTCGCCACGGGCTAACATTGGATCAGGTTGACGCGCTTTTACGAAGTCTGGCCGCACTCATCGAGCCTGTGGAGGTCCGGTTTTTATGGCGGCCCCAGCTTCGGGACCCTGACGACGAAATGGTCCTTGAGGCTGCAATTAACGGTGCTGCTGATGTCGTCGTGACCTACAATGTGGCGGACTTTGGTCCTGCACGTCGGTTCGGGCTCAGGGTCGCCGCGCCTCAGGAGTTTCTAAAGGATATCACCAGATGACGAGAGTAACCTATCCGCTCAAGCTTCCAGCTTCGATCAAGAGCGCTGCTGAAAGGCTGGCGAAGGAAGATGGCGTATCCCTGAACCAGTGGATTGCTTCGGCGGTGGCGGAAAAGGTTGGCGTCATGGAAACAGCGCGGAGTTTCTTTTCCCGGCGTAGCGAAGGCGCCTCAGCTCTGGCATTGAAGGCGTTTTTGAGAAATGCCCCAGACGTCGAGCCGGACGAGCGCGACACACTCTAAGGCCAGGTCGGCATAGACTGCTCTATATGGGCAAGGAAGGGGAAAAGGCGCCCCCGAAAACGATGGTCTCGATTGAACGGACTGAATTCAGGCTTCGCCTAAACTTAAAACCTGCTCCGGTTTTGGCGGAGGCTGGAAGGGTTGGAACCGGTTTTCCGCGGCGCGCCGGATAAAGAACACGCTTTTGATATTTGCTCGGCGCGGTTCGCGGGCTTTACAGCCCGCGGCGCCTCTCGCCTCGCGCGGTCGCTTGTGGTGAGCCCTTCCCTCGGTCGCACGACAAGACCAATGCTTCTGACTTACCAAAGCCGTTTGATCGCAAACGCATCAAACAGCGCCTCCTTCGATACCAGCACCATGTCTTCCGACTGCGCCTGTGCGATCAGCATACGGTCAAACGGATCCTCGTGGGCGATGTTCATCCCGCCGGCCAGCCTCGCATGACGCACGCTGATGGGCAGTTCGTAAAAACCCTGGCCAGCGATGATCGCTTCGAAGTCATGCGCCAACACGGCCGCGCCCGGCAGCTTGCCGATCCGGAACTTCGTAGCGATCTCCATTGTCGAGGCTGCGCTGACGCTAATCTCATTGTCCTCATCGGCGATCGCTTCGCGGGCGCTGGCGCTAAGGGCTTCGTCACCAGCCAACCACCAGATGAGAGCGTGTGTATCGAGCAGCAACCTCAAGCGAGAGACCACCCCTTGAGCTCATCCTCAGGCAACGGCTCGTCGAAACCTGTATCAACCGCGATCTTCCCTTTAAGCACGCCAAAACACCGCCGACCGCGCGGGGTCACCGGAACAAGGCGTACGACCGGGACATTGCCGCGGGCAATCACCACATCGCCGCCCGCCAACGCCTCTGAGATCAGGCGGGAAAGATTGGTTTTGGCGTCATGGACAGAAAATTGCGTCACAGAACATCTCCTTAGCTAAATTAATAGCTAACTCGGGCAAGGCAAGCAAGGCGTGAAGCCTAAGCAAAGCGCGCACGCGAGCGCCGAAGGCGGGCACCATAGGCCCCAGGCGTCTCCGCCGGAAAAAGGGTGCAGAAGCGGTTCTTCGGCAAGACCTCTGAGAAAGTCGAGCGCGAGATCGAGCAGCTACAATTGGCGCTTGAAGCGAAAGTCTGCGCGCGCCCGATAACACCGCGAAACGCTCGAGACAGCTGAGATTGTCTTTCTTGAGGCAGACGATCGTTATGGAACTCGGGTCCGGCTGTAGGCGGACTCAAAGCAAGTATGAATGATTAACCCCTCGGGCGGGGCGCGAGTGAGAGAAATACGTGTTAAAAGAGCACCTAATATGAGACCCCACACGGCCTCTTACGAAAGCCTTGACATTTTGGGGATGTTAGCTAACTTATCGAAGATGAGCGCCACCACGAAAATCTCAGCGGCGGAATTTCAGAACAATTTCGGCCGCTATACAGACGCCGCCAAGCAGGCTCCCATCGTTGTGACGCGTTATGGCCGCGACGAACTTGTGGTCCTGTCGGCTGCCGAATACCAGCGCCTGCGCGCCTCGTTTAGGCGCGTGGTCGTGCTCAATGAGACGACGCCCGATGAGGCGGCGGAACTCCTTCAAGCACTGGCTAACGCGCCTGCCTCCCCCGAGACGCAAGCGCTCGACCACTTGATGGATGACGAGGCCCGATCGGGCGAGTGACCCTCCGTTAGATGATACCGAACGCACCGCAAGCCGGCATGGTCCTTCGCTATAGTTTCCTGTGGAAGCACGAGGCTGAACACGGCCAAGACGAAGGCTTGAAGGATCGCCCCGTCGTCGTGCTTGTCCTCTTGGCGGATGGGGAGGACGTCGTTGTCGCTCCCCTCACCACACGCCCACCCGAGCAAAGCGCGCCAGCAATAGAAGTCCCCGCGCGTGTGCGCCAGAACTTGGGTCTCGACGCCGAGCAATCTTGGATCAGCATCGCCACGCTCAATCGCTTCGTTTGGCCAGGCCCTGATCTCAGGCCTGTGCCGGGCAGCAATCCGGCGGACGCGCTTTACGGCTTCATCCCGCAAAAGCTCCTCGATGCCGCCAAGCAGTGCGCCATGGCCGAACTTGCCAAGCGTGTGCCGGGTCTCGTCGTGCGCCGCACTGAGGAATAGCGCTACATGATCGGGTTTGAACGGTGCCGGCGCATGCGGCGCGGCGCAGATTGATCTCGCAACGATGCCAACAACTCGTCCCGCGTCGTCATCGTCAGTTTCTTCGCCATGCTGATCCCTCGCGGCTGGCCATCGCAGGGGAACATGCCTAGTGAGGCAACCGCCTCATCTTCGGCAACAAGACAGATGAGGCAATGCGGCGGCCAGGATAATTGGCGGCGTGCAAAGAGCAGAGCCAGAGGATCACGACTGCTGACGCTTTGGTTCAGAGCATCCACGGCGCCAGCCCCGCCCGTTTCGCTTCCGGGGCCGGTTCCCTGCGGGCCATGCTTGCCCTCTGCGCGGCGACGACGACCGAGGACCATCGGCAGGGCTTCGCCCGCCTGCTGATCTGTCGCGGAACTTCGAACGTAAGCTTGGGTCGCGCGCCTGCGCCATCTGCCGCATGCGGGCAGATTCCTGATAGAGCGCCAGAAGCCGTTCAGCGTGCTGGCGACGAACGGCGCGAATGCGCTCTTGGAGCGCGCGGCGCTCCTTCATTTGCGCAATCACAAGGTCATCGCGCTGCTCCCGATCACGCTGGAGGCTGAGTACGGCTTCCAGCTCATTGCGTTTCACGGTGCGGGCATGCGCGCCCGTGAGCCACCCGGCCAAGCCGCCACGCAGTCGTGCGGCGCGTTCCCGCGTTTCCATAAGGCGACGCTGGCGCTGTCCGGCATCCAGCCGCTCGCGCTCAGCTTGATGTTTTTCAGTCATGGCAAGGCGCTCATCCTCAAGCGGCTTGAGCGCCCTGGCTGCGATAGCCTTCGCTTCCCGAATGAAGCCGGTCAGCTTCGGCGCGATGTCGGCGGCAATGGTCAGCTGCACAGTTTCAACACTCGGCAGCGCGTCAGGACTGCCCAGCTTCGCCGACACATCCTTTGACCGCTTGTCGATGAGGCGGGGGAAAGCGAATACCTCCCCTTCAAAGGAAACGACGACATGGCCGCCTCGGTCGCCTTTGGCGAAGTGCAGGCCGCACTCCTCCAGCGCGGACGAAAAGGAGGAAAGCCCGTCTGACGCCGCCCAGCATTCCTACACCATTGACTTGATAGACCCGTCATCCATCCCGGCGCGCTTGGCCTGTTGCCATTCTTCCAAGCCGAAGTTGCGTGGGTCGCGCGCCTTGGAGTCGATCAGCCCTTCGGGCATCTTCCAGCCGTTTCCGAGATAAAGCGTAAGCGTCATCGCGTCACCCTCGGCGAAGCGACTTGACCGACCTCATTTCTTGAGTTTGCGCAGCTTGGGCCGCCATTTCTCTGCAAGAGCTTCGACAGCGGCTTCCAGCGCTTTGCGATCGGCGGCGCTGAGGTCAAGTTTTGCGGGGATGAAGTCTTCGCCGACC
>JBILVS010000063.1:0-16330 GCA_044370335.1 Caulobacterales bacterium
CAGGCGGATCTAGCCGAAGCGCTTGACGTCTCGCGGCAGACCATCAATGCCCTCGAAACCGGCAAATACGATCCTTCCTTGCCTCTGGCCTTCAAGATCGCCCGCCTGTTCGGTCTGCCGATTGAAGCCATTTTCTTTGACGACGACCCCGCCAAGGAGGCCGCGGAATGACTGCTGAAGCCAACAAACCTCCCCGCTTGAGTGGCGCTGCTCGCCGGGCTCGGTCATTCACCACCGCCATCAGCGTGAGCATCGTCGCGGGACTGATCATCGGCGCGGTCTGGGGGATCACGCACGATCAGCGCGAGGCCGGCGCCTCCTCGGGCCTGCTTTGGGGGATCGCGAGCCTGTCGGCGATCGGGATCGCTCTGGTCGGTTGGGTGTCTGTTCGCTGGTGGCGCGATATCGACGAACTCGCTCGGCAGGCTCATTACAGCGCTTGGCTTTGGGGCGGCTCGTTCGGGCTGTTTGCAGGTTGGGTCCTTTTGGGGCTTCTGCCTGTTGCGTCGGCCCCGCTCGCAGCGTTCCTGCAAGGAACCGATCCGGCCTTCTTTACCTTGCGAGGCGGGACCGTCGTCGCGGCGGCCGCCCTCATCGGCTACGGCCTGGCCTGGATTATCTTCTGGCTGCAGCGCCGCTGACGCCTCACGCCGGCCACACAATTCTCAGCTTTTACCGTTCAACAAGGAGACGACCATGATGAAGCATGCCCCGACTTTCCGCGGCCTGAAAGCCTGCCTCGCCGCCGGCGCGGCGCTTGTGGCCCTGGCCGCGCCAAGCTTTGCGCAGACCGCCGCGGAGCCTGCGGCGCCGGCGGCGGTCGCCGCGCCGGAGGCTGCGGCCCCGTTTGCGCCCGCGCTATGGGTGATCCGGGACGCGGACTCCACGCTCTATCTCTATGGGACCATCCATATGCGTCGCCCTGGCGAGCCTTGGGCCGATGATCGCGTCCGCACCGCCTTGGCGTCGGCCCAGGAGGTTTGGACCGAGCTTGAGATCAATGCTGAGATGGAAGCGGCGATCCAGCCGCTTGTCATGCAGCTTGGGATGACGACCCCAGATCGGCCGCTGTCGAGCTTTCTGACCCCGGAGCAGAACGAGCGCCTGGGCGCAGCGTTGACGAAACTCGGATTGCCGCGGAACGGGTTGGAGCCGCTGAAGCCCTGGCTTGCCGGGATCACGATCAGCGTCCTGTCCTTGGTGCAGGCGGGCTATGACCCGAATTCGGGCGTCGACCGGCAAGTCACCGCGGCGGCGGCGGCGAACGGCTCGACGGCACGCTGGTTTGAAACCGCGGAGGAGCAACTGAACTTCTTCGCCACCCTTCCTGAAGCGGTTCAGGTCCAGTTCCTTGTGGATGGCGTCGATGAGCTCGACGAAGGGGTCGCGATGCTGAACCGGATGGATGCGGCCTGGAACGTGGGCGACATGGCCGCGCTGGAAAACGACATGATCGCGCAGATGCGGGTCGAGTATCCTGAGCTCTATGACGTCATTCTCACCCAGCGGAACGTGCGCTGGACTGAGACCTTGACACAGGAACTCGCCGGCAGCGGCGTCGACTTTGTGGCGGTGGGGGCCGCGCACCTCGTTGGTCCGGAGAGCGTGGTCGCCATGTTGGCCGAACGCGGCATTGTCGCCGAGCGGGTGTATTAAGGCCTTGAAGGTCGGCCGGCGTCAGCCGGGGCATGATCCCCCTGGCGCCGGCAACACCAATCGGTCGCCGACGTACAAGAGATCGCCCACCGCCAAAGGCGACACGCCGCTCTGGTTGCGGCGACTTAATTGCGGATTGCAGCGCATGATGCTGCGCCACGCGCTGGCCTCTCCATAGCAGGCCAGCGCAATTTTTGAGAGCGTATCGCCTCGGGCCACCGTCACAGTGGCCGCCCCTGTGATCGGGCCTGCGGGACAAGCGTGTTCTGCACCTTCGGCAAGAGCGACCGGCGGCTGCGGTTGGGCCGGTTGAGCGACCGGCGCTTGGATCGGGGCGCGGGCGGGCGACGCGCGGACCGGCGGGGGCGCTGGGGTGGTCTGGGCGGTCGCCATGGCGGCGGCGCTGTCCACGGGGGCGGGCGGGGTGGCGGGGCGCGGCGGCGCAGTCGGGCCTGGAATGGCTTGTGTCTGGGGTTGCGGCGGCGCTTGCGCCGGCGGCGGCTCGAGGCGCGCACTGGCGGTTTCGACCTCGCGCGTATCGGCCAAAGGCGGGATCGAGGCCGAGACGGTGGGTGAAGGCGGGGGCAAAGGCTGCAGGGCCTGGGTCGCGACTAGGCTGCCGACGAGGGCGATCAGGGCGACAAAGGCCGCTGCCCCGACACTGTCAAAGAGCCGGTCGCCGAAGCGGGCGCGCAGGAGGCCGGCCGAGGTCTGCGGGGCGATCCGTTCGTTGATCTGGCGCTGGGAGAGACCGGCGCGCTCCAGTCCCGCCAGAGCGGCATAGACCCCATGCGGAAGGGCGGCTTCGCCGAAGCGACGCCAGGCAAGCGGCTGGCGTTCGCGCAGCACAGCGGAATAAAGCCGGGCGACGCTGTCGGCGCGGGGGCCATCGGCGATGAAGGCGCGCGCGGCGGCGCTGACGTCAGGGTTGGAAGCCTGCTCCAAGGAGCGAATGGCGGCTACGAAGGCGCTGCGGCGGGCCTCCACTTCCGGCGCGCCGGCGTCTGCGCCAAAGCCGAAAGGAAGGGCGTCGGCAAGGCCCTCAGGGGATCCGGCCATCGCGGGGGCGGGCTCCTGTAGGCGCTGAAGGGCCGCCGCCCGTTCAGCCTGGGTGGTGTCGAGCTTGTCGCGGATGGCCAAGGCGAGGCGGTCCAGGTCGTCTTCAACCCGGCAGGGGCCGAAGAGGCCATAGCAAGGCGCCAAGGCGGAGGCGGGAATTGTGGCGAATTCGGTGTGGGCCAAGGGGCCAGGGGTTGCTTGGGGCTCCAGCGAGAGGGAGATCAGCTTGCCCTGAAATTCCGCGATCGAGGCTTCCGCGATCATCCAAGGCCTTCCTGAGGCTCGGTAGGAGAAGAGCGCGACGACAACGCCGGCGTCGTCCAATTCGTCATAGACGCGGGCGTGCCAGCGCTCGCTCGGTTGCAGGTTGGCGAGCATGGACGGCGCCCGGAACACCGTGAGCCCTCGCACACGCAGGGCCTTGGCCAGCCGCTCCGCTGCTTCACGATCGCTGTACGCGTGAGAAATGAAGACGTCCGCCACCGTCTTGCGCCCTCTGTGTCTGAATTGCTCCGAAGGGGCCCTGCCCGTCCGGAGGCAATTGGTTAACAGGTTCTGGGCGCGGCGCAAAGCCGGGGCGTGTTCGAGGACGCTTAGGTCTTCTGCACAAACACCGTGCCGGCGGAGTACCCTGCGCCGAAGGAGCAGATGAGGCCGCGATCGCCGGCCTTCAGGTCGGCGTTGTGCTTGTGGAACGCGATGATCGAGCCGGCCGAGGAGGTGTTGGCGTAGGTGTCGAGGACAGTCGGGCTTTCGTCGGCGGTGGCCTCACGGCCCAGAACGCGCTCGGCGATGAGCCTGTTCATGTTGGCGTTGGCCTGATGCAGCCACATGCGGCGCAGGCCCGTGGGGGCGAGCGACAGATCCGACATGTGCTGCTGGATCATCTCGGCCACCATCGGGACGACCTCTTTGAAGACCTTGCGGCCTTCTTGGACGAAGAGCTTGTCCGGGGCGCCGACGCCTTCTGGCGCGGTGCGGTTGAGAAAGCCGAAATTGTTGCGGATGTTGTTGGAAAAGCGGGTCTTCAGGCGGGTGCCAAGGATAAGCCAGGCGCCGGCGGGGGCCTGATCGGCGCGCTCCACCAGAATGGCGGTGGCGACGTCGCCGAAAATGAAGTGGCTGTCGCGGTCGCGCCAATTGAGATGGCCTGAGCAAATTTCCGGGTTCACCACGAGAACCGACCGGGCGTGGCCCGCGGCGATGAAATCGGCGGCGGTCTGGATGCCGAAGGTCGCGGAGGAGCAGGCGACGTTCATGTCGAAAGCGAAGCCGTCGACGCCGAGAAGCTCCTGGATTTCGATCGCCATCGCGGGATAGGCGCGCTGCATGTTGGACGCGGCGCAGAGCACGGCGTCGACGTCGGAGGCCTTGCGGCCCGTGCTCTCCAGCGCCTGCTCGGCAGCGCTGACGCCGATTTCGGCCATCACGGAGGGCTGGTCGTTAGGCCGCTCGGGCAGGCGGGGGCACATTGTTCCGACATCAAGCACGCCTGCCTTGTCCATCACGTAGCGCGCCTTGATGCCGGACGCCTTTTCGATGAACTCGACGTTTGATGGGGTAAGCTCAGCCACGGCGCCGGCGGCAATGGCTTCGGCGTTCTCCGCGTTAAAGCGAGCCGCATAAGCGTTGTAGCTCGCCACCAGCTCGGCGTTGGAGATGGATTGGGACGGGGTGTAAAGCCCGGTGGCGGAAATGGCGACGGCGGTCACGGGGCTGCGCCTCCTTCAGGACCAAAACAAGGGCGTCTTTCTTACCCCCGCGACGCTGACCCGTCACCCCGGCGGGCTCAGCGTTTCGCACGGTCGATTTGGGCGACGCTCACGAGGGGCGCTTCCAGCCGGAAGCCGAACCCCTCGGGGCGGAAAGACAGCCGCGCCGCGCCATGGCTCGCAGCCGGAGGGATGGTCTTGATGAGCCGGCGGCCAAAGCCCCGCCCAAGGTGAGCTTCGAGGGGCGGGCCGTCCGTTCCTCCCCATTCAGGATGAATTGGCCTTCGTCCATCGCCCAGGCTAGGCGCACCCGGCCACCTTCTGAGGACAGAGCGCTGCGTATGGTGGCGTTGGTCCAGAGCTCATGGATCACAAGGCCGAGGTTCTGCGCGGCGGCGGGCGTCAACCGCAGCTCAGGCCCCTCGACCCTGACGCCGCGGCTCGCGCTCAGCGCGGATAGGCCAACAAACTCCTTGATCGAGACCCCGGTCCAGTCGCCGCCGGCAAGGAGGGTCGCGGCCTGACCAAGGGCGTTCAACCGCTGCCTCAACATCGCCCGCCCCGGGCCGTGGGCTCCGTCCCGGAACGAGAACCGGATCAAGGCCTGGACGATGGTGAGTATGTTGCGCACGCGGTGGTTGAGCTCATCAACCAGGACCCTGAGGCGGGCCTCGACTTCGGTCTGGCGGGCGAGGGCGAACTCGGTGCGGCGATGGGTGAGGGAAAGCGCGAAGGCGCTGCCCATGATTAACCGGCCATGGTCAGAGCGACGGCGATCGCTGCGGACGCACGGGCGGGGACCTGCGGGGGCGTCACGGTAAAGCTCATAATCAGGGTGCGGCCGGCGAAATCCACCGAACGCCGCACGCGGGCGTCGAGGTCAGCCCCGGCGTTGAATAGAAGCCGCCGCTCTGCGTCTTCAGCGTCGTGGATCGTGAAGCCGAAAGGCGGGGTCAGCTGATTGGCGAAAGCCGCCGCGATCAGGGCGTGATAGCGGAAACTCATGACCACATAGCCGACATTGACAAGATCGCCCCGGCCTTCGCCACGATAGACCGGCGCGTAGATGACCACGGCGGTCTCGCCGGGCAGCTGGATAGGTTGCATCGGACCGGTTGCGGCGGCCTCGCGGGTCGCGCGGGAGCCGGCCTGAGCAGCTCATGGCTCCGCCATTATGGCGGTGTTGGCGCCCAAAGAGTGCTGGTTCACCGGGGTCGCGGGCCGAATATCGAGGACCATGGCGAGGGGCTCGCGGAGGGCCCCGGTCGGAACATGGACCCGGCCAGGGCCGAACACGGCGGGATCGGCATGGCCGGCCTCTCGAAGGGCCTGCATCGGCAGCGGGACGTCGGTCGCGCGCAGGGAGGCGACCCAGACCAGCGAAAACAGGTCAGAAAGATCATCAATCAAGCGGTTGTCGACAATCTCTAAAGCCCCGGCCGGACAGGCGCTCGGGCTCAAAACTGGCCGCCTCGGCGTTGACGAAGGCGACGCGGGCTTCGAGGTGCTGGCGCAACTGCGCGACATGGGCGTCGAGGGCTGTATTCAGAGCGATCGTCTCTCGCGCCAAAGCCTGCTGATAGACGCAAGCGCCCGCCGACGTCGCCAAAGCAACTATAGTAAATGCGATCAACGCCAAAGACCTGTGCCGGAGGCTGACAGACTGCGCGCCCATCTGAACTTGTGTGCCGCGATGTTTTAAGCGACGCAACTTTCAGGCATGTGAATTGTCTATGAATACCTGTTTGCGACGTGCGACCGGGCTGAGCCCGGGGGTTACATCCGGTTTGTCTGGTCTGCCTGTGGGAATTGAAAAATCACGATGAGATGGCCGTCGTGGTCAAGAAAGGCGCCTTCGACGCCTTCGCCCTGGGTTTGGCTGATCAAGGGGCGGGGTTCTATGACGGTCAGACCCATGGCGCGGGCGCCGGCGAGGATGGCGTCGAAGCGGCCGTTGGCGTTGACGACGAGGGCTGCAGGCCGGGGCGCCTCGGTCGCGTAAGGATCGATCCCGATGCTTTCGACCAGAGCCAAGGAGCGTTGTTGGTCCGGGCCTGAATTGAGGGTGGCGAAGCGGATCGGCACGTCACGCGGTAGGGCGAAGACCTCATAGGAATAGCTGTTCGGCCCAGACTGCGTGAGGCTGTTGAGCTGAAATCCCAAGAGGTCGCGATAGACCGTCAGCGCGCGATCCATGGTCGAGACCACAAGCGCGGTGCGTTTGACGAGGGGGCCTTCGTAGTCCTCGGGGCCCTCGATCGAGGCGGCGGGGACGGTTGTGGTGTCAGCGTCGATGATGATGCAGCCCGACAGGGCGAAGGCCGCAGCCCCGATGATGAGCGCTCGCATGATCTTTCCTTCCGCTTTGTGCGGCTGGCATCAGGGTGGGTCTGACCCCGCGCCGTCAAGGGCGGGTTTAGCTGAGCTGGTCTTTCACCGCGGCCACGAGATCTGGCAGGGAGACGGGCCGGACCATCCAACGGGCGTGTTCGAGGCCTGTGGCGGCGTCCGCGTCCGGGGCATAGCCGCCGATGATGACGCAGCGCTGCAGCTTGCCGCTCTGGGCTTGCGCCCGAGCGAGCATTTCGGGGCCGGTGAGGATCGGCATGCTCACGTCTGTCACCACGACGTCGTAGGCGCCGGCGAGGAGCTTTTCGAGCCCTTCCTCGCCGTCATGGGCGACATCGACCTGAAAGCCCTCTTCCATGAGCTTTTGCGCCGCTGCAGCCGCGAGCGGGGCTTCATCATCGACGACGAGAAGTCGGGCGTTCATCGAAAAGGCTCCCGCGGGCATGTCCTTAGGCTGAGGCAGCGCTACACGACTCGCGCATCAGGCGACAGTGAACAGCGCATTAACCTTGCGCATCGCCGCCAAGTTGTCGCCAGAGAGGGCTACAGGTCTCGTGATCGTTCACCATCCCGGTTGCCTGCATGAACGCACGCACGATGACGGGGCCGCAAAACTTGAAGCCTTTGGCCTTGAGGTCTTTCGCCATGGCCGCGGAGACGGGGGTCGCTGTGGGGCCGTCCTTAGAGTGCGTTCACACGTTTTGGATTGGTCGGCCGTCCACGAAATCCCACAGGTGGGCGGAGAAGTCCCGGCCTTAATGCTGCAGGTCGAGACAGATCCGGGCGCCGGTGATGGCGGCCTCGATCTTGGCGCGACAGCGGATCAGGCCCGGGTTGGCCAGCATCCGGACCACCTCGGCTTCGCCATCGCGGGCGATTTCTTCAGGCTCAAAACCGTCGAAGGCGTCGCGCAGGCTTTCCCGTTTCCGTAGGATTGTGATCCTGGCCACGCCCGCCTGGAAGCCATCGAGGATCAGCTTTTCCCACAAGGCCCTTGGGTCGCGTTTTGGCACGCCCTATTCCGTATCGTGATAGGCCCGATAGAGCGGATCGGTGATGGGCGCCCAAGCGCAGGGAGTGCGGTCGGGAGCCGCGCTCATCCGCGAGCGCGGGCGCTACGGGGGCCGAAAAAGAGCCAGAGGGCGAACCCGAAAAACGGCAGGAACAGCACCAACACGCACCAGATGGCCTTGCTGATGGGGCTTTTGTTGCTCTGCACCGTGTGGAACACCGCCCACAAGGCGAGCACCAGCGAGAACATGAACCACAGGCCGTAGTTGCCCCAATACTGTCCAAACATCTCAGGCCTCGTCTTTTACCTCTGGCATGATGAGCCAAGCCGGCGGGTCGAGGTGAACAATCACCTCCCCAGCCCGCAGTGTCAGCCCCTTGTCGAGCGCTTCTTGCACGCGATCAAGCCTGATGAGCCCCAAGGCGCGGCCTGGAAGGCCTGTGCGGACATCGCCCAAGGCGATGGGCCCTGCGGTGACGGGCGTCCCATGCGGGGGCGGGGCCCCTTCAAAGCCCAGGGGGCAGAATTTCCTCCGGGTCGTGGCCCGGCGTTTCATGCGGGAGACGTTCTCCTGGCCGACGAAGCAGCCTTTGTGGAAATCCACGCCGTGAAGCTCCTCAAATAAGGCCTCGAGGGCGAAGACTTCATCGGCGACGGCGTCGCGGGTGAGATCGGGAACGCCGAGCCTGATCCGTAGGGCTTCGTAGGCGGCCGGGTCGTCGTCCCAGGGGCCATCGCCGAGAAACCGCCAACCCAGGGCGCCGTTAGGGAACCGCGGGTCGACGGCGATGAGGGGGGGAAGGATCGAGGGCTGAGCCTGATTGAGGGCGGCAAAGGCCGACAAGCCCTCGACCTTGTCGAGGGTGAGTCTGGCCCGGAGTTTATAAAGGCTCAGACGCTTCAGAACCGCTTCGGCCTGGCTGGTCGCCAGGTCCAAAAGAAAGGCGTCTTGGCGCTCTCGCCAGACTATCATGTCGGCGATGACTTTGCCTTGCGGGGTCAAAAGCCCAGCATAGGCAGGCGCGCCGGGGGCCAGCATGTCAAGGCTTTGGGTCAAGAGCCCCTGCAGGAATGAAAGGGCGTCTTCTCCGGCGATCCGTGCGAGCGTTCGGTCCAGACGAATGATCATGGCGAGCCAAGTGGGCTTTTTCGTAGCCCTTGCCAAGGCGCCGCCCGCGCTTGGCGCCATACTGCGCACGCTTTAGGAGCTTTGGCCCTTATGGCCCGGATTCTTTTCATCGCCCCCAATCGCATCGGCGACGCGGTGCTTGCGACCGCCGCGCTGGAACATGCTTTGAGCCTTTACCCGGGAGCGCAGGTGACGATCGCGTCGGGCCCGCTGCCTTCTCCGCTTTATCGGGCCACGCCGGGCCTGGAGGCGTTGCACACAGTCTCGAAGACCCGCAGCCGGACCGGGGGGCATTGGCTCGCGCTCCGCAAGGCCCTGGCGGGGACGGGGCGGTTTGATCTCGCGGTCGATCTGCGCGGCACCCTGCTCACCTATACGCTGCCTGTGGGGCGGCGCATCGTGCACCGGAAAAGCGCTGTGCTACGGCACAAGCTTGAGGAACTCGCCAGCTTGATGCGGTCGCGGCAGCCGTTGACGCCGCGGCTGCGGCTCGACGAGCAGGCGCTCCAGGAAGCTGCAGCGCGGCTTGGGCCGGAGGCAGGGCCAATCCTGGCGCTGGGCCCTGGCTCGAACTTCATCGGCAAGCAGTGGCCGCCGGAACGGTTCGCGGCGGCCGCGCGGCGCTTGGCGAGCGGGAGTTCGCCTTTGTCGGGGGCGCGGGTGGTGTTGCTGGGGGCGCCGGAGGATCGCGCGGCGAACCGTGAGATCGCAGAAAGTCTCGTCAATGACGGGGTGCCTGTCGTGGACCTGACGGCGGGGATCGATCTTCTGGCGTGCACGGCGGTGCTGTCTCGGGCGACGCTCTTCATCGGGAATGACAGCGGGCTCATGCACATGGCGGCGGTCTCAGGCATTGCGACGCTGGGGCTGTTCGGGCCCTCCAATGAAAAGGTTTATGGGCCTGCGGGACCGCGGGCGCGGGCGGTGCGCGGCCGGGCTTATGAAGAGATTATGGAGGGTAAATACATGCCCTCGATCAAATACTCGCTAATGACCGATTTGGGTGTTGACGCGGTGGAACAGGCGGCCCTGTCTCTGCTCACCGCAGGCGGTCTCAATGCCGCGGGGGGAGCGCCATGAGCTTTGACCTGATTATTCGCAGCGGGGTGATCGTCAATCACGACGGGCAAGGCCCTGGGGACGTCGGCGTTAACGACGGCAAGATCGTCGCCATCGGCGATTTGGCGACGCAGAGCGCGGGGCGTGTCATCGACGCCAAAGGGCTGCATGTGCTGCCTGGGGTGATCGACACGCAGGTGCACTTCCGGGAGCCGGGCAAGGAATACAAGGAAGACCTTGAAACGGGGTCGCGGGCGGCGGTCTTGGGCGGGGTGACGGCGGTGTTTGAAATGCCGAACACCGACCCCGCCACCACCACGCCCGACGCCCTGAACGACAAGATTCGCCGCGGTCGGCGTCGGATGCACTGTGACTTTGCCTTTTATGCCGGCGGCGCTACCGACAATGTGGCGGAGCTTGTCGCCATGGAGACCATGGCGGGTTGCTGCGGGGTGAAGGTGTTCATGGGCGCCTCCACCGGCAATCTGCTTGTGCGCGACGACGCCCATGTGGAAGCCATCATCGCCGCCATTACGCGGCGGGCGGCGTTTCATTGTGAGGACGACTTCCGGATGGTGGAGCGCGCAGGGCTCGCACGGCCAGGGGATTGGACCTCCCACCCTGAAGTGCGGGACGCTGAAAGCGCTCTTTTGGCGACCCAGCGGCTGTTGGCCATCGCCCGTCGGCATGGCAAACGGGTGCATGTGCTGCACGTCACCACCGCGGAAGAAATGGCGTTATTGGCGCACCACAAGGACATCGCCTCGGTGGAGGTGCTCCCCAACCATCTGACGCTTTACGCTCCGGACTGCTATGAACGGCTCAGGGGTTATGCCCAGCAGAACCCGCCGATCCGGGAGAAACGCCATCAGGATGGGCTCTGGGCCGGGATCGCCAACGGCGTTGTGGATGTCGTCGGGTCGGATCACGCGCCGCACACGCTTGAGGAAAAGCAGAAACCCTACCCCTCTTCGCCGTCCGGAACGCCGGGGGTGCAGACGCTTCTGCCGGTCATGCTCACCCATGTCGCTGAGGGCCGGCTGAGCTTGGCGCGGCTCGTGGATCTGGTCTGCCACGGGCCTAACCGGGTGTTCCAGATTGCGGGGAAGGGCCGGCTGGCTGTGGGCTATGACGCGGACATCACCCTCGTTGATCTTGCCGCGCGGCGGACCATCACCCACGCCCAACAGGCAAGTCGGGTGGGGTGGACGCCCTTTGACGGCATGGAGGCGAAGGGCTGGCCGGTGGCGACCATCGTGCGCGGCCACGTCGTGATGCAGGATGGGGAAGTGACCGCGCCGGGCCTTGGGGAGCCGATCCGGTTTCAGGAGACGCTGGGGGCGGGGTGAGGCCACAGCCCGCGACGGAAACGCGATCCCGGCCTGTTCAATCCAAAGAGAGGGCTGAACACATCGGCGATCCTACCCAATGCCTATCATCGCCCTCACCCTGTGCAGCGCTGCGGCGCTGGCCAGGGCTGCTGCTGCTTTTGCAGAAGGCCGCGTGGTCACCTACACCGGCCACAACGGCGGCGGTTTCGTCGCCGAAACCGACCGGGACCTGGAGCGCGCAGCGGGCTCGAACACCCTTGATCGGGACGTGACGTTCAAGGACGGGTCCACCTGCAGCGTTGACGCTGACGCGACCCGGACAGGCCAAGGGTCCGCGGACGTGACCCGTACCGTCACGTTGTGCAACGGGCAGAGCGTGACCCATATCGGCTCTGCCGACGCCACTCGCATCGAAGACGGCCGGGTGACCACCGGTTTGTGGGGGACCCCTTCGGGATCATTGGCCGCCAACACGCAAGTGACCCGCGGCGACGCGGTCCGCAACCGGGACACCAGGGCGGTTTTCGAAAACGGCTCCTCCCGGCGCTCGACCACCACGGCGACCCGCACGGGGCAAGGCTCGGGCAACGTGTCGCAGACAGTCACAGGCTGGAACAACAGGGTCCGCCAGCGGCAAGGGTCGTTGACAGTCAAACGGCGGCCTTAAGGCCAAGGGCATTCTTCGCGTGTGACCTACGCTGCGCCGCCGGAGACATGGCGTCGGCTCGCTGATCATGGTGTCGATCAACGAGGGACAGGCGACAACGCAGCTCTCACTTAGGTCTGAAGCTCAGCGAAGGTGGCGCCAATGACAGGGCCTCTCATGGCTTGTCGTGATCGCGTCAATGTTTTCGGTGATCGTCGATGTGAACGCGATTCTGCAATGGGTCGCTTTCGGCCTCGTCTTCGTCGGGCGGTAGAAGGAACAAGGGGCGCGGCGCGTTCTGCGGGCGCGATCCCTTGTTGCGCGCTGGCCGATCCAGGCTAAATCCCGGGTATGACCGCGCCCTCTGTTCTGAAACCGCAACCCAAAGACCTCGGCGACGGCTTCACCGTCCGCCGCGTGTTGCCTGCGATCGAGCGCCGGAGCGTGGGGCCTTTCATCTTTCTGGATGAAATGGGGCCTGTGACGTTTGAGGCGGGGCATGGGCTCGATGTCCGGCCGCACCCGCATATCGGGCTCGCCACAGTCACTTATCTCTTTGACGGGGCGATCGAGCACAAAGACAGCCTTGGAACCGAGCAGGTCATCCGACCAGGTGACGTCAATCTGATGACGGCCGGGCGCGGTATCGTGCATTCGGAGCGAAGCCCCCGCCCAAGGAACGGTGGTCGGCTGTGGGGCATGCAGGTTTGGCTGGCGTTACCCCAGAGCCATGAAGAAATCGCGCCGGCGTTTGAGCACATTCCCGCCGCGGCGTTGCCGAGCTTCCGGGAAGAGGGCCTTGGGGTGCGCGTGCTGATGGGACGGCATGAGGCGCACGCCTCGCCGGTGCGGTTTGCAGCGCCGACGGTTTATCTGGATTTGCAGGTCTTGGAGCCGCTGGCGGAGCGGCCGTTTATGGTGGATGCCGCCTATGCGGAGCGGGCGCTTTATGTTGTGGAGGGGGCGGTGACTGCAGACGGGGTGCGGGCCGAAGCCGGACAGATGCTCGATCTCGGCAACGGGGTTGATCCCGTAATCGCTGCGGATGGGCCGGCGCGGGCGATCCTGTTCGGCGGTGCGCCGTTGGACGGACCGCGTAAGCTCTGGTGGAACTTTGTCTCGTCGCGGCCGGAGCGGATTGAAGAGGCAAAAAAGGCTTGGGCGACCGACGCCATGGGGCGGGTCGAGGGGGATCCCGAACGCATCCCACTTCCAGAGCGTTGAGCCTTTAAGGCTTGGCTTTGGCGGCCACGTCGGCGATTTTCAGTCGTTTCAGAGGTTCAGGCCGGTACTTGGCGGACGCGGCCCAGCGCTTCAATGCGCTTGGGTGGACTTCCGACAGATCCGAAGGGCCTATGCGCCATTGCGCACCGCGCAGATAGGTCGGCAGGCCGCTCAGATTGAACCGGCGCACTTCCGGAATTATAGGGTCCATTGCTAGGCGGAAGCGCTCCAAAATCGTGCTTTTGAACGACAGGCCCTGCGCAGCCGCGCCCTCGATCAGCCACAGGAGCGGGATGTTGGAGAGGCCCTCGCGGGCGTCGCCGCCGCCGACGCCGCCATGGTCGCCGGCGAACCAAACCTGCTGGGCGTGGGGGTGGCGGCCTTCTTCGGCGCCTTGGCCCACATTGCTCCAAAGGGCGGCTTCAAAAGCTTTGCGCTTTTCATCCAACGCCACGGCGTGGCGCGCGGACTGCACCCAATGGCCCAGGCGCAGGTCATGGAAGGCGTGTTTGCGACGGCTATACCAGATTTCCGGCACGCCGAGGGAGCCGACTGTGTCCCAGACGCCGACATAGCGGACCGTGAGACCTGCGCGGGGGTCGTTGGGGTTGGTGGTCGGGGCGGAGGCCGGCCAGGCGCGGCTGTAGGTCTCGCGGAACTCGACCGCTTCCTTGAAGTCGCGATCCTTGACTTCAACGGGTTGGCCGTTTTCGTCGATCGTGATGCGGCGGCGATAAAGGCTCATGGCCTCACGCTCGCGGTAAGCGAACTCGCGGCGAAGGATGCCGCAGGTGCGGATCAGGCCCGTGAGACTTCGGACAGTATAAGCCCCGCGAGAGAAGCCAAAGAGGTAGATTTCGTCGCCGTGCTCATAATTGAGCGTCAGAAAGCGGTAAGCCGAGAGGATGCGGTTATCGAGGCCCCGGCCTGTCGCGCCGACGAGAAAACGGGTCAGGCCTTGATCGGTGGCGCCGACGCCGTCGTCGTAATAGGTGACCTGGTGGACGCCCTTGGCGTCCATTCGGTCCACCGCCATGGCGGCTTGGGCGACGTTGGTGCGCTTGTCGGCGCCGAGGGACTGCCAGGTGCCGTCGCAGAACAACACGATGCGCTTGGGCGTCTTGGCGGCGGCGACAGTGGTGGCAAGCGTCCCCAGGCTTTGGCCGACCCGTTCGGCAATCGTGATCAGGCCGGGGTGGGCGTCGTCCCGGCCATTCCAGTCCGCCAGCGAGATTGGGACCACGTTGGGATAGGGGAGCTCGGCGGGTACGGGGTTGACGATCACAGGGGTGAGGCGAGCGCCGTCCACCACCGCATAACGGGCGACCTCCTGCAGGGCGCGGGATTTCACGGTCGGCTTTGACCAGACCACCATCACGGCTCGGGCGCGGGTCAAACGCGGGGTTTGAACCGCGCTCTTGGACCCGTTCTTCGCGAAATCCTTCACTTCCTTGAGGAGGTCTTCTGGGCTCACCACCTCGGCGGAGGTCGTGGTCAATCCTAAGCGCTGCGCCAAGGCGGCGGCCACACCTCGATCCCGCCGGCCGGCGGTGATAAGCACGTGCGTCATGGAAGATCCGTCGCTGCGGGAGCCCATCCCGGCTCCGTGCTCTGGTAGCCTGAACGGGAACGGGAATCGAGTCCCCTCCCGGATGCGGCTGTTTGAGGGCCGCGCGCTCACGCCGGGCGAGATCGCCCTGGCCCGCTCGGTCTTCGGCGACGCGATCGCCTACGAAAAGGTGCGGATCCTCCAGGGGCCGCGGTGGCGACTCTACGGGGCGATGGCGCCTTTCCGGCACACGATCATTCACGGGGCATGGCCCGCGGCGCGGGATTTCGCCGGAGCGCCTGCGGATGAGCAGGGCTGGTTCATCCACGAGATGGCGCATGTATTTCAGGCGGCGCGCGGGGTTGTGGTGGCTTTATCGAAGCTGCGGGCGATGGGCCGGAAGGCCTATCATTTCAAGCTCAAGGCCGGGGACCGGTTCGAGGATTTCAACATCGAGCAGCAGGCCGAGATCGCTCGGGCTTTGTTTCTGGCAAGGATCGGCCCAAAGAACCAATCGGTGGCGTTGGCCGCGCTTGAGGCGGTGTGGCCGGTCAAACCGGCGCCGGCTTGACTTCAAAAGGACGGGTCCTGGCCCTCCTTGAAGGTGAACTCACCGCGGCGGACGCGCTCGGGCAAGCCGGCGCAGAGCTCCGCCACGGCTTCCTCGCCATAGAGTTCGACCATATCGGTCAGGGCGGCGAATATCGCGGTGGAGGCCAGCATCGCGGGCTCAACGCCACGGGACAAGGCGCCGTCCCAAGCATCGAGAATGGCGTCGAGCGCCATCGCCTTTTGCTCGTCGTCTGTCAGGTTGTTGGGCGACGGCGGAGGAGCGGATACGGCCACGGCGGACGCCTTCCATCTTCGGTTGAGGAAGACTTAGGGCGGAACAGGCCGCCGGGAAAGGGCGCCGCTTAGGGCGCTGTTCAGGGCATGCCGCTCAGGGCATGCCGCTCAGGGCATCGGCGGGGTGAAGCCGTTGGCGGCGGCAAGGCCGTCGGCAAGGCGGGCGCCTTGATCGCGCAAGGTCTGTTCGGCGACTTGAGAGGCGCTCGTGCATCGGGGATGCATGGCGCCCTCTCGCCTGAACCCCTCATTCCAGGCGTTCTCCAGCGTCGGCCGGAGAGCGACGGACTCCTCGGCGATGATCTGCTCCATGAACCGGAACAGGGTATAGTCGCCGGCCGTGCAGTTCAGCCTGATGGCGTGGGCGCCGCCGAGGGTGCGGGCGAGATCGTGCAGCGTATCTTCATACCAGGCGCGCTGGCGCAACTCTGGGGAGACCGCATCCTGCGCGGCCGCGGGGGCCATCGAAGCCAGGAACGCAAATGCCGCCAGAAGAGCGTATTTCGCCATGAAGGGGCCTTAGGCTCTGATCACGGCCTCAATATGGACGCGGAGTCGGCCTCAATAGCCATCCGCAGCGCCGTCCTTACGCATCTCGGAGGCGGCGATCCAGGTCCCATGCTCGAAGTCGCGCATAATGGCCTGATAGCCCCCGAAAGAGCCGTCGGCAGGGGCGATGCGGTGACCGCGGCGAACAAGCTCCGTTTGCGCCTCGGGGCTGATTCCGGCTTCCAAAAACACCGTGCCGCGGCCGTCAG
>JBILVS010000064.1:0-16308 GCA_044370335.1 Caulobacterales bacterium
GCGATCCGGGCCGCCGAACGCGTCTGCGTCATGTGTTCGAAGGCCGCCTTCGAAAGCGACCGCGTCAAGCGCGAGGTTTACCTCGCCGACCGGTATCGGCGGCCCTTGACGCCGCTGTTCCTCGATGACGCAGCGCCGCCGTCGGACTTCGAGTATTTGTTCGCAGGCCTTCAGCACCTCAAATTGACTGATTTGCCTGCCGAGGGGCGGGGCGCGGCGCTGGCGCAGGCGTTGACGGTCCGGTAAGGTCAGAGAGGCCCCACATCCTTCAGCAAAGGCCCTGCCCATGACCCTGGCCCCAGACCCCGTTCGGTTCGAGATCAGTCCGGAGGGGGTGGCGGTGGTGACGCTGGATCGCCCCAGCCGGCGGAACGCTCTGGATCAACTGACAATCGCTCAGCTCACTGAGGCTTTCGACACGCTGGCCAAGGCCGATCATGCGCGGCTTGTGATCCTGAAGGGCGCGGGCGAGGCGTTCTGCGCCGGCGCCGATATCGACTGGATGCGTCGCCAGGGGGCGGCGAGCAAAGCCGACAACGAAGCCGACGCTCTGGCTTTGGCGCGCATGCTCAAGGCGTTGCATGACCTGCCGCAGCTCACCGTGGCCCTGGTTCAGGGCGTGGCATATGGCGGAGGGGCGGGCCTGGTGGCTGCGGCAGATTACGCTGTCGCCGAGACGACCGCGCAGTTTCGCTTTTCAGAGGTTCGCCTCGGCCTGATCCCCGCAACGATCAGCCCGTATGTCGTGGAGGCGGTGGGTGCGCGCACAGCCCGAGCCCTGTTCGCCAGCGCCCTGCCTTTCGACGCAGGCCAGGCCCTGCACTTCGGCCTCGTCCATGAGGTCACGGCCGAAGCGGAAGGCCTCGCCTCCGTCGCCAAGCGCTTCGTTGGCCTTGCTCTTGAAAACGCCCCCGGCGCAGTGGCCGAAACCAAGGCTTTGGTGCGTTTCCTCCAGGACGATGCCGTGCGGACCCGGTTGAGCCCCAGCGGGCATCTCGTCGATGAACACGTGCTGCGCGAGACGGCGCGCCGCATCGCAGCCCGGCGGGCAAGCGCTGAAGGCCAAGAGGGCCTTGCGGCCTTTATTGAGCGGCGGCCGCCGGCGTGGAAGGCGTAGGGCGATGCGGATCGGCAAAGGCGCATCCGCCTTTTGGCGCTGGCTGTTTCAACGCAGATTCTTGCGCGCCTTGATGCCGCAATGGGCGGTGGTGGTGGAGGCGACCCCCGACCGGGCTCGGAGGCCTTGGCCCGTGGCGGTGGAAAGCGTGGTGGTCAACTACACGGTTTGGGCCCGCACCATCGAAGAGGCCGAAGGCTTGGCGCAGCTTGCCGCCTTTGAGGAAGGTCTGGTCACGGTCACCGCGGACGCCAAACGGATCGACCCATGCGCGGCCCCCTCGCGGGAGCCGCGGGTTGTGGGCCGGACACGCTTTGCGCACATCGAAAGCATCGAGGACGAGCCGCGCCGTCGGCCGCCTTTGAGCCGGGAGAACCGAACGTGAGTGGGGAATTGGAGGCTGCGGGGGCAGCGGTCACGGCGGGTCTGGTTGGGGGCGCGGTGGAAGGCCGCCGCGGACGGCGTGGTCATGGGCAGGAAGTCCATGGCGCCTGTCGCAACTGCGGTACCCCGCTGCAGGGCGAATTCTGCCATGTCTGTGGCCAGCCCAGCCACATCAGCCGGACGCTCGGCGATGTCTGGCATGACTTCCTCCATGGGGTGCTCCACTTCGACAACCGCGCTTGGCGGACCCTGCCGATGCTGGCGATCCGCCCCGGCGCCCTGACGCGGCGCTATATTCTAGGCGAGCGGGCGAAGTTCGTGAGCCCCGTGGCCCTGTTCTTATTCACCGTCTTCGTGATGTTCTTTGTGTTCGCTTTTGCGGCGGGGCCAGGCGGCAGCGGCGGTCTGCAAGGCCGATCGGTAACCGAGTTGGAGGCGGATCTCACCGAGGCCCGCGCGGGATTGGTGCGTGCTGAGCAATCCCTGGCCGAAGCCCGTCAGGCTATCGGACCCGGCGCGGAAGGCGTTATGGCGGGCGCCCAGACCGCCGTGGCGGCAGCGCGCTCCGCCGTGGCGACCCTTGAGACGGAAACCGCCGAAGCCCGCGGCCGTCGGGACCTTTACGCCCGAGCCCAGCAGCAAGTGACCGAAGAGCTCGCCGCCGCTCGGGCCGCGGGGGAGGCTGACGCCGTTGCGTCCTTGGAGATGACCCTGGCGACGCTCGATCTCGCCGTCGCCGGCGATGGGCGGGAGGCGCCCAATCTCTCCATCACCGAGGGCGCCGAGGGGCTGGAGATCGACGCTACCTTCCCCTTGAGCAACCCCGACGACAGCGCGAACGCCTTTCGCGAGATCCGCCAAGCCAATGAAGATGGTCGAATTTCGATCAATACTGGGATCGAGTCGTGGGATCATACGATCCGCAAGAAACTTGAGAACCCTGAGCTTGCCTGGTACAAGATCCAGAACACCGCCTACAAGTTTGCTTGGCTTTTGGCGCCGATCTCACTGCCTTTCATGGCGTTGTTGTTTCTTTGGAAGCGCGAAGCGACGTTGTTCGACCACGCCGTGTTCGTGCTCTACTCGCTCAGTTTCGTGTCGTTGGTCATGATCGCGGCGGTGCTGTTGGGGCGTTTTCTGCCCGAGGCCGTCGCCGGGCCGATCATTGCCCCTCTGGTCGGGGCTGTCCCCTTCCATATGCTGTTCCAGCTCAAAGGGGCCTACGCTTTGGGCTGGTGGTCCACGATTTGGCGGACCCTGTTCCTGTGGGTCTTTGCGGTGGTCTGTCTGAGCCTGTTTTTCATCGCGATTGTGCTCCTGGGCCTCGTGGGCTAGGCGGGGGCCATGTTCACCTCCGTCCTTGTCGCCAACCGCGGCGAAATCGCCTGTCGCATCTTTCGCACCGCCAAGCGGATGGGGATGCAGACGGTCGCTGTCTATTCCGACGCCGACGCCAAGGCCAAGCACGTTCGCGAGGCGGATCGGGCCGTGGGTTTGGGGCCGCCGCCCGCCGCGGAAAGCTATCTGCGGGGTGATCTCATCATCGCCGCCGCCAGAGAGGCGGGTGCGCAGGCGATCCATCCCGGCTACGGCTTTTTGTCGGAGAATCCCGAGTTTGCCGAGGCGGTCGTCGCCGCCGGCCTGATCTGGATCGGCCCGACGCCCGCCGCGATCCGCGCCATGGGTCTCAAGGACGAAGCCAAGCGGCTCGCGATCGCTGCGGGCGTCCCCGTGTTGGAGGGCTACCAGGGCGAGGATCAGTCCGAAAAACGCCTGCTTAAGGCTGCCAAGGACGTCGGCCTTCCCGTGCTGATCAAGGCCGTCGCCGGGGGCGGGGGCCGGGGCATCCGCGAAGTCACCCGCGCGGAAGACTTCAAGGACCAGCTCGCCTCCGCCCAGCGCGAGGCCAAGGCCGCCTTCGGCAACGACGCGGTCCTGATCGAGCGGCTGGTGCAGCGCCCGCGCCACATCGAGGTGCAGGTGTTTGGCGACAAACACGGGGAGGTCGTCCACCTGTTTGAGCGGGACTGCTCGCTGCAACGCCGCCGGCAGAAGGTGATCGAAGAGGCCCCCGCCCCGGGGATGACGGAGGAAGTCCGGGCCGCGATCACACACGCGGCGGTGAAGCTCGCCCGGGCTGTGGCGTATGAGAACGCCGGCACGGTGGAGTTCATCGTCGATGGCAACGGACCCTTACGCCCGGACGGCTTCTGGTTTTTGGAGATGAACACCCGCCTGCAGGTCGAGCACCCTGTGACCGAGATGATCACGGGGCAGGACTTGGTGGAGTGGCAGTTCCGGGTCGCGGCGGGAGAAAAGCTGCCGAAGCGCCAGGACGAGCTCACCATTACCGGCCACGCCATCGAGGCGCGGATTTGCGCGGAAGATCCCGCGGAGGGGTTCCGCCCGAGTGTGGGAAGCCTGGTGGAATGCCATTGGGTTTCTATCGATGACGATCGCAGGACTGATGATCCTTACTTTCACCGCAACGACAGCGGTTTTGAGCAAGGCGATACCGTCCCTTCAAGCTATGATTCTTTGATTGCCAAAGCGATCTGCTGGTCATCCGGCAAAGAGCATGACACGCCAAGGGCGGGGGCGATCTGTGGATTGACCAGTTCGCTCTCTTGGACGCGCGTGCGGGGCGTTTCGACGAACATCCATTTTTTGATACAGTGCTTGAAAAGCGATACGTTCAACGAGGGTGCGGTTCATGTGGGGCTGATCGGGGAAAAGCTTGATCAGCTTACGGATACGCAAAATGCGCGCCTGAGGGCGGCCACAGATCTGGTGAGTTGGCTGGCTGTGGACCAGGGGAGCCAGGAAACCCCATGGACCATCCGTGACGGCTGGCGGCTCAACGCACCAAAGCGCGCCCATTGGTGCTTGGAGGACGACCTCGGCGTGCTGACCGTCGATGTCCATTGGGCGCAGTCTGACACGGTCGTCGCGCGATCTGGCGGCGTTGAGGGCCGTGGGAAGCGGTATCCCGGAGCAAGGGAGCTCCCAGGGAAAGAAGAAAACGTCGGCGAACAAATCAGGTTCATGGACGGCATGCCGTTTATCTTCCGCCCTCCCGGCGCCTCCGCCGAGCTTCACGCCGGCGAGGGCGGGGACGAGGTCAAAGCCCCCCTGCCGGGCAAGATCGTCGCTGTCGCCGCGAAAGCCGGGCAGGGTGTGAAGAAGGGCGATGTCCTCCTCACCCTCGAAGCCATGAAGATGGAGCATGGCCTGAAAGCCCCCCGCGATGGGATCATCGCTGCTGTATCTGCGAAAGAGGGGGCGCAGGTGAAAGAGGGGGCTGTGCTGGTGAAGCTGGAGCCGGAGGGGTGAGGAAGCTCAGCTATCTCCCCCGCTGGGGGGGAGTGCGACCATTCCCTCTCCCCGCTGGGGAGGGGGGACTAGCCGGGCAGGGCGCTTCCCCATGATCACCCAAACCGACCTCCTCATCCTCGCCGGGTCCGGCCTCGCCGTCGGCCTCATGGTCCTGCTCCTGGCCCTGCTCGGCTTCCGCAACGGCGGGCGGCTCAAGAATGAGGCCGCCGTGGTCGCCGCCATCGAAGCCTACGAGCCAGGGGTCGCGGTCAACGATGTGGGCCTCGACCGGCGGGGGATCGCCGGCGGCGCCCGCCTCGCCGACGGCCGATTTGCGGTGGTGCGGGCGGTGGCCGATGGCTTCGCCGTGCGCCTCTTCACCGCCGCCCAGGTCGAAAGCGTCGCCCTGCGCCGCCCCGCCGGCGGGCCCGTCGCTACGATCCGCTTCTCCGATCTCGGGTTTCCCGCCTTGACGATCGCTTTTGACCGGGCAGACTTCCCCTCCTGGGTCGAGGCCCTGCGCCACGCCACCCGCTCCGCCTGAGGTTCAAAGACGCTTGGCCATGGACGCCCCCTTCGACGTTTCCCTCATCATCACCTACGCGGTGCCTTTCTTCGTGGTCATGATTGTGGCGGAGGCGGTGGCCGTGCGGCTCGGCGCCCATGGTCGCTATGATGCGCGGGATGCCGCGGCCAGCCTCGCCATGGGCCTGGGCAACCGGGTGGCGGGGCTGCTCACCGTCGGCGTCAAGCTCGGCGTCCTTTACGCCGTCTCCCAGTTCGCCCTGTTCGACATCCCCTGGGCCTGGTGGAGCTTTGTTCTCTGCTTTTTCGCCGAAGACCTCGCCTATTACTGGTTCCACCGGGTGGCCCATGAGCGGCGCTGGTTCTGGGCGAGCCACGTCGTCCACCATTCCAGCCAGCACTACAACCTCACCACCGCCCTGCGCCAAACCTGGACAGGCGATCTGAGCCTCAGCTTCGTCTTCTGGTTGCCGTTGATCCTGATCGGCTTCCCCGTGGAGATGGTGCTGATGTTCATGGCGTTCAGCCTTGTCTATCAGTTCTGGATCCATACCGAGACGATTGACCGCCTCGGCTCCCTGGAGTTGGTGCTGAACACCCCCTCCCACCACCGGGTGCATCACGGAACGAACCCGAAATACCTCGACGCGAACTACGCCGGCGTCCTTATCATCTGGGACCGCCTCTTCGGCACCTTCGTTCAGGAGGAAGAGCGGCCGACCTATGGCATCATCGCGAACTTGGGCACGCTTAACCCCTTCCGGATCGCCTTCCACGAATGGGCCGGCATCGCCCGCGACGTAGCGAGCGCCCGGTCCTTGAAAGAGGTCGGCGGTTATCTGTTCGGCCCTCCCGGCTGGAGCCCGGACGGCAGCCGCAAAACCAGCGCCAGCCTCAAGGCCGCCTGGGCCGCTCGGGTCGAGAAGGCCTCCGCCTCCGCTTAACCACGGCGCTTCAGAGAATGTTGCACAGGTTTTGCTAGGATGGGGACATGAGCGCGCCCCTGATCTCGATCGCCCCCGATGAAACCGGCAAGTCCCTCCGGGAAGGCCCGGTTCTGTTTCACCATCGCTTCTGCGACCACCCCTTGTTCAGCGACGCGGGGCTCGCGGGGATCATCGACGGTCACCCCGATGACCTGACGGATTTGAACATCAACCGGTTTGACGCGGACGGTCGGCTCGTAAAGCTAATGACCGGCGACCGCAAAGGCCAAGGGGGCGCTGCCGTTCTAGAGGCCGTCAGCCGCGGCGAACTGTGGGTCAATCTGCGTCACGTGAACGAGACCCATCCGGGCCTCGCAGGCCTTATGGCGGAGATGCATGCAGGCCTTGTCGCCCACAACAAGCGTTTCAAGAGCGCTCGCCTCGACACCAATCTGCTGATTTCAGCGCCTGGTGCGAAAGTCCCCTATCACGCCGACCAGCCGGAAGTGATGCTGTGCCATGTCCGCGGCGCCAAGCGGATCTGGGTCTATCCCAACGGCGGCAAACACCTGCCGGATGAGCATTTCGAGAAGGTGGTGCTCAAGGAAACCACCGAGGACATTCCCTACGATCGGTCCTACGACGCCAACGCGAAGGTCTTCGACCTCAAGCCAGGCCAGGCCATCGCCTGGCCGCACAATGCGCCGCACCGGGTGGAGAACCTCGGCACAGTGAACGTGTCGCTCTCCATCGAGTACATGACCTGGGACGGGCGCCGCAGGTTGGGGGCCTATTATGTCAACGGCCTTCTGCGCCGGGCCGGCCTGCCGCAAAAATCCGTTGCGTCCCTCAGTCCGCTGGGCGTGGCCGCCCGCTGGGCGCTGTCTGTGCCGCTGAAGCGCCTTGGTCTGCACAAGGGCCGCCAGATGCAGTTCGAGCGTGAGTTCGAATTGGCGCCGGACGCAGTGGAAGGCGTTCGCCAAAGCGCCTGAGGGCGCTATTGTCCGGCGCATGACGATTCACATCGTGAAGCTCTGCGTCGGCGCCGACCGCGTCGAAGACTTGGCCGCTTGGCAACAGTGGCAAATCCGCGAGGCCCGCAAGCGCGGCCTGCCGCCGCGTCCAGTGTGCGGCACCCGCGCCTGGCCGCAACAGGCCGATGAGGTGATGGAGGGCGGTTCGCTCTATTGGGTCATCAAAGGGGTGATCCTGGTCCGGCAGGCGATTGTGGAGATCGGCCCCGTCACAGATGAGCACGGGGATCGTTGCGGGCTTTATCTCGACCCGACGCTGGTGCGCACGCACCCTGCACCGAAGCGGGCCTTTCAGGGCTGGCGCTATTTAAAGCCCGGGGATGCGCCGAAAGACCTGACCGACACGGACGGCGGCGCAGACCTTCCCGAAGAGCTCCGTCGGGAGCTGATGGCCCTCGGCGCCTGGTGAGGGTTCAGACCGCCCAATTGTCGATCAGCCGCACCGACCCGAGCCAGGCCGCGGCGAACAGCCGAAGCGGCCGGCCAGCCTCCGGCGGACCCAGGGTTTCCGTATCCCGGAACGTCACATAGTCGATCGGCGCAAAACCCGCCGCCTGCAGAGCGGCCACGGCTTCGGATTCGGCTTCGGCCAAAGGCCGCCCGCTTTGCGCCGCCGCCACACAAGTCTGCAGCGCCCGAGGCAGCGCCGAGGCCTGCGCCCGCGCTTCCGCGGTCAGGTATTTGTTGCGCGACGACATGGCGAGGCCGTCCGCCTCCCGGACCGTTGGGCCGGGCACGATCACAACCGGAAGATCGAGGTCGGCCGCCATCCGCCGGATGACCTGTAGCTGCTGGTAGTCCTTTTCTCCGAAGGCTGCCTCGTCGGGCATCGCCTGGATCAAGAGCTTCGCCACCACGGTCGCCACTCCGCCGAAGAAGTGCGGCCGCGCCTCCCCTTCCAGGGAGGCGGAGACGCCATCCACGGTGACTCTCGTTGAAAAGCCCGGCGGATAGATTTGCCTTGCGTCAGGGGCGAACAACAGGTCCACCCCGGCCGCGGCCAAAAGGGCGGCGTCGCCGCCCTCGTCGCGGGGATAACGCGCCAAGTCTTCATGTGGCGCGAACTGTGCGGGGTTGACGAAAATCGTCGCTACAACACGATCGCAGCCCCGGGCACGGAGCAGGCGGGTGAGCGAGATATGGCCCTCGTGCAAAGCCCCCATCGTGGGCACAAGCCCAATGCGCTGGCCTTTGGCGCGCCAAGGGGCCAGCGCAGCGCGGAGCGCGCTCACGGTGCGAACAAGAAGAAGGGGCGAAGCAGCAGCATTCATGCGGAAGCGCTGTCCCCGGATGAAAGATTTCTGTCAACCGCCTTAAGAGCCGATTCACCATCACGCGGTACTGATGGCGTCATGGGCGGTTGTCGCGCGATCAAGGCTGCAGCTGCGGCGACCCTGGCTGGGGCGCTGGCGAGCGGCTGCGCAACGGGCGGCACGCAGGCCGGCCCTAACTCGCGCCTTGAATGGCTCGCAGCGGAGCTTGCGGCGGAGGTGGATGGCCTTAGCGCCGCCGACCCCCGGGCCCAGGCCGCAGCCCTTGATCTCCACGCCATTGCCGCCTTTGCCGACGGCGTGACGGTGGCCGACAGTGAGGTCATTCGCTGGCAGTGGCCGCTGCCGGTGTGGAGCCTCGAGCTCAACGCGCTCGCTGACGTCGGGTCTGTTTTTTTGGAGCCCTTGGGGCCATTGCCTGCCATGACCTTGGCTGCCACCCCGGCGCCTCAGGCTGCGCTGGCCTTGGGGCGCTTCACCGACGCCCAAATGGCGCGCGTCATGTGGCGCGAGATTGAATCGCTCGATTCTGCCGCGCTGACCGGTCTTCAGGCCTATCTTGCCGTTTCCGACGGCGGCGTGATGCTGTTGGTGGGACCCGTCCACGATGAGGCCGCTGCCGCGGAGCGCTGCCTGGCGCTGACTGTGTGGGGCTTGTCTTGCGTGCCGGCTGATTGGTCTGCCGCCGCTCAGCCTTTGGCGCAGGAACCCGCGAGGAGCGGAGTATGAGCGCTTATCTCCTTTCCCAGGCGGCGCAGATCCTAACGCCGACCCCGGGATTGGCGCAGCCGCACGTGATCGTGGTGGGCAACCAGAAGGGCGGCGCCGGCAAGTCCACGGTCGCGATGCACCTGATCGTCGCCTTGCTGCGGATGCGGCGGCGCGTCGGGGCGATCGACCTTGATTTGCGGCAGAGGACCCTGACCCGCTACATCGATAACCGCGCCCGCTTCGGCGAAGGCCGAGCCGAAACGCTCCAGATGCCCCAGGTGGCGGACATCCAGGCAAGCGGTCTGCGGCAGCTCGACGATGCCGAAAGCGCCGATCACAACGCGTTCGTCGTCGCGCTGCGGCGGCTGAGCGAGACCTGCGAATTTGTGGTGATCGACGCCCCCGGCGGGGACAGCTTTCTGTCGCGGCTCGCTCACGCCCACGCCGACACACTGATCACGCCCCTGAACGACAGCTTCATCGACTTCGACCTGTTGGGCGACATCGACGACAGCGCTCCCGATAGCGTGCGCCCGTCGATCTACTCGGAGATGGTCTGGGAGAGCCGCAAGCGCCGGGCTGCGGCGTCTCGCCGGCCGATCGACTGGATTGTGCTGCGCAATCGCACCTCGGCGTCGAAGATCGAGGCGAGGAACAAGCAACGCGTCGGGGAGGCGTTGCGCACGCTGTCTACGCGCATTGGCTTTCGTCTGGCGCCGGGTCTGTCTGAACGAGTCATCTACCGGGAGCTTTTCCCGCAGGGCCGCACGCTGCTCGATCTGCTGAACCAGAACGGCGAGGACGAGGTCAGCATCAGCCATCTCGCTGCGCGCCAAGAGCTGCGGGATCTTTTCATCACCCTGAAGTTGCCGGGATTTGAAGGCGAAACGCTGCGGTTCTAAGCACGCAGTCGGTAAGGGGTGTCCGCCGTGCTTGTGTTCGTTTTGTTTGCCGTGGCGTCCTTGTTCGCCCTGGCGCTCGCTTGGCGTCTCGAGGTGCAGGCGAAAGGTCTGAAGGCCGTCCGGTTGCCGTGGAAGTCTTGGCTCGCGATCGGCGCCGGCGCGCTCCTCAGTCTTTTGGGGCGACCGTTGGCGGGGTTCGTCTTCGTCAGCCTCGGGCTTGTCCTTGCTTGGCCGCAGGAGCAATCCGCCAAGCGCCCGTCAGGACCCAATCCGCAAGACCTCGAAGAGGCTCGCGCCCTTGAAGAGGCTCGCGCCCTTCTGGGCGTTGGCCCCGGCGCAGACCACATTGCGATCCGGGCGGCCTATCGGGCCAAGATTGCCCGGGCACACCCTGACGCCGGCGGCACGGAAGCCGCGGCAGCGGCCCTGACCAAGGCCCGGGATGTGTTGCTCAAAGCCAATCAGTGACGGATGACGCCCGGCGATGAGATCACCGGAAGGGGAAGATCCTCAGTTCGCACCGTCACAACCGCCGGGGTGAAGCCGGCGCTATCGCCAGTGTAGGCGGCGTCGCCAAAGGCCGCCGTCGCCGCGCTTGCGAGATCGCCGTTGTCTTCGTCGCCCTCCTCCCAGCCGGGGGCGGTGCGCCAGGGCACGGCCGCGATGGTGGCTGCGGCGAGGTTCCCCCCGCCCTCCTCAATTTGGCGGCGGCGGAGTTCCTCGAAGGCCATCTCCACCATCCACTCCATCTCCGCGTTGCGGGCGGCAGAGGATTCGCCTCCCAGGACGACGGCCACGATGCGGCGGTCATTGCGGATCGCGGAGGTGGCGAGGTTATACCGGGAGGCTCGGGTGTAGCCGGTCTTGAGGCCGTCGACGCCGGGCACCTGGCCCAAAAGCCTGTTGTGGTTGCGGCCGGTGGTGCCGCGCCAGGCCATCTCCGGCGTGGAGAAGTAATGGTAGTATTGCGGAAAATTATTGATCAGCGCCTCGCTGAGGACCGCCATATCCCGGGCGGTGGTGCGGTGGCGGTCGTCGGGCAGGCCGCTCGCATTGGCGAAGCGGGTATCGGTCATTCCCAATTCTGCGGCGCGATTCGTCATGCGGGCGGCAAAGTTTGATTCGGTCCCGCCCAGGTGCTCGGCGACGACGGTTGCGACGTCATTGGCGGAGCGGACGGCGAGGGCCGTAATCGCCTGCTCTACCGTGATCGTATCCCCGCGGCGCATGCCGAGGCGGGACGCCGGTTGGCGCGAAGCGTTGCGCGACGCGGTCATCCGGGTGTTGAGGGTGATGTCGCCGCGCTCGAGAGCCTCGAACATCAGGTAGATGGTCATCATCTTGGTGAGCGAGGCGGGAAAGCGCCGTTCGTCAGGGGCGTCTTCGTAAAGCGCCTCGTTGGTGTCCATGTCGATGACGATCGCGCTGAAGCGGTCCTGGGCCAACGCCGGGGCCGCCAAGCTGACAGTGGCGAGGGCCGCTCCCGCGGCCACTGTGCGACAAAGGATCACAGACAGCTGCTTCATGGATCCCCGTTCCCGCAAAACTGCGGTGTTTTCGCGGCGCGCCCTGTGCCCGCTTCCACCATGACAGTGTCGCCTCACCGGTTAAGCCTTCATTGCGCCCCCGGATCGACGATCAATGCCATCGCCTGATCCTTGTGCAAGAGTCGTGCTCAGCGCGTTGGCGCCCGAGGCGATTGTGCAGTGCAGCATAGCGCTTGACTTCGCAGGTGCAGCATGACACAGAGTGCTTAAGCTGCGATCAGAGGTTCAAGCGCTTCACAGGGCCTTACTTCACGATCGCACAGAGTGTTCCGGCGCGTTCCGGATGACCTGAAGTGCGTGAAGGAGAGTTCTCATGGCCACCGCCGCCAAAACCGCCCGCAAGACCACCGAAACCGCCGTCAACGCTTTTGAGCAGGTGACAGCGGCCTCAAGCGAAGCGATGCAGTCCAACCTCAACCGGTCGATGGCCGCCGCCGCTGAATTCGGGGCCTTCGGCAAAGAGAACGTCGAAGCTTTCGTCACTTCGGCGACCGTGGCGCAGAAGGGCATGGAAGCCCTCTCCGCCCGCTACGTCGCCTTCACCAAGGCGGCGCTCGAAACCCACATGGCCGCTACCAAGGCTATGATGACCTCCAAGAGCGTCCAAGAGCTGATGGAGCGTCAGGCCGATTATGCCAAGGCCTCGTTCGAGACCTACATGGCGGAAATGAATGCTATGTCCGATATGGTCGCCGGCATGACCAAGGACGCCCTAAAGCCTCTGAACGAGCGCATGACCGCGGTCGGCGCGCTGATGCAGACCAGCGCCGTGCGCTAAGCCGCTTCCCGCGACGCGAAGGCGCCGTTCCGGACAAATGGCCCGATCGCGCCCGCGGTCGGGCCTTTTTGCTTCTGCGAGCCTTGTCCTAGTCGTTTATCTGGCGCCCGGTGAAGGGCGATGGTTGATTTTGAAACGCTTGTCCCGCCGCGGCGGCCGACCTGGTGGCTCATGGCTCCCGAAGGAGTGTGCCGCAAGGCTGCGCCAACCGTTATGGCCCCGGTCTTCGCCTCCTCCGCGGGGGCGCTGGCCGGCGTGATGCAGGGAGCGTTTTGGCCGATCCCAGGACGGAACTCATCGTGGGCGACCGCGCCACCGGGCGATTCGTGTTCGCCGCGACCACGCGCCTGCTGCGGTTTGTGGACGATATTGACATGGCGATCCTGCCGCTGGTGTCGGGGGCGAGCACTTTTGCGCTCTATTCTCGCTCTCGCGCTGGCTACAGCGACCTCGGCGTCAACGCCGCCCGGGGAGAGCGCATCCTGGCCCGCATCGCAGAACGGCTCACCAAAGCGGCATGACTCCGCCGTCGGCGCCTGTCGCTGTGTCATCGACCTGCGCGAGACCATGTCAAGGCCTTACCAAGGACGCATCCAGCCCATAAGTTACTGAGGCAAGACGCCGCCGGGCGGTTCGCGGGGAGATCGCGAAGGGCTTGGAGGCGTTCGTGCGCAGGATGGGCGTATGACCGAGCGGCGTTGGGACGAGGATGACGACGGCGGCGATGGCGACCGGGGGGTCGCCACGAAGAGCCGGGCCGAGACCAAGAAACCCTCGCTGTATCGGGTGCTGCTGCTGAACGACGACTACACTCCCATGGAGTTCGTCGTGTTCGTGTTGGAGCGCTTTTTCAATAAGTCGATTGAGGAAGCCACGCGCATCATGTTGCATGTCCACCAGCATGGAGTGGGCTTGTGTGGCGTCTTCACCTTTGAGGTGGCCGAAACCAAGGTCGCCCAGGTGATGGACTTGGCGCGGCGGAATGAACACCCGCTGCAATGCATCATGGAAAAGGAATAGGCCAGTGGCGACCTTCTCCCGCACTTTGGAAGCGACCCTGCGCCGGGCTTTGGCGCTCGCGAACGAACATCGCCACGAATATGTGACGCTGGAGCACCTGCTCTTGTCGCTCATCGACGATGATGATGCGGCTCAGGTGATGAGCGCCTGTAAGGTGGACCTGGGCAAGCTGCGCGGCGGCTTGGAGCAGTATCTCGATGAGGACCTGCAGAACCTGGTGGTGGAAGGCCGCCAGGGCGAAGAGGCGCGGCCCACGGCCGGCTTCCAGCGGGTCCTGCAACGGGCGATGCTGCACGTTGATTCTTCCGGCCAGCGCGAAGTGACCGGCGCCAATGTGCTCGTGGCGCTCTTCTCCGAGCGGGAAAGCCACGCTGCCTATTTCCTGCAAGAGCAGGACATGACCCGCTACGACGCGGTGAACTACATCTCGCACGGCTTGGCGAAAAAGGCCGGCGCCGGCCAAACCCGCGCTCCCCGGGGGGCCGCCGAAAGCGAGGACGGCGAACGCGCGGTGAAGCAGGGCTCGGAAGCTCTCGCCGCCTACTGCGTCAACCTCAACAAGAAGGCCAAGGACGGCAAGATCGACCCCCTCATCGGTCGCGAGCCGGAAGTGCTGCGCTCGATCCAGATTCTCTGTCGGCGGCAAAAGAACAACCCGCTGTTGGTGGGCGATCCGGGCGTCGGCAAGACCGCGATCGCCGAAGGGCTCGCTCGCAAGATCAACGAAGGCGATGTGCCGGAGGTTTTGAAAGAGGCCACGATCTTCTCTCTCGACATGGGCGCGCTGTTGGCTGGCACCCGGTATCGGGGCGACTTCGAAGAGCGCCTGAAGAGCGTGATGAAGGAGTTGGAGAACCACCCCAACGCCATCCTCTTCATCGACGAGATCCATACCGTCATCGGCGCAGGTGCGACGAGCGGCGGGGCGATGGACGCCTCGAACCTGCTGAAGCCGGCGCTGCAGAACGGCGGCCTGCGCTGCATGGGCTCGACGACCTACAAAGAATACCGGCAGCATTTCGAGAAGGACCGGGCGCTCGCCAGACGCTTCCAGAAGATCGACGTGAACGAGCCTTCGATCCCCGACGCCATTAAGATTCTGATGGGCCTTCGGCCGTACTTTGAAGAGTACCACAAGGTGAAGTTCACCGACGAAGCCGTGAAGGCTGCGGTGGAGCTGTCGGCGCGGCACATGGGCGACCGCAAGCTGCCGGATAAGGCGATCGACGTGATCGACGAGACTGGCGCGTCCATGATGCTGCTCAAGAAAGAGGACCGCAAAGAGCTGATCGACGTCACCGACGTTGAAGAGGTTGTCGCGCGGATGGCCCGCATTCCTCCGAAGTCGGTGTCGAAGAACGACGCGGAAATGCTGAAGAGCTTGGAGCAGGATCTGAAGCGGGTCGTGTTCGGCCAGGACAGCGCCATCGAGGCGCTCGCCGCGGCGATCAAGATGAGCCGCGCGGGCCTGCGCGAGCCCCAGAAACCCATCGGCAACTACCTCTTCGCCGGCCCCACGGGCGTCGGCAAAACCGAGGTGGCCCGATCGCTCGCCAACATCATGGGCATCGAGCTTCTGCGCTTCGACATGTCGGAGTACATGGAGCGCCACACCGTGAGCCGCCTGATCGGGGCGCCTCCCGGCTATGTCGGCTACGATCAGGGCGGCCTTCTCACAGACGGCGTGGATCAGCATCCGCACTGCGTGCTGTTGCTCGATGAAATCGAAAAGGCGCACCCAGACCTCTTCAACATCTTGCTGCAGGTGATGGACCACGGGACACTGACCGACGCCAACGGCAAAAAGGTCGACTTCCGGAACGTGATCTTGATCATGACGACGAACGCGGGCGCAGCGGACGCCGCCAAACAGGGCATCGGCTTCGGCGCAGGCCGGAAAGACCATGAGAACGAGGAAGCCATCCGCCGCCTGTTCACACCCGAATTCCGCAACCGTCTCGATGCTGTGATCCACTTCCAGGGCTTGGGACCGGATATCGTCAGGAATGTGGTTCAGAAGTTCATCATCCAGCTCGAAGGCCAGCTCTCGGAGCGCAACGTCACGATCGAGATCAGTGACGCTGCCGCCGATTGGCTCGCCTCGCGCGGCTATGATGCGGCCTTCGGCGCCCGGCCGCTGACGCGGATGATCCAGGAGCATGTGAAGAAGCCCATGGCGGACGAGCTTCTGTTTGGCGCTTTGAAGCACGGCGGCCTCGTGAAGATCGACACCGATCCGAACGATGCTGACAAACTCGCCTTCCAGTACTTTCCGGAAACGCCGCCGCCGACCCCGCCGGCGCGGAAGACGGAAGAAGTCTAAAGGCTTAGTCGTGGTTAAAAGAGTGAGGCGGGCTCCCGTGTGGCTCGCCTCATTTTGGTTCGTGTTTGGCGCAATGAAGGCGGTCAGTAGTCTTTTGTGAAATCAGCGATCCGCCAGCGATGCCAACGGCGCCCTTCAACAAGATGCAGTTCGTCACCGCGACCATCAATCATCGTCGCCGGCGCGGCGGTTCCGAGCGGCAATTCCTATTCGCTGAGCCGCTGGGAACCGCGTTCATCCGCCCTCAAGAGCGCGACGCGATGAGCGCAATCTCCGTGCCCCTCAGCCGCGGGGACACCCGCGCCCTCCTCGCATCAAAGCAGGGGCGTGAACCCGATAGGCTGCTGGAGTGTTCACGGGGTGTCAGCCCCAGATACGCCATCAGCTGGCGCGGATTATCAAACCGGCTGAAGTCTCCGACCTCAGCAACCACCGTGACGGCGACAACGAAAGCC
>JBILVS010000184.1:0-4774 GCA_044370335.1 Caulobacterales bacterium
CGGAAAACGCCCCAGTGTTAATCCTTGACCACGTTGCGACGCTTTTGGCCGAGCCCGTATGGTCGCAACGTGGTCTAGCGATGGAAGGGGCTGTCGTGGTATGCATCGCCACGGCGCGGTCTCCAAGATCCCGCCGGCGTTGGCGTGCTTGCGGAATTGGTTGGGTGTGGAAACCTGAGGCTAGGCCATCCCCATGTTTCCTCCGCTCCCTCGACGGGGCCTGCGGCTCTTTTGTGGAAGGAACAGAGCGATCAATAGACCATCGTCTCCCCCCTTCTTGATCGGGGCTTTCCTGGCACTTTTGATCGCTGCCGGGCTCGCAGGCGGCGGCGTCGTGATGGGGATGATCCCCCTGATACCGGCTGTGATCGGCGGCCTAATCTCCTATTCGGTCGCCGTCGTCGGCTTGGCCTTCTGGTGTGGGCGCGCTGCGCCAGATTCTAGGCATCGCCAGAAAGAATCTCAGAATGACCGCGGAGACCCCGGTGCGGACGATATATCCGCGCCCACGATTCTGATCGCGGGGTCATCGCCCAAGCCCTTCAAACAGTCCGACGGTCCGCTCGACGCGGGGCATGATAGCGGCGATGGCGGCGGAGGGGGCGGCGGCGATTGAGAGGCCAGCTCCGAAACGCCGAGCGCTACACAACTTGAGATGGTCAAGACTGCACATTCCATCCAGACCTTTGTTTCGGATGGATGTTTTTTAGAGATCAATTTGATACCGCGTCATCAGCATGCTCCGCGGGGCTAAGCCGTTGAAGTCGCTCAGTCCCGCGTCCGTGTTGAAGACACACCTATGGTTTCAGGCGCCAGCGCGATCAAGGACGCCGGAAGCGCCGGCAGAACCAACACCAATCACTGCAGCTGCGGCCGATCCAAGATAAGAGCCGGCGCCTCCTGCCACAGCCCCCGCGGCGGCGCCACCCAAAGGAGCGGCCAAAAACCCGCCAGAAACCCGCCAGAAACCCGCCGGCGGAAACGGACAATTCTGTTGACAGCCAGCGGCGGCGAAAGCGCGCCGGGGTCGCCACCGGCGGCGACGCCAATCCGCGCCGCCCCCCCGGCCGTGAGGGGTGCGGCGTCAAGGCCTCCGGGGCGCTTGCAGCGCCTTGACCTGAGCCCCGGCTGGGCCAGCACAAGCAAGCGCTGCAGGAGGCGATCGCGCTCCACTTTGTGGAGAAGTCTATTGGATTGCAGAGGTTGCCAGAGCGACGAATCGAGCACCAGATAGACAAGAGGAAAGGCTGGGGATCGGGGGAGACGTTTGCCGCTCAAGACAAGGATGGATGAGAAAGACCTGATCCTGCTTCAGGTCTTGGCGGAGGATGGCCGCGCCAATCATGTGGCCTTGGGCAATATCGTGGACTTGAGTGAAGGGGCCGTCCGGGGTCGTCTCGATTGGCTCCAGGCCAACGAAATCCTTTTGGGGTTTCAGGCCGTGATCAAGCCAGGAGTTCTGGATCCACACCTCCTGCAGCTTGTGGAGTTCGTCATTCTGTCGGGGGCGGTCCCGGAGACCGTAAAGCGGTTTGAGACCGCTCTTGCCGCTTTACCCGGGGTCGCCGGCGTCGATGTCCTGGACCGGTCCGGCTACCAGGTCCGGATCGCCCATGGGTCTCCCGCGGGTTTGCTGCAGGCGGTGGCGACGGGGGCTGGGGTCCAGATCTCCATAAGCCGGGTGCGGACAATTGAGCGCGTGCTTCACCGCCGAAAAGCCACAGCGCCTCCCGCGACAGTCCCTCATGCGACCCAGAGCCCGCCTTTCGTTTCAGGATAAGACAGCGTTTTAATGCGGCTTCGCGTTTCGTGGGGATGAGGCTCGAAACAACGACATTCGTGGTTTTGAGCCGGGCGCCTCATTTGCCTCACGCTTTCCGTGGTCGGACATGGGGTCCCGCCACGCTGGAAAGCGATCGGGATCCATGGCTCAGGAGCGCGCCACGCTCATCGCCGGAGGGACCACGACCGTCCTGCTGGGACTTGCGGGCGTATGGTCCGCGACGCAGTTTGTGGCCCATGTCTTCGGCTACCAAGCCGCTCTCGGCTCTCCCCTCTTCCAGTGGGAGACGGCGGCGATTTATCCGCCCACGGCGGTTCTGGACTGGCGATCGCAATGGGGCGGCTTGTATCCAAGACCCTTCGCGGTCGCAGGCTTGATCCTTGTTGCGACCGTCGTTCTGAGCCTTGCGGCGCTTTGGCTGACATGGACTTTGGCGGCCGCGAAGAAACGCTTTGGCGCGAAAGCCTGGGCGAACCGCGAAGAGGCGATCACGGCGGGGCTCTTCGCCAAGGGCGGCACGGTCCTTGGCAAGCTCGGTCGCGACATCCTGTGCTACGACGGCGAAGGCCATCAGCTCCTGATCGGACCGTCCCGCAAAGGCAAAGGCCGCAGCCATGTGGTCCCGACGCTTCTGACCTGGCCGCATGCGGCGCTTGTGTTGGACCTCAAGGGCGAATTGGCCCACGGCGATCGGCGGCATCAGTTTCCGGGGACGGCAGGCTTTCGGGCGGCCCTTGGCCCCACGATCTGGTTTGCGCCGACAAAGCAAGACAGCGCCAAATGGAACCCCCTCTTTGAGGTGCGACGGGGCGACCACGAAGTGGGCGATGTGCAGAACCTCGTCGCCTGCCTCATTGGCCCCGAACCCAAGGGCGGGGATCCTTTCTGGGACAAATCCGCCGCCGCCATCCTCACCGGGGTCATCCTGCATGTTCTTTATACGGAGCCTTTGGAGCGGAAGACATTAACCGTCGTTCGCGAACGCCTGGCCTCCTTAAAGACCTACGCCCGGGAGATGCGCGCCACCCTGCACCGGCGCAACCCGCTCACCGGCGCGCCGGAGGTGCATCCCGAAATCCTGCAGGCGGCGAGCAAGTTCTTAGAAGACGAGGAGCGGATGCAGTCTGCGATCCGGGCGACGGCGCACGCCTATCTTGGCCTCTTCGCCGACCCCATCGTCGCCGCCAATACCGCGACCAGCGAGTTTCGTCTGTTCGATCTCGTCGCCGGCCCCCATCCCATGACGCTCTATCTGCAGCCGCCGCCGCAGGACCTTGCCCGCTTCCTGCCGACCTTGCGGTTCTTTGTGGAGATGGCGGGCAAGACCCTGATGGCGGACCAGACCCGCACTGTGCAGGGCCACCTGAAGCGCCATCCCCTCCTCTTTGTGCTCGACGAGTTCCCGATGTTGGGGCGGCTTGGCTTTTTCGAAACCGCGATGGGCGCGATGGCGGGCTATGGCCTCAAAGCCTATCTCGTTTGCCAAAGCCCGAACCACATCCGGCGCACCTATGGCCGCGACAATGTCATCGTCGACAATTGCCAGGTCACGTCCGTTTTCGGAACCTCCGAGCCCGGCAGCGCGGAATGGATTTCAAGCCTTGCGGGAAAGGTGTTCGACACCGTCGAGCAGGTGAGCCGCCGGCGCAGCGTCAAGGCCTTCGAGAACGGCTCAACGGTCACGACCAAGGACGAAGAACGCGCCCTCATCCCCGCCAAGGAAATCCAGACCCTTCCGGACACGGATCAGGTCATTTTTGTCCAGGGCCATAAGCCCTTGCGGGCGAAAAAGCTCGCCTACGACAAAGAGCCGGTTTTCCGGGCAAGGCTGAAGCCCGCCATCGCCAACCGCGCCAGTCTCACCACAACCCATGACTGGGTCACGGTCCGGGCTTTGGGCCGCCTTGAAACCGCAGCCAATGGCACGGTGAGGGTCGTCCCGGTTGACCCGGCTCCCGTTGATTCAGCTCAGGGCGAGCTTGACCTCACCCTCTCTGAACGGGCGCGAGCGGGGCTGACTTCGCCCCCCCCTGCGCCGCCGTCGGAAGCGGCCGCCGACGAAGCGGGCCCACCGGCTTCATCCGCCAGTGGGCCTCCCGCCAAAGCCAACACCAGCGATCAAACCGAAGACAACCCCCGCCCTGCCCGGCGGCGGCCCAAGCTTGGAGGAGCATGACCCATGGCTCAGCGCAGCATCAAAGCGACGATCCCGGAGGAGATCGCTGTCACCATGGAACGCCTCGCCAAGGACCAGGGCCGCTCGCTGGCGAGCCTTGTGGCGGAAGCGGTGCAATCCAGGTTTGGGGCGCAGACAGCCAAGGCCCAGGCGGCTGCCGCCGACACGACCCGCCGGCAGCTCAACCGTCTTGAGGCGAGACTTGACGCCTTGGTGGCGGAAAAAGCGATCCTGAAAGAATGCCTCCTCGCCTACATCCGGGTCTGGCTTGAACACAATCCGGAGCTGCCGGACGAGGCGACGGAAAGCGTGGCGGCCAGCGCCGACGCCCGGTTCGATCGCTTCCTCGATTTTGTGTTGGAGGGCTTGGCGCCTGGGCGATCAGTGGCGGGGGGCGTCTTCGCGGGCCTTGAGATCCCTCCTGAGAGCCGCACGCCATGAGCGGCCTTGCCCTGTCTTCCGAGCGGCGCCTGTTCACGCTCGCCCAGGCGCTCGGCGCAGGCATCGGGGACGCCCTCAGCGATACAGGCGTCGTTGAAGCTCTCGTCAACGCCGATGGGGTCTTGCGGGTTGATCGGGTGGGGCGCGGCATTGAGGCGACCGCGGTAAGGGTCTCGGTCGCCGACCGGCACGCCGCCATCCGGCTCCTGGCGTCGGAAGCCGGCGAAACCGTGACCCCGGATCGCCCCGCTATCGACGCTGGCGGGACTCCCTCCGCGGGGCCAACCATGATGAGCACCGGACGGCCCGCGATGGCGCCGCCGAGATAGCGGTAGTCGTGGGCCAGAAACACGGGCAAGGCGGGAGGCGCAGGA
>JBILVS010000185.1:0-4765 GCA_044370335.1 Caulobacterales bacterium
TTGAAGAGAACCGCGAGCGGCTGGAGGACGCCAAGAACGCCCGGGCTAAACTGTCCGATTCGCTGGCGCAGCTAGAGCAGGCCTTGGCCGCGGGGCGGGACTAGGGGCCGCAGCTGCGCTGGAATGGCCGCTATGAGCAAGCTCGACGCCGTCATCGATCGCCTGAAGGCTCTGCCCGAAGAGGAGCAGGTGCGTCTAGCGTGGAAGATCGAAGGGTTGTTGGAGGAGCCGGCACAGGAGGCGCTGGGGCTGACAGACGCGGAATGGGCGGAGATCGAACGCCGTCGCGCCGACCCTCAGGAAACTCTGATCGATCAAGCAGAGGCGGTCGCAGCGTTTCGACTCGATCGGTCATAGTGGGTGTGTATGCGCTGGCCTCGGAGCGCCAAAGCGGACTTGGAGGCGCTTGACGCATTCTATCGCGAGCGCAACCCGGCGGCAGCCAGACGCATGAGAGACCAGGTCTTCAAGCGGATCGAGGAACTTGCCGTCTTTCGCCAAATTGGGCCTGAGGCATGCCAAGGTTCTGGCGTTCGGGGCGACCCCCGGCGCAACTCCCCACTGGGCGTGCAACGCACCCGACCAATCGAGGAGCATGTCCCCTCAGGCGCTCGAAGGCGCAGGGGGCGAAGGGCTGCTCGCGATCGGCCGGCCCGAGGCAGACAGGATGTCCCAACCCGCTCAAAAAAGGTACACGGGCACACCGGTGACCAGGGTCACGGCGTCCCAGGATGGCACACCGTAGGGTCTCCTCATGGAAAGGCGGCCGGCAACGCCGGCCAAACCAAAGGAGAGACTGAAATGGCCGCCACCACCCGCTTCGCCGCCTTCGCCGCCGCTGTCTTCGCCTATGCCGTGGTCGCCATGCCGTTCCTGAACCAAGCCAGCCAAATCGTCGCCTAACCCTCAGAACCTCAGCCCTAAAGAAACCTGCCGATGTCCCCCTTCAACCGCTTCAGCGGCTTCGTCGTCGCCCCGATCGCCGACCCGATCATCAACAAAGCCGCGATGATCGTCGCTTGAGTCCGCAGGCCCAATCCTGCCGGCTGATGATTTGGATAGAGGTGGCAGCCGCATCCCGAAAAGTTGCGCTGAGGTCGAGAACTGACGGAGCGCACCTCAGTCGATTGACAATTGACCCATGGAGCGGTACATCGACCACGGGGTGAACGATTGATTGTCAGCTTCCGGGATGATTGGTTACACGACTTCTTCGTCGACGACGTGTCGTCTCGAAGAATTCCATCTGATATTGATCGGCGCTTGTTCAGGAAGCTCCAAATGATCGATGACGCCCTGACGGATCAGGATCTTCGGGTGCCACCGAGCAACCACTTTGAAAAGTTGCGCGGTAATCTCGAGGACTGGCATTCGATCCGCATCAACCGTCAGTGGCGGCTGATTTTTCAGTGGGATGGCGCGCGGGGCGAAGCATCGAACGTCTATCTGGACGATCATAGTAACAGATAGGTTCAGACGGGAAGGATGGGCAGTATGCTGATGACCAAACGCAAGCCGGCTTCGATCGGCGAGATCTTGACCGAGGAGTTCATGGAGCCGCTCGGTCTGACCCAGAGCGCGCTTGCGGAAGCGATGGGTGTGCAACGTAAGCATGTCAACGAGCTGTGCAATAACAAGCGCAATGTTACTGCGGCGACGGCATTGATACTCGCGCGGGTTTTTTCCAACAGCCCAGATTTCTGGTTGAACGTGCAACGTCGCACGGAACTCTGGGAGGTTATGCATGATCCAAAAGAGCAGACGCGCATCAAGCGTGCGAAACCGTTGAAGGCTGCATGACTGACGAGGGTCAATGTCCGGCCGAGGTGCGGCTCAATCTAATTGTCTCGCCCGGCGCCCACTGCAAACCCTTCGCATAAGTCTGCCGGCGTCTATTGTCGGCGAAGTCCGGCCTGGCTCCGGTGAGGCAGCCGAATGACTGGACTGACTTGACTCTGCCGGATGCCAACCCCTACGAACGGAGCCGACTTGGCCCTGAATTGCCGTTTGACACTCCTTGCGCCAATGTCGAGTTGAGGCCAGAAGTAGGCGCCCACACGCGCCTTCATCGTAGCGCTCTCCCCTCGCAGGATGGGCCTGCCGCGGGAGCGGTTTAGTCCTATGTTCCTTTCCGGCCGGAAGGCCAACGACGCCGACACCGATTGAAACGCTAAAGCGGCCGCTCCCGACCCTCAGGGCGGCCTCTTCTTTTATGCGGGCCCGCGCCGAGATGCCGCTGGCGCCCGCGCCGCCGACCGGGCTAAATCGCGGCCATGACCAAGTTCGATAAATCCACGCTCCCCTCGCGCCACTCGACCATGGGTCCGGAGCGTGCGCCGCACCGCAGCTACTATTACGCCATGGGGCTAGGGACCCGCGAGATTGAGCAACCCTTTGTCGGCGTCGCCTCATGCTGGAACGAGGCCGCCCCCTGCAACACCGCCCTGATGCGTCAGGCGCACGCGGTCTCCACCGGAGTGAAGGCCGCGGGCGGCACCCCGCGGGAGTTCTGCACCATCACCGTCACCGACGGCATCGCCATGGGCCATGAGGGGATGCGCTCGTCCCTCGTCTCACGGGACTGCATCGCCGACAGCGTCGAACTGACGATGCGCGGCCATTCCTATGATGCGCTGGTGGGCGTCGCCGGCTGCGACAAATCCTTGCCGGGCATGATGATGGCGATGCTCCGGCTAAATGTGCCGAGCGTGTTTCTCTATGGAGGCTCGATCCTGCCGGGGAATTGGCGCGGCAAAGAGGTGAATGTCAAAGACCTGTTCGAAGGTGTTGGCCAGTACGCCGCGGGCAAAATGAGCTATGAGGATCTGTGTGATCTCGAAAAGCACGCCTGTCCCGGCGACGGCGCCTGCGGTGGGCAATATACTGCCAATACGATGGCCTGCGTGGCGGAGGCGATCGGGCTCGCTTTGCCGCTCTCGTCCTCGCAGCCGGCGCCGTATTTGAGTCGGGACCAATACGCGGTGGCGTCGGGCCAGGCCGTGATGCGGCTCCTGGAACAGAACATCCGGCCCCGCGAAATCTGCACCCGGGAGGCGTTCGAGAACGCCGCCATCGTGGTCGCAGCCACCGGCGGCTCCACCAATGCGGGGCTGCACTTGCCGGCCATGGCGCACGAGTGTGGGGTCAAGTTCAGCCTTCGCGACATGGCCGAGATCTTCAAGAAAACTCCGTGGCTCGCCGACCTTCAGCCCGGCGGCAAATATGTCGCCAAGCACATGGGCGAGGCAGGCGGGGTGCCTGCACTTCTGCGGGTGCTGCTCGATGCGGGGCTGCTGCACGGCGACGTGATGACCGTCACCGGCAAGACCTTGCGGGAAAACCTCGAAGGCGTCGCGCTGCGGACCGATCAGGACGTGATCCGCCCGATGCACAAGGCTTTGTCCGAACGCGGCGGGGTAGTGGGCCTGTGGGGCAGCCTCGCCCCCGATGGCGCTATCGTCAAAATCGCCGGCATGGACAAGATCGACTTCCGCGGCCCCGCCCGCGTGTTTGACGGGGAGGAGGAGGCCTTCAACGCTGTGACGTTCCGTCAGTACAAAGACGGCGAGGTGCTGGTCATCCGGTATGAGGGTCCCAAAGGCGGCCCTGGCATGCGCGAGATGCTGTCCACCACCGCCGCCCTTTACGGCCAAGGGGCAGGGGACAAGGTGGCGCTCATCACCGACGGCCGGTTTTCAGGCGCCACGCGGGGCTTCTGCATCGGCCATGTGGGGCCGGAAGCGCAAGCCGGCGGGCCGATCGCGCTGGTGCGGGATGGCGACATGATCTCCATCAACGCTGAAACCGGACGGATTGATCTTGAAGTGTCGGAAGCCGAATTGGCCGAACGGCGCAAAGCCTGGACGCCGAAAGAGACGCGCTACGGCTCCGGCGCGCTGTGGAAATTCGCCCGGTTGGTCGGACCTGCGCATGAGGGGGCGACCACGCATCCGGGGTTTGCGGGGGAGAAGTTCGTGTATGCGGATATCTGACCGCCTCCGATCTCCGGGGCGCCGCGACCGCGGCGCGCCTAGTGTCCAAGGGTGAACCAGATGGGGTAATGGGCCGGGTCGAGACCAGACCTCCGATTGTCGGTGATATTGGTCGTCCCTCAAACTGATGGTTTCAGAAGCAACGGCGTCATGTTTGCGCATGCGGCCCAAGCATCAGGAGGGAGGACTACAGAACGGTATGCCGGATTGGATGTGTCTTTGGAGCCGACAAGCGTTTGCGTTGTCGATGGCACGGGGCGGATTGCACGCGAAGCGAAGGTCGCGAGCCAGAAGCGCTACTGGCTTGGTTTGTCGCGCACGGCGTGGCGATGACGCGGATTGGTCTTGAAGCTGGTCGCCTGTCCCAGGGGCTATTCGCGGGGATGGAGGCTGCAGGGCTGCCAGTCTCACTCCTGGAGACACAGGCACGTCCGGGCCGCCCTCAAGACCATGACCATCAAGACCGACCGCAAAGATGCGCTGGGCATCGCGCATCTGATGCGGATGGGGTGGTTCCGGCCGGTTCATTGCAAATCTCTCGCGGCATAAGAGGTGCACGCCCTGCTGACAGCCCGTAAGCTCTTGTTGAGCAAGCGTCTTGATCTTGAGATGAGCTTGCACGGCGTGCTGCGTGGTTTCGACTATCCAGGCGAGAGATTGGTCGCCTGCCGCAACCCGACGCTCGCCCGGATGCGGGCGCACAAGCGTCAAGAACTGATTGGCGCAACAACACAGCAATTGGAGAAAGTTCGGACTATGGTGGCCGCTGGTCG
>JBILVS010000065.1:0-16212 GCA_044370335.1 Caulobacterales bacterium
CAATGCTCGGCCGGGAAGTCGTAGAAGGCGAGCAGTTCGTCACGATCCTTGACCAGCTTACCGATGGCCTTCTCGTATTTCATGCCGTAGTTTTCGACGAACAGATCAAAGGCTGCATTTGCCTCTTTTTTCGTCTCAGCCATCCAGATGTCTTGCAGATCCGACTTCGCCTTGTCGTGCAGGGACTTCGGCAATGCGCCGAGGACGTTTGCAGTTTTGTGAACCCAGCATCTCTGCTCACGTGTCTTGGGGAAGTGTCACGCGCCATGTGAAATTGCCCCCTCGGCGTCACGAGGAATTGCCCCCTCCTTGACGCTTGTGGAGTGCGCCCATGACCGAAAATCGAATCACCGAAAGCCCGAGGGTTGCCGACGATCCGCGGGGGCAATTTCACTCGGCGCGTGACAATCAGAGCTTACCTAGCTGCAGACTGGGTAGGGGACGTATGCGGAGGCGACGGGCCCACGGTCATGCAGTTACAGCGGCGATGCAACCGCAATCCTCAACGATCAGCGATCCGTGATCAGAGCGAGTCCGCAGACCAAATCCTGGAAGAGAAGCGCCTGGTCGCCGGCACGGGGATCGGTCGCAAGTCGCGGGGCTCTTGATAGATGTTCTGGTTAAGCCAAGCGATTTCGGCTTGTGCGTCTTCGGTGAGGATCCACCAGGCCTTCGCTCGCACCGCCTCCCCGGGGTCCCAGCGATAGCCGCGCTGTCGAAGCGCGGCTTTGGCTTCGAAGGCGGCGCCTTCAGCGCGCACCGCCATCAACGGCCGCCGGGCGCTCGACAGGAGCGCCTGCATCGTGGGGATCCCGCTTGTCGGCAAGGCGAGTGTGAGCAGAAAGACCCCAGCAAGCGCGTCCTCAAGGGCGCGGTGAGCCTCATAGAACCAGCCTTGCCGCATCAGAAGATAGTCGAGCTTGCCGTTGGAGAGGCCTTCCGCGGCCCAAGGTATGTCCTGGAACGAGCAGGCAAAGTTGCTGCCTTCGAAGATCGGCCAGTGCTTTTCCACCATCGGACGATCAAAGGCGGCGTTATGGGCGATGATGAGGTGGGCGCTCGCCACCAGCGCGCGGACCCGCTCTGCATCGATCCTTTGTCCTGCGACGTCGGCGTCGCTCAGGCCGTGGACGCGGGTGCTTTCGGGCGGAATGGGAATGGTCGGCTCCCGGAGCCCTGCATAGGCGTCGTCTAGACAGAGGCGAAGGATTCGACCTGTGTCGCGGTCATAGTCGAAGGGCAGCAGCGCCAGTTCAATGACCTCATCGCGCTCTTCAAGGCCGGTTGTTTCCACATCAAGAAAGAGGGCCCGGCGGATCGCGCCGGGAGAGGCCTCCAAAGGCCAGCTATCCGGGGGCGGGATGCGGCGGAGCACGCGGTAGTTGGGATCGTCGGCCAGGAGCTTGGCGGCTTCATCGGTCGTCATGCGGGGGTCTTTTCACACGTCATCGTTTCCGCGTTCGGGGTCATGGGCTGACCAAGACTGTGCAGGCAAGCAAAGCCCAAGTCAGCAACACGCCGAAAAAAACGGCAAATAGCCAACCCAGAGGTCCGGGGTTGCGACCGCCATAATCTGGAGCGTTCTCCTATCCTCCAGGCATAATCGCTCTCCCCGCAGACCTTGAGCTTTATCCATAAGGCGCAGCGCTACGCGCGACGCCAGTGGGCGTCAAGCGCTGCAAGGACGCCTCGCCGGGCCCTAACCCCGATTGACGCGCCGCGCCGGATTAAGGCAGCAGCAGTGACGCCTGCGGTTGGAGGGAAGGTCGTGTTGCACAAAGCTTGGCTGGTCGGAATCATCGCCTTGATGGGTTGTGGTGTTGCATCGTGGCCGGCAAATCCGCCAAGGCGAGAGGCCCCAGTCGCATCGCAACCCGAACTTCCTTCTCCTGCTGACGATCCGGAAGCTCTTGCGGTTGTTCCGCCTACGGAATGGCGTATTGAATCCATTGAGTGGGATGATGCCGACAGCGGGGATATCAACGGCGTCCGATTTCGCCTCAGCGATATCGACGCCCCAGAGACCGGCGGCGTGGGTGCGGCGGTCGGCGCCGCTGAATGCGAAGCCGAACGCACCCAAGGCTTGGCGGCCCGGGTTTGGATCGAGGCCCTGACCAGCGATCCGTCCACCCTGGCGATCACCGCAACTTACGGTGTCGACCAGATGCGCAACCCGCGATTGCTCATCGATCTATCCGTGAACGGCGTCGATGTGGGGCAAACTGGAATCGCAGCCGGCTATCTCGCGGCTTGGCCCCACGATGGCAGCCGGGCTTTGGCGGAAAAGCCCAACTGGTGCGATTAAGCCGAGCGCCACCAAGCGTCTCACTCTTTTGCACCGCACGCTCCCTTGAGTGAACTGCAACCAGCGGACTTCAAGGGCCGCCGCTCGACCCTTGAAGATGGCCGGTGTTCCCTAAACCATGAATTCATCGCGGGGTTTTCCCGCGGCTTCGAGGGCTTTGAGCCAACGGGGCGTGGGGCCACGGCCGGACCAGGTTTGGCCCTCTGGCCCGCGAAACCTGACTGGTTGTGAGGGCTTGGGCGCGGCCTGCCCCTGTTGCATCCGGCGGCGGCGTGTCGGCTTGCCATTGACCGGGGCAGGGTCGACGCCAATCACATCATGCAACGTCACACCAAGTTCTGCGGCTCTTTGCTCGAACTCTGCGCGCAAAGCCGTCTGCGCCGCGCGCCGCAGTAGCGTCCGCCGCTCCTCGGCCTGTGCGATGAGGGCGTTCACCGCCTCAAGGGACAGAGCGTTCCAATCGATAAGTGTCGCCGGCGCCGGGGCTATCTCAGAACTCTCTGACTTGGGCTGACGGGTTCGTGGGCTATGGGATTGTGCTGGCTTTCTGCCCGCAGATTTTGGTCGCGCCATGTGTTCTCCAATCGGACTTGCGGCAGCGTCCCCCACACCCAGCAGTCCATTACGAGACTGGCTCTCCCTCGCACAAGCGCGCATGTCATTTTAGGCGTAGCCGAACGCCATTCTGACGTAGGTCTATCCATCCGCTGCTCCTGCGCAATGATCGATCAACGCCGAATACCGGTTGCAACTTTAGGTATTCCGCGAGTGAATATACACGTCGTAAGGGTGTGTCGGAGGTGGTTCGGTGAAGCGCTGGGCAGCGGAAGCGCCCCCTCGCGCGGGTTGAAATCTGAAGCGGGGAGCGGGGACCCTATGCCGCTCAACAGTATCCTTTGCCGGACCGGTGATTTCACCGGGGATGACATCATTATCGCCAAAGCCGAGCCCCGATTGACGCCCCGGGGTCCCCGCATCGAGTGGTGCGATGCGGCGATCTGCACCATGACGGGCTTCACGTCGAACGAAATTCTCGGCCGATCGCGGTGTTTGTTTCAGGCGCCGGACACGAGCGCAGAAACCCGCAGACGGCTTCGAAGCTATCTTGCGGAATGGCCATCTGGCGGAATGGCCATCTGGGCGTTTTGAGATTCTGAATTATCGCAAATGCGGGACACCATTCTTGGTGGAGATCGACATCACGCCGGTGGCCGATGACACGGGATGGTTTCGCTATTGGGTTTCGGTGCAACGAGAAATCACCGAGCGGCGCCAGCGAGAGCACGAACTCGACCGCACCAGGCGCCTTGCCAAGGCGACCCTCGAAGCGTTCAGCGTCGGCATCTGGATCGCAAAGCCGATCAGGGGGCCAGCCGGCGCAACTGCAGACTTCGCCTTCTTGGAAGCCAACCCCGAGCTATTGTCAAATCTGGTGTCCAAGCGGCTTTCATGCGGCGTGTCTGAATTTGGCTTGAAGCCTGACGCCAATGACGAAATAGACGCCCTGGATGACCTCATCGACCGAAGGCTTTGGCTAAAAAATCGCGTTCCACGACCAGCTGGCCAATCTTGGTGTGGAGCTTCTCGACATCGGCGGCCTGCCTGATCTCTCTAGCTTCTTCCTTGCCCGAAAACACCGATGCCATCCCGTCCACGGCCTACTTGCCTCAGGTCGAGATCATCGTCTGATGGAAACCGTGCTTGGCTGCTTCCAGCTGCGCCAAAGTGAGATCCCCCTTCAGCGCCTCCAAGGCCACTTTGGTCTTGAAGTCCGCCGAATATCGCTTCCTCGTGTTCGTCAATCGTATCGTCCTTTCGTCAGGGCGATAATAGCTTATCCACCTGTCCGAAATCCGGGGATCAGCTCAAGCCTCCCGGTCTGGATGTCAGCGCCGGGCAAAAGGTGATGGCTCAGATGAAGGATGGGCTGGAGCGCGTTACGCGGGCCTTGGGGATTGAGCGGTGAGCGGCGCCGACTTCACAGTTTGCCGATTTGACTTTGCCCGCTATAGGACCCCTCAATTCAAGCGAACGTTCGCCGCAGATAGTCGCCAAACATTGGCGCCGTGAAAGCAATATCACCATGGGAAGGGCTATAGATCATCCCCTTGTTGATGATCGAGGCGCGGTGAGGGCCAAGCGATTGCACATTTTCACCTAAAGCCTCAGCGACATCGGCTGAGCGATAGGGGCCTTGGCCCAAACACGCCATGACGACGACGTAGTCGCGCTCTTTTGGGGTTAGTCGATCGAGGCGCACGCGGAAAAAGCCCGCGTCGAGGCGTTTCAAGGCGTTACTCGACGCCGTGACCACATCACGCTCATTGATGGGGGAAGCCGCGGCCGTGTTCCAAGCTTGATATCCCCATTCTTGAAGGAAATATGGATAGCCATGGGTCGCGTGGATGATGCTGGCGTGCACGCCGCCAATTATCCTGGCCGCTCGGCATAAGTTTTGGTGTCGCCGCTCAAAGCCGCAATCTGCTCCAGCCCTGCGCCAAAGAAAAGGATTGGAGGGTCCGTTTCATCAAGCGCTTGGCGGCGAGGGAACGTGGCCGAACCGGACACTCTGGAGCGCGGGCCTTGGGGATTGAGCGGTGAGCGGCGTAGAACGTTCGCGTTTGGAGCGAGGAGCGCCCATGTCAGAAGACATTGATGACGACGCCAAGCTCCACGCCCTGCGGGAAGTTGCACGCGAAGGCCTCGAAGCGATTGAGCGCGGGGAATACCGGCGATTTGACCAAGCAGAGGCGCTGATCGGTCATTCGGAGGGGCTGGCTCGCATCGCGATCGAAGGATCGAAGCCCAAGCAACCCTAGCCGCGAACACTTCATGCGCGAGGACAGCGCATTGCAACTATGCTGCTTCGATGTCGGTCTGTGCGAAGTCATCACCTTTGAACAGCAACGGTGCGCCCAGCGCTTTCGCGCAGGCGTAGGAAAAGCAATCCACGATGTTCAATCGTGCCGCGTGGCGGCCTTTGCCATAGGCGGAAAAGCAGGCGACAGCCGCGCGGCCGACGTCATCGGTGATTGGCATGATTTCTATGTCGGCCTCGGCCAGCAGATCGTCGAACAAGCCCTCCGACTTTTCCGGAGAGATATCGAGCCTTGTGGCCAGGACCGCGCAGGCTTCAAGCCGAACAAGCGGCGAGGTCTGGCGTACGTCCGCCCGCCCCAGGGCGGCGGCAAGGGCGGTGGATTCCGGCTCACCTGTGATCAGCGCGACAATGGCGGACGTGTCGATGAACATCGCCGCGCCCTACTGGCCGCTCAAGGCGTCGATCTCGTCCTTGGTCATCTCCCGCGCGCCAGGGCCGGCCATCGCCTTGGCCTTGCGGGCCAGTGCGTCCAGCCGGGCGGCCAAAGGCTTTGCGTCCCGTTCGCGCCGCAATTCATGCTCCAGCGCAGTAACAACGGCTTCCGTCATGGTCGTTTTGCGCACTTCAGCAAGGCGGCGCGCCAGCTTGGCGGCGCGAGGGTCGCGGATGGTCAACATGAGGGCCCCACTGGTTCATTTGTCTATACAGTATATACAGCATCGTCTGTACGGCGACAAGGGTAATTTGGGCGGCGGGAACTATTGGGGTTTCCGGCCCGTCGCCTGCGCGCCGTACCGGGCGCGCACCAAGGGCAAGGACGAGCGCGGGGTCGGCTACGTCAAGAAGAACGCCATTGCCGGGCGCTCTTTCGAAAGCTGGGCGGAGTTCGAGGCGCATCTCGATCACTGGATGCGTGAGATCTCCGACCGGCGCATTCACGGCGCCACCGGCGAGGCGCCGATCGTGCGGTTTGAGCGCGACGAGGCGCGCAGCTTGCGCCCGCTCAATGGGCGCCCGCCCTTCCGCCAGCTGCGCGACCTCATTCGTGTGGTCCAATCAGATTGCTGCGTCCACGTCGATCGCACCGCCTACAGCGTACCCTGGCGGCTGATCGGCGAGAACGTGCAGGTCAGTGTCAGCGTCGGGCGCGTGCGCATCAGCCATCAGGGCCGCCAGGTCGCCGAACACATCGAGGCCGGCCCCCGTGCGCGGATCATCGATCCGGCGCATTTTCTTGGCGTGGCGGGCTTTGGCCGGCGCACGCACGCCGCCGACACGAGCGAGGCCGTCTCCATCACGCGCCCGCTCGCCGATTATGAAGCGGTCGCGGGAGGCCGCTGGTGAACGCCGCTGCCTCTGCCGACCGTCTCGACGCCATGCTGACACGGCTCAAGCTCGGCGTCATCCGAGATCAGATCGACACGCTCCTGGACGAGGCCGTGCGGGGCGATCTTTCCATGCGCGAGACGCTCATGCTCCTGTTCGAGCGTGAGCTCGCCCGGCGCGACCATCGCCGGATCGAGATGGCGATCGGGCTGGCGCGCTTTCCGTTCGTGCGCGATATGGCTGGCTTTGATTTTTCCGCCCAGCCTTCGCTTGATCCCAAACACCTGCGCGACCTGGCCGCATGCCGCTGGATCGCCAATGGCGAAAACCTGCTGTTCTTGGGCCCGCCCGGTGTCGGCAAAACCCATTTAGCTGTGGCGCTTGGGCGCGAAGCCATCCTTGCCGGCTATGGCGCGCTCTTCATCTCCGCGGCGGCTGTGGTGGCGCAATTGTCGAAGGCCCACGAGGTCGGTGCGCTCGACGACAAGCTCGCGTCGCTGGCCAAGCCGAAGCTCCTGATCATCGACGAACTGGGCTATCTGCCGTTCGACCCAAACGCTGCGCATCTCTTCTTCCAGCTCATCTCCCGCCGCTATGAGAAGGGCGCCGTCCTCATCACATCCAACCGGGCCGTCCGCGATTGGGGAGAAGTCTTCGGCGACACCGTCGTCGCCACCGCTATCCTCGATCGGCTCCTGCATCACAGCGCCGTCGTCACGATCCGCGGGGAGTCCTACCGGCTCAAGGAAAAGCGCCGCGCCGGCCTTCTGCAGAAGGCCGGCGCGGCTCAACCAAACACCAAACCATAATCAGCAAAGGGGGGCGTTTTCAATGTCGCCAAGGGGGGCGTTTCTGGTGTCGCTTGACAATGGCGCACATAAAGGAAGGACTGGAGCGCGTCACGCGGGCCTTGGGGATTGAGCGGTGATCGGCGTAGAATGTTCGCGTTTGGAGCGAGGAGCGCCCATGTCAGAAGACGTTGATGACGACGCCAAGCTCCAGGCCCTGCGGGAAGCCGCGCGCGAAGGTCTCGAAGCGATTGAGCGCGGGGAATACCGGCGATTTGACCAAGCAGACGCGCTTTTAGTGCACCTGGACGAGTTGGCCCGCTTCGCCATTGATGGAGGGAAACCGGGGGGACATTAATCCCGGACACGTCACTCGGTGCGCGGTACCGTTTTCAGCGCGCCGCGTGCACGAGCGGCTAAGACCTCCTCGCGCACACGGTTGATCAAGGCATCCGGCACATAACCGAAATGGTCGGCCCTATTAGGTGTTTGCCCAAGATCAACTCCGGGCCAATCGAACTCATTGTACTCGTCGCAGATGATCCACGATTTCGCGGCGTCGAGCCCAAGATGCGCCCGCACGCGCGGCGGCACTTCGACGGCGGCGCGGGTAGCGCCAGGCGCTTGTGTGGTGATCGGACAAACAGCGACGCGAGGCGGCCCCTGAGATGACCTCACCACGACTACAATGATCAATCCCGGCCTAAGCTTGCGGCCGGATTCTTCCCCGGCTTCGAACTCACGTCGCCATAGATAGACATATGGGATGACGAGGCCTGGTTCAGGCTGCGGCAGAGCCATCGGCTCAGTCGTCCATCAGGGCGTCCAGGCCCCGCCGATCGCTCTTTACCGGCGCGGTGAGCGCCGCGGCCAAGTCAGCCGGCATTTCCCACGCAAACCGCGCTTGCGGCAGCAGATCACGCACCCGAAGGAACTCTTCGAATTCCTGGGCGGAGACGAAGTAGCCCAAAGTCACGCCAGTCTTCTGGTTGGTGACCATCACCGGCGCCGATTGTGCGGTGAAGGACCATTGACCAAACCGGCCCGCGAATTCGGTGGAAGAAACTTTCTGAATCGACGCCATGTTGACACCTTAATCTCGATATTCTGGAATATAGCGATAATGGTCATTATCGGCAAGTTCTCGTGGAATGAACCTCATTCATTGACCTCATCGCCCCTCCGGGAAACCAAGGACGCGGCGCCTTCAGCCAGGGGGGCTTGCGGCGTCACCTGGCGAGCATCTAACGAAGCGAGATCGGCCTCGGTGATCGGGCGCGACCCCGGGCGGACAGCGCGCAGCGCGGCCACAGGGGCCCCACCGGGCGCGGTCGCCACGCCCTCGCCATTGAGGGCGCGGTTGATGAACTGAGCAAAGTTCTCGTTGGCTTCCGCAACGGTATAGGCGCCCACGCCGGCACCGTAGCCATTAGAGTGCAGAATTGGCAGGTCGGCTGACTCGCCGGCGGGCAAACGCCCATCAAAGGGGAGTTCCGGCGCAATCTCGAAGCTTTTCAAGCTCGAACGGGACGGAGAGAAGATCGCCGGAGCGGACATCCGCGAGGTCGTCAAAGCTGCAGGCCTAAAGGCCATCGTCGCATTGGCGAAGCGCTACGCGCAATCAAGCGAACTTCTAAGCTTCGACAATCGGCGATATCTCGTCAAATGGACCGCCGGCATCCGCTACTGAATCCAGTTCATAGCGCAGTTGGAGGTTCAACCAGAACTCTGGTGTGGTTCGCAGTGCTCGAGCAAGACGCAAAGCTGTGTCAGGTGTGACGGTCGACTGCCCGTTGATCAGACGTGTCACGCGATTGGGGGGCACGCGGATCACCCGCGCAAATTCTGCGGCGTTCACGCCAAGAGGGCCGAGAAACTCTTCTTTGAGAACTTCCCCGGGATGAATCGGGTCGTACTTCTTTGCCATGTCGCGTAAGGCCCTCCTTGGCCAGACAACCTGGGGCTCTTCCAGCCCCAAAAGGCTTCCCCGCGGCGCGCGATGCCCCGTAAAGGGCTGATGATAGTCTACAATCTCAACATCGTGTGGTCCTGCGGACGTCCAAACAAAGCAGACCCTCCATTGGTCATTGATCCGGATTGAATGCTGGCCAGCACGATCGCCGCGCAGCGCCTCAAGCCGATTGCCAGGCGGGTGGCGCAAATCATCCAAGGCTTGCGCAGCGTCCAACATCAGCAACTTACGCCTCGCTTGACGCTCAATTGCCCCGAAACGCCGCGACCGTATCCGGTTGAAAAGCGTTTCGGTTTCGCGACGCGCAAAAGACAGGATCATCGACACCCCAAAACGGCCTTTTACATATTACGTAAAGTGGACGACGTCAATGCCGAGAAGGTTGAAGCGTGCCGGTCGCCCAGAGAAAAGGACCAATCCAGGCGGCGAAGCTCGCTCACTGCTGTGGCAGTTTTCACGAGTTCAGAGGCGCCTGATTTCAATCGGCTCTCGAGCCGGGTTCAGGGCGAGCGAGAGGACAAAACTGCCCCAACGACGAAATTGGCGGCGCGGCCGGAATGTTGGAAAGCGGCGGTCAGCGGAAATCCGCCGTCTTAAAACGGGTGGTAGGGGCTGAGGGCCGCTCCTGGGATAAATGATCCGGCCCGCCACGCGCGTCGACTTCAAGCCGCCCACGGATCGATGATAGCGAGCCCAAGTCCGGCGAAATCGCTTGCGTTGCGCGTGGCCAGCTCAAGCCCATAGGCATGGGCCACGCCCGCGATTTGGAGGTCAGCCAGTTTGTTGGGGATCTGATGAAGGCCAAGTCCTTGCGTTCTTGCATGGACAAGCAAGCGGGCCGCGGCCTGCGCAGCCGCTGCATCAAACGCGTAGATCCGACTGCCGAAGCGCCGGATCATCCGTGTGATTGCGTTTTCCAGCGCATGCTTTCCCCGGCCGGCGTCGAGCATCCCCACGCCTGCACAAAGCTCAAAGATTGTGATACTCGAAATTGCCGCGTTGGCATGGTTCGCATTCAACCAGCTCACGACATTTGGCGAAGGCGCCGGCTTAAGCGCCTCGGAGATGACGTTTGTGTCGAGCAGAATCATTCCAACGGCGCCGCCCGCATGGGCGCGGACCGGAGCGCATCCAGCGCAACGTCGATATCCAACCCTGGCCGCGAGATAGCGACCAGCCAGTCGCCAAAGGGTTCGGCATCGTCCGGTGACTCCGCCTCTTCGCGGGCCAGTCTGTCGAGCGTATCACGAAGGTCGGCTTCAAGGCTCTTGCCGCGACGCTCAGCCCGAAGGCGCAGCAACTCTTTGGTCGCTTCATCGACCTTTCGGATCAAGATATCGGCCACAACATCCTCCTATGACAGAATGATATCATGATATCGGTCTTGGTCAAGCGGATTGCGAGACCGTACGGAAGGGGAGGAGTTCGGAAATCGCCTGTCCGTTGACGGGCGCCGGGGGCGCTGTCGGGCTGGATGTCTGAAACTGATGCTGTTGACGGCGCCCACCCGGCGGCAGTGAGCCTGATGTAGGGTTCAGCTCCGTCATAGGAGGGCAGTATGCAGACCGTTGTCACTGTGGGTCTCGATATCGCGAAGAACGTGTTTCAAGCGCATGGCGTTGATGCTGAAGGCGGTATCATGTTCCGAAAGCGGATTACTCGAGCAAAGGTCCTGGATTTCTTCGCGAGATTGCCTGCGTGCCTGGGATCGAACGACAAGCCTGAGTTCGCTATCACGTACCTACGCTGCGGCCACGCTCAGTCGAAGGCCCATGGCCCGTAAGACGCCGATAAGCGTCGCCAGTCTTGGGTTGCCGACTTCACTGAGGGTGCGATAGAGCGTTTCGCGCGAGAGCCCGCTCTGCTCAGCGATCGCCGCCATACCCTGAGATCGGGCCACGACGCCGATCGCATAAGCGATTTCGCTGGCGTCACCGTCGGCAAGCACGGCGTCGAGATAATGGGCCGCATCCTTGGCAGTTTTGATGTGGTCTGCAGCATCGAAGGGGGTGAACTTGGTTTTCGTCATCCGTTTTGCTCCTTCCACTCGCTCCAGAGCTTCCCTAGCTTGCGTCTGCGCGGGTGGTCCGCTCAAGGGGGCTATCGCTTGTCCGCAGGTTTGCGGCGTTTGGCGGCCGGGGCTGCGGGCTTGCGCGGCGTTTTGGGCGCGCGCTTTGGCTTGGAGTCCGCCGGCGGCTTCTTGGCGGACTCCGGCATTGAGGGGCTCGCGCCAACAGGGGGCGCGCCTGTCGCAACTGTGATCTTCTGTCTGCCCCGAACCCGCTTGGGCGCGCGCGCTTCCGCCTGCGCTAGGCCAACTGTATCCGTCGATAGCGCAGCGAGCACGGCCAAGCGATCCGCTATGCCCAAGACAAACAACACCGTTGTGTAGATCCCGATCGAGACGCCAGGATCGCCCCGCTCCAGCCGGGTGATCGTGTTGCGACCGACGAGCGCGCGGTCTGCCATCAATTGCACGGAGATCCCGCGCAGACGTCGCGCCGTGGCGATATCAGCGCCAAGGCGGACAAGCAGATTGAAGACTGGTGCTGGAAGAGCTTTTATGGCTAAGGATGCTTTCATGCATCATAAATAGTGCAGGACCGGCTTTAATGCACGGTTTATCGTGCGCTTGGTGGGTTATTGCAGTGGAAGGAAGGGCATAGCATCAAAAACAGTGCAGTATAGATTTTTTTGCGCGATTTATGGTGCATCGATGTCAACGCACAGACAGGCAAATAGTTCCTTGGCCGCGAACCGACGTAGTCACTTTGCGCTCCGCCGATGCCCGCAGCTGACGCCTGATCGAGGTTGCCGGCGCTTCCCAAGTAAGGCGGGAAGTCCCAGTTAACATGTTTGCTTCATGCGGTGACTTGATTTGTCGCCAACTTGGCTCTAGTGACCATTTTTGGCGGGCTGGTGACTAAGTGCGCCGCGAATTCGCGCGATAGTGACTTCTGTTGGCGCGCGGTGACCAGAGGCGCCAATCGAGTTGCCGTTGTGATCACGATTGTCGGCTTGGTGAGCAGGGCCGCCCAAGGTCGGGCCTGGGTGAGCAGGGTTAACAGGGTTTTGCCAGGAATTGTCCGATGACGAGGCAGAGTGAACGCGCCGATCTGCCCTCTGACGCGTTTCGAGACCTTCCCTTGCCTGAGCCGGCCATTTTGGCTGGCTACAGCGCGCTGATTGATCGTTTCGATCTTCAGATTCCGCTTCCGAGGCGGCTTGCCGCCATCGGGATGCGCCGGGCGCCGCAATCCTCCGAGCGCTGGCTGCTTTTGACCAATCGGCAAACGGTTCCAAAAACCTTGGGCCAGCATCTCGAATTCGCGTTCCGACACGAAGGCGTCAATCTGGCGGTGCTCCACGCCTTGTTTGGCGCTGCATCCAAGCAGGAATTTGTCGACTGGATTTCTGCAGCGCCCGGCGGCGGCGTGACGCGCCGGGTGTGGTTTCTCTATGAGTGGATGACGGGGGAACAGCTCAACGTGCCGCGCGTGCCGAAAATTCGCGCTGTTCCTGTGATTGACCGCGCCCAGCAATTCGGACTGGACGGCGGCGCACGCTCCGCGCGCCATGCTGTCATCGACAATCTTCCTGGCACGCGGGACTTCTGCCCTTTGGTTTGGCGCACCACTAAGCTCGATGAATTCGAGGCCGCAAATTTCGATCAGCGCGCGCGCCAAGTCGTCGGCCACACGCACCCGGACATTGTTGCGCGCGCCGCCGCTTTCCTCTTGTTGGATGACAGCAAGAAATCCTTCTTCATTGAAAATGAGCGGCCGACCACAAAGCTAATCCAACGTTGGGCGCAGGCGATTGCCCAGGCCGGAAGCCAACCCCTGACGGTCGCGGAGTTGGAGCGGCTGCAACGAATCGTCCTTGCGGATGCGCGGTTTGTGCGGCCAGGCGTTCGCACGATTGAGGGCTTTATCGGGCAGCATGATCGCGTTACGCGCGATCCATTGCCTTCGCACATCAGCGCCAAGCAGCAAGACTTGCCAAGCCTTATGGCCGGGCTCGTCGCCTACGCAGAACGCGCAAAGCTCAATAAGGTTGATGCTGTGACGACCGCGGCGGCTCTGGCCTTTGGCTTCGTCTATATCCACCCGTTCGAAGACGGCAATGGACGCGTTCACCGCTGGCTGTTTCACCACATTCTGGCCCAAGCCGGATACAATCCGCCCGGCATCGTCTTTCCGATCAGTGCGACAATCTATCGTCGTCTGGACGCCTACAAGCGCGTCCTGGAATCCTATTCGCGGCCACTGCTTGAGTTTCTCGATTGGCGCGCCACGTCGGACCACAATGTCGAGGTGCGTAACGAAACGGCGCATTTCTATCGCTACTTCGACGCGACGCTGCATGCGGAATATTTGTATGAATGTGTGCAGCAAACGGTTGAGCGTGATTTGCCGGATGAAGTCGCCTATCTCGAAGCCTATGATCAATTCTCGCGCGCCGTGCTTGCCAAGATCGATATGCCCAACAGCCTGGTGGACTTGCTGCATCGGTTTCTGCGGCAAAATGATGGTCAGCTGTCGCAGCGTGCGCGCACGAAGGAGTTCTCAGCGCTGACAGATGTGGAAGTGTCGGACGTGGAAGCGGCCTTCGCAGCAGCCGTTGCGGGCGTTGATCTGCGCAAGGATGACACGCAAGGCGATGCGCCGGGCGCATAATGGGCCGAAGCGGCCGATCAGCTTGGCGCCACTTCGACATTCAAACACTTGATCGGGTGATTTTGGGAAGATCTGAGTTTGCTGACGCCACCTTGGCGGCACGGGTAGATGGGGCTTGGTGTAGCGAGTCATGGCTCAAGCTTACACCAAAAACAAGAAACCCGACCCGTACGCCTTTGGAGGCGCAGAGGGACCGGGCATGTTCCGGCGATACTGGCCGGTTCTCCCTTTCAATCAAGTGAAAAAGGTGTAAACGCTGCGTTAAGGAATCGCCTCCGTCCCTCGGCCGTCCACGCAATTGACCTAGTCGCGCCGTTTGCCATTCCTGAACGTCTTGAGAGGCTTGGCTAGATTCAAAGGCACTAATTTGGCGACCTCATTGCGGCATCTTCGGCCAGAGGTTCTTGCGGCGTCACCCGGCGGGCATCGAGCCACGCGAGATCGGCTTCGGTGATAGGTCCAGGTGCGGGGCGGATGGCCCGAAGCTCTGCGACCGGCGTCCCATCGCGCGTGATCACCACGCCCACGCCGTTGAGGGCGCGGTCGATGAGCTCAGCAAGGTACTCGCCGGCCTTGTTGTCGCGAGTATGTGCTTCCACGCCTCGGGCAAGTTCGCGCCGACAAGCTCAAACGCGCCGACATTGTCGCCCTACTGGACGACCTTGCACGACACGTAACGCCTACGGCTGCCATCGAGACCCGCAAATGGCTGTCCTCTCTCTTCTCCTGGTCGCTCGAAAAGGGACGGATCGCAACCTCCGCTTGCCGGCGTTCGTGCGCCGGTCAAAAGCAAACCGCGCGAACGCGTCCTCTCGCTGGATGAGGCGAGGGCTGTTTGGCGCGCGGCGTGCGCTGAGGGCTACCCCTCCGGAACATTGGTGTGCCTTCTCATGCTCACAGGCGCGCGTTTGTGCGAGATCGCGAATGCGCGCCTTGCGTGGCTTGATCGGAGCCAAGCCTGCCCAGACATCCCGGGCGAAGCCTACAAAACCGGGGACCCCACCATTGTCCCCTTGATCCCCGAGGCGATGGCCTTGATTAAGGCCATGCCACAATCGGTCGCTGGCGACTATCTGCTGTCATCCGACGGCGGACGACGTCCGCTCTATACGGTGACGCCAAACGCGTTGCTCCGTATGCGAGCGTCAGCGGACGTGCTGCTCGGCCGGAGCCTCTCGCACTGGACACTTCATGTTTTGAGGCGAACGGTGGCGACCCACATGGCGCGCCTTGGGGTGGACGACATCGTTGTGGAGCGCGTGCTTGGCCATCGGATCGGCGGCGTGAAGGCAGTCTACAACCGATACCGGTATTTGGAGGAGAAGCGCGCCGCCCTGACGCTGTGGGCAAGAGAACTCCTTGGCGAGGCAGCCTCGGATGAGTGCCCTCAACGCTCTCACGCGGTCACGGGTGTACTTTGATCCCGAGCGTTGGCGCTGCGGACGCCATCTTAAGATCGAAAGTGAAAAGCGCCTGACCCGCTCGTTGACAGATGGCAAGATGCAAGGCGTCTGGTGCGCGCAAGCCAAGCTCCAGGCGCCGCACCAAGGCAGTCGCAAGGGCAATGTCGGAAGGCTCGGCATCTATCCAGTGCGCGCCGCGCGCCGTCCAAAGATCAAAGTCTGCAAAGAGCTGGCGTACTTGCGCCTCGGAAAGCTCCCCAACGCGATTGCGTCGCGAGATCGCGGCGCTGAACTCGGCCGCAGCGAAGTTGCTGACCATGACAACCTGACCCGCAACGCCGGCGCGCGCGATGGGTGTTGCACCCTCCTGGATGAACAAGGTCACCAGAACGCTTGTGTCGAGATATAGGCTCAATGAGCGTCCTCGTCACGCATGCCCGAAACCAATGCCCCTGCATCTTCTCGCAAAGACTTAAGCGGCGTCACGCGTCGCGCATCGAGCCATGCCAAATCAGCCTCTGCAAGCGGGCTGGGCACAGGCCGCATCGGTCGAAGCTCCACAACCGGCGCGCCGTGCCGCGTGATGATTACGCCCTCGCCCTTAAGCGCGCGATCAATGAGCTCGGAAAGATTGTTTTTGGCATCGGCGACGCTGTATGTGCTCATGGCGGCAGTATAGCCACGCGATAGCCAGAACGCCAGAGGTTTTGCGACGCTCCGAACTGGCCAGCTTCTCAAAAGAGCTCCTGCTGTCGATCATCTTCCAATCCCGTCTTGCGTCTTTGGCTTCGCCCAGCGCTTCGCTTCTGGACCGCTTTGTAATTCGGATCGCGGGCCGTCTTTGGATCGGCTTTTCGAAGATCCGGCGCTCCGTGTGCAGCTGCAGCGGCTGGCGCACTAGTGTCCTGATTCACAATT
>JBILVS010000186.1:0-4716 GCA_044370335.1 Caulobacterales bacterium
CGCTTCTCGGCGACACAGTTCATGTTTTTGCCGATGATGGTCAGATCCGCACAATATACGACGCAGGCGGCATTGACACGTTGAATGCATCCGCGCTCACGAGCGATGCAGTCCTAGACCTGAGACAATTAGGGTACTCGAATGTCGGCTCTGTAACAACCGTCGCGATTGCCTCTGTCGATTGCCTCTGGCGTGGTAATTGAAAATGCCGCTGGAGGTTCGGGGGGCGATAGGATCTTCGGCAACAGCAGCAACAATCAGATCGACGGGAACGGCGGGTTAGATACCCTCGTCTTCGATGGCACAGCGACAGCAGCCACTTTCAGCCGACAGTTGAACGGAACTTGGCTTGTAGTTGCTGGACCAAATGGCACAGATACATTGAACAGGGTCGAGTTCCTCGAGTTCGCTAACCGCACCCTCGCCTTGCGCCCCGCGGAAGGTTCAATCGACGGCAACGGCACGTCCGATATCGTGCTCCGCAGCACCAACGGCACGGTTGCGCTCTGGACGCAGACCGGAGCGACCACGACGAGCACGCAGATCGTCGCCGCGAGCGATCCGAATTTCGCCGCCCTCGGCCAGGGCGACTTCAACGGCGACGGCCGGTTTGACCTCCTCTTCCGCAACGCCGGTGGCATCCTCGCGCAGTGGCAGATGAACGGCGCCGCGGTCTCCGCCGTCGGCGCTTATGTCACTGACCCCAACTGGACTGTCGCTGGGATCGGCGATTTCAACGGCGACTTCCGCGACGACATTTTGTGGCGGAGCAGCTCGGGCCTCCTCGCCCAGTGGCAGATGGACGGGCTCGCCGCCTCCGCCGTCGGGGTCTTCGCCGCGTCGGATCCAACATGGGCTATTTCACAGGTCGCCGACTTCAACGGCGATGGCCGCGACGACATTCTCTGGCGCAATTCGTCCGGACTGCTCGCTTTATGGCAGATGGACAGCTTTGCCGTCACCAGCGCCGGGGTCATCGCCGCGAGCGACCCCACCTGGGTCATTGTCGGCACGGGCGACTTCAACGGGGACCTGCGGGAGGACATCCTCTGGCGGTCTTCAAACGGGGTCCTCGCGCAGTGGACAATGGACGGCGGAAGCGTCATCAGCGTCGGAACCTTTGCGCTCTCCGACACAGATTGGCAGGTCTCCGACATCGGCGATTACGACGGCGACGGCCGCGACGACATCCTCTGGCAGGGCCCAGACGGCACATTCGCCCTATGGACGCTGAACGGCTTTGCCGTCACCAGCACCGGCCTAATCGGCAGTCCTGGCGCAGGCTGGACGGATTTCGGTTGAGGCGGGCCCCGATCAGATCTCATCGCTTTTGGTTTGTGAGGCCTGCGTGACCAGTTCTTTCCTTGTGTCGTCGTTGTGGGTTCGGTCGACGGTTCACGATGTCGATGAAGGATCGCCGTTGCGTGCCGGCGAAGCTTTGATCGGATGCGTTTGCAGGGCCTGCTCCGGACCGGGTTTTGAGTACTTCGTGCCGCCTGTGGGCGGTACAGCGGTTAATGCCAAGCCAGTCTTTTCCTGGGACGAGGCTGCCGCACAGTTGACACGCAGTGGCGCAACATGGGCGTTCAGTCTTGGCACAGCCGCCACGGTGACCTACGGCTTCCGCGCTAGCACACCAGGGACGATGCCCAACGGCACCGAAGGCTTTTCCCGCTTTACCGAAGCCCAGATCGCCGCCGCCGAACTCGTGCTGCGGCTCTGGTCTGATGTGGCCAACATCACCTTCGTCCGCGTCGGACAAGGCGCCGTCGGCGAAGCGGCGTACACCGATCAAGCCTCGATTTTGTTCGGCAACTACAGCAGCGGTGTCGAAGGCGCGAGCGCCTTCGCCTACCTGCCGTCTCCCGGCGCGATCGCCCCTAGCCAGTTGGCGGGGGACGTTTGGGTGAACATCTCACTGTCGTCGAACCAAGACGTGGCTCTCGGCTCTTTCGGTCTCCATACAATGGCGCATGAGGTCGGCCACGCGATCGGCCTGCGCCATCCCTCGGACTATGACGGCGGCTCTCCTACCTACGCCGCCGATGCGGACTATTGGCAAGACAGCCGTATGTTCTCGATCATGAGCTATTTCGGCTCGTCGAATGTCGGCGGCAGCCTGAATGCCTTCGCCGCAGGCCCCCAGCTCCACGATATCGCCGCCGTTCAGCGCCTTTATGGTGCGAACATGACGACCCGAACCGGCGACACCGTCTATGGTTTCAACTCGAACACCGGCCTGTCTCACTTTACGATTTCCGCCCCGAACGCCAGCCCTGTCTTTGCGATTTGGGACGCTGGCGGCGTCGATACGATCGACTTCTCTGGTTATGCGACCCCAACCGAAATTGACCTGCGCCAAGAGGCCTTCTCGAGCGCCGGGCCTGGCAATGGCGGCGTCGGCGTCGCTGTGGGCAACATCTCGATCGCCCGCGGGGCGATCATCGAAAACGCGATCGGCGGCTCAGGCGCCGATAGCCTGATCGGCAACAATGTCGCCAACAGGCTGACTGGCAATGCCGGGGCAGATGCCCTCAATGGCGGTTCTGGCCTGGACACTGCCGTGTATGGCTGCGGATCTAGCGCCGCCGCTTTCGCCCGGTCTGTATCAGGTGCGTGGACCGTGACCGCCGGAGCGAACGACGTCGATACTCTGCAAGCAATGGAGTTCCTTCAGTTCACGGATCGAATCCTCGCTTTGCGGCCTGCTGAAGGAACGCTGAACGGCGACGGCAGCTCGGACATCTTGCTCCGCAACGCCAACGGTGAGGTGGCGGTTTGGCTTCAGACTGGAGGCGCTGTGACCACAGCTGTGGTCATCGCCGCATCCGATGTCGCCTACAGCGGCGTGGGACAGGGAGACTTCGACGGCGACGGCCGCTTTGATGTGCTGTTTCGGAGCCCGTTGAGCGGCTTGGTTTCCCAGTGGCGGTTGGACGGCGCGAACGTCTTGGGCGCGGCGGTCTATGCGTCTGACCCGTCTTGGCAAATCGCCGGGATCGGCGACTTTGATGGCGATTTCCGCGACGACATCTTGTGGCGGTCCGCTGACGGCCTTCTCGCACAATGGCGCATGGCGGGATTGGAGGTCGAAACCGTGGGCGTGTTCGCTGCGTCGGACGCCGCGTGGGCCTTGGCGGCGGTGGCGGACTTTAACGGCGACGGCCGAGACGACCTTCTGTGGCGGAGCCAATCGGGCGCGATGGCTCAATGGGAGATGGACGGCTTCAGCGCCAGCAATGCCGGCGTCTTTGCTCTATCTGATGCGGCCTGGTCCATCGTTGGGACAGGAGACTTCAACGGGGATTTGCGGGAGGACATCCTTTGGCGATCCTCTAGCGGGGTCATGGCGCTCTGGACGATGGACGGAACGACCGTTACGAGCGCAGGGACCTTTGCCATCTCCGACACCACCTGGCAGGTCTCTGACATCGGTGATTACAACGCCGACGGCCGCGACGACATCCTCTGGCAAGGCCCGGACGGGACCTTTGCGTTGTGGACGCTGAACGGCTTCTCCGTGACGAGCACAGGGCTCATCGGCAACCCCGGCGCTGGCTGGACGGATTTGGGATAATGCCGACGGTTCAGCGGGTGGCGAGGCTCAGCGTGATTGTTTGGCCCGTCACCTGCTGCGCTTCTTCGGACAAGAGAAAACGCGCCGCAGCAATCACATCGGAAGGCGCGGTGAGCTTCTTGGTAGTCATGCGATCCACTAGGGCGTTCTTCATCTCGGGCGAGAGCCCTGCGATCAGCGCCGTTTCGACCGGGCCCGGTCCGATCACATTGGCGGTGATGTTCCAATCCGCCAGTTCTTTAGCCACAACTTTCGTGTACGCGTCTACCGCGGCCTTTGAGGCCACGTAGACCGCTTCGCCATCGAGCAGCATCGGCACCGCAATCGTCGAAAAAGTCACGATCCGGCCGCGGTTGTTGCGCATCATTTGTTTGCCGAAAACATCGATCGCGTTGGCTACGCCATGGAAGTTGAGATCCATGACGCGCCGCCGGGTCGCCTCGGGGACCGCTGAGAAGTGGTTCATGGACGCCGTTCCGGCGGTGACCACAAGGCCCCACAATCGGGCTTTGTCGATGCCCCGGACCGCGGCTTTGAGGCTGTCCACGTTGAGTACATCGACGCCGGAGACATACGAGAAGGGCGGCGGCATCTCCAACTCGCGCCGCGCCATGCCGATCACCTCATAGGTGTCGGCTAAAGCCTCGCCGAGCGCTCGGCCCAGTCCGTCCGAAGCCCCAAGAATGACAACGATGGGCTTGCTCACGAAGCGACGCTTTCGACGGCGAAATCAGCCAGAGAGACGGGGGTCCGGAACGGAGAGCGCTTGGCGCTCATCGCCCGATCGTTGCTCCAGTCAAAGGTCTGACCGTACGTCGCGTCGATATGGTCCTCCAGCGCGAGCAAAAGGTTCACTAAGTTCTGGCTGTCGATGATGCCTGAGCTGCCGATCAGCACCGACTCTTCACCAACGGTCGCATCTGGATGAATAAGGCCATCCGCCTTCATCTTAGTGAGCTCTTTGATGATGAAACCCAAAATATCTTCGTGGGTCATGCGCTGCATCCCTTGGCGGCTCTCGTAGCGACGCTTTGGTTTCAGAACCGGCACCGCCCGTCAAGCCGCCCTTGCCTGGGAGACAGGGCAATCGCTTCAGGTTAACGGGCGAAGGGTGCTTCGCTCTGAGGGGGGAGTCCCCT
>JBILVS010000276.1:0-4696 GCA_044370335.1 Caulobacterales bacterium
GCGCTTATTAGATGATTGAGTGCCCCCCGCTTTGGCTCGACAAAATCAGTTTGCCGAGTTTGCCGTGTTTGCCGCAGGGGTAGGGGGGGTTAAAAAGTCTGGGTCAATTGGACGAAAACCGCTCGTCTAACTGCCTTGCCATAAACGTACATTTTTTTCGCAATGTGAAAAATCAAAACGACACTCACTCGGGATGGGTAGGGCGGTTAAAAAGTCTAGGCTAAATGCGCGCTAAACCGCGCGTGAAAGCAAATTTTTGCATCCACATTCCGAGATTTAGGGCGTGCTGCAGCGGTTAGCGCGCTTAACTTCCCGTATGGCTAACCGCAACTCGCTTTTCACGATTGAGGACCGCTTTGCGACGGAATTACGCGACGCCTTGCGTCAAAGATATGGAAAAATTCCTCCCGCTGCATTTATTACAACTGAGTTCAATCGACGGCTAACCTCTAAAAATGGCGTATCCCAGGAGTGCATGCGCCGTTGGCTTCGTGGCCTATCAATGCCGTCTTACTTTCATTTTCAAACGCTCTCATTATGGCTCGGACTGAATGCTAATCGATCGCTGGGGATTGAAGTGCAAGACAACTGTGTAAGGTACACGGAAACGATCATGCAGTTAGCGGAAGTCATTAGCCGAATGCCTGTTACGACTCAGGTGCCGCTCTTAGATTTAATTTCGTCATTAAATTCATTACGTAGCAAATCGCCCTCTGGTTCTCATGAGAAACAAAATTTAGCTAGAGAATCTTTTAAGCCAGGCTTTTAAAGCCCTATCTAACGCCTGGAGCTCGTCAAGAGCAAGGGCAGTGGGCGCCACGGTACGACGGCGATGATCGGTCGGATCAACCTCGACCTCAATGAGGTTTTCCTTGTGCAACCTGTTTATCGATTTGTGCGCCGTGGCTGGGGAGGAAATGCTACTGTGCATCACAATCTCTTGAATGTGTAATGGCTCATCTGACTGGCAGCGCACCACAATCCAGTCCAGGAATTCGCGGCTCAAGCGATCGAGTTTTCCGACAACAAATTCTTTTTCTCTTGCATCTATAAACTGTTTGGTCGCAATCGAGAGGTGGTCAAGATGTTTTGTCATACGCTCTTTTAAAGCTTACGGTCTGCCTGGGTTCTGAGCAATGGCATCCGCCTTGCAAGCAATTACGGAAAATTCGACTACCGCCCCTTCTCCAATTTGTGAAACCTCTACAAGATTTCTGGCAGGCCCTTGGGTTCCGAAGTTTTCTAGAAAGACTTCATTAATCAGTGGTTTGTGTTCAAGATTTGTCAGGTAGGCGAAGACAAGCATTATGTCTTGGGGTTCAAAGCCTGCAGCGCGTACTAATCGCAAGCAATAATTCATACTGAGCTCGGCCTGTTTCCTTGGCTCTGCGGGGATGAGCCCGGTGCTTGCGTCTCGGGGCATCTGTCCGCCCACAAAGACCATATTGCCGCAGCACATTGCCTGCGCTACGGGAGATGTTGACGACGGGACATCGGGAGTTCTAATATGTCTCCTCATTTGAAAGCTCCTTTTATGTTGACGGTTGCCTGGAACTCTTCAATGCCCCACGAACCTCCCTCTCGTCCGTAACCTGCTTCTCCAAATCCGCCCGTAGGCACGTCGGGGCCTTGAATCCTCGTCGTATTGATGCCAATACTGCCGAATCGAATCCAGGGGCGACCTGTTAGGAATTGCTCTGCTTTCTTGCCGTAAAAATAGGCTGCGAGATTCTGTCGATTGGCATCAAGAAGTGCTTCAAGCTCAGCGTCATTGGTGAACTGACGTATGACAAATGAGGGACCGAAAGCCTCCTCATGATCAAAAGGAGAGTCAGCATCAAGACGAAGCGCAGTGAGCGGGTAGGCGAGGCAAGTCGTTTCGGGGTTAATAACACTAGCCCTAAAAACTAACCTCGCCCCAAGCGCCAGTGCCTGGCTTTCTAAACGCCTTAAGCGCTCAACAGACTCTCGGTGGCGGACAGGTCCAAACACGATATCCGTTCTCTGAGACGGGCCACAAGGGTAATGCTTTTCAAGAGCTTCTAGATGGCACTCAAGCTCTTTTATGATTCGTGCATCCGCTAAAACCCGATTCACAGCTGAACATGCCTGCCCTGCCGCACGTGTCTTTCGATCTAGGATGTCTCGCGCTGCTTTCTCAAGGTCTGCATCTTTAAAAACAACGAGTGGGCAATTTCCTCCTAGCTCCAGTACACAAGGAATTGCTTTTTTGCCGGCGCTCTGCGCGATTTGCCTGCCTGCTAAAGTCGAGCCTGTCATGCTGACGATAGAAATATCGGAATCTTCGATTAAGCCCTTAATTTCGTGCGGATTTTCTAGGTAGGCAAATACAACATGCTCACGTAGGCCATCTGGCAAGATTTCCTCCAAGGCTCTAGCGCACAGGAATCCCAGCGGTGAGGGCTTAATCACAACAGAACACCCTGCCGCAATCGCTGGGGCGAGTTTTCGCGTAATACCGGCGATTGGGTCGTTGAACGCGCTGATCAATAAGGCTGGCCCAAGCGGAGCTTTCGCAGGAAGTTTGGGATTACTTAAGCGCTGTTGAAGCTGGTCTTTAAGCGCAACTACTGCGGCCTCGACAAAAGACGCTGCGTAAAGAACCTCACCATGTGCTTCAGCGGGTGTTTTGCCAACCTCATCTTGAATCGCTTGGCTCAAGGCCTCAGTTGATTGAAGAATTCTCTCAGAAAGTTGAGTTAGAAGCGTAAGCCGATTTTTTTCGGCAACTACAGTTTTGTATCGGCTTGAGATCCATTGATGAATCTTGGATCTATCACTAAGCTCGATCTGTGACAAAACTGTTCCGTTGTTTGGAGACAAGCAAAGATAGCTGCTCATAGGCATCAGAAAGTGGCTACAAGTTTGATGATTTTTCCCAATGCGTCGGAATCCTGAAGCAGGCAGAGCCGCACATAGTCCGGGTCTTTAAGTCCGAATGTGGTACCGCTGAGCGCAAAGGCTTGCCCGGTGTTCTCCGCATCAAGGAGTTTTCGGCTAAGCCCTGCTTTGTGTGGAAATAGATAGAAACCACCCTCTCCCGGAGTGCACGCATACCCCGCGCTTTGTAATTCAATAAGCACTTGCTTACGAAGCATTTCTAGCTGCGCGGTGGGCGGCTGGTTTGCCAAAATGTTTGGAAGATAGTGTTGAAGAACTCCAGCCGGTGGGGATACCAGCATGGTCTGGGCTTGGGTGTAGGCACCGAGTACTATCTCGTGAGCATGAACCGCGCCAAGCCTCCAGCCCTGAGCCAGAAAATTCTTGGAGACCGAATTGATCACAATGGTTGATGCATTCGGCAAGGTCCTTGGTGCGAAATACCCTGTGCTCGCCTCGGCTGTTTCGCTAAAACTCTCATCAATAACCAGCCATGCACCGCTCGCATGGCATAGCTGTGCCAGCGGCTCAATTTCTCTAGGCTTGTACACACGCCCGGTTGGGTTACACGGATTGCTCAAGACAACAATGTCTGAGGGTTTGATCTGCTTTGCCCAGGGCTGAATCTCCAAGCCCCAGCCTTCTGAAAGCCTGCGAGACAGCAGTACTGCCGGGATCTTCAATGTCTCAGCCAGCTGCCAATAGGTGGGCCAGGCTGGAGTGAGGCACACGAGCCTTGACTGAGACTTTCGTATGGCGGCGTACAAACAAAGTAGGGACGCTTTTGCTCCGCCTGTGATCACCACAGCTTCAGGGCTTGCTCCCCAATGATGAAAGAGTCTTTGTGCCATGAGTTCGCGACATCGGGGGTCGCCTCGAGGCGCGGAGAGCCGCGTGTCAACAGGCTTGCTTGGTAAAGCAAGAGGCTGATGAGGAAATGTCGGGGTCGAAAGGCTCAGCACGGGCAGACCGCTTGCTTTTGCTTGCGCAATTTTTACGGCCATTGCAAGGGTGGGAGAGTCTCTCATGTGGTCTCGCTAATAGCGAAGAAGTAGCTCTTTACCGTCAAGGACTTTTTGACCATCAAGCTCAAGAATTGCGTCGGTTACAATCGTGTCGTAGTGCGCGGCCGCCTTAGTCTTTCCGCCGATGTAGAGGCTTGTTCCCAAGGCAAGCTGGATCGCGCCATACACGCTTTCATCGGAAAGCATTGTTCCATCGAGCTCGCACTCTGGGTTCATGCCGACACCAAGCTCTCCAAGATTGTAGACCAGTGGATCGTTGAAGCTCGCCAGCAGGGAACGAAACGCTTCGGCCTCTCTGCCGCCCTGAATAGAGACGGCCATGCCGTTTTTAAACTCAATGCGAACAGGCTCCGTTTTGATTAGTGAGACGCCTGGAATGCTTGCGTTTACCACGATTATCCCGTTTGCGGTGCCCTCCACTGGGGCGATACTCGCCTCTAGGCAGTACCCTGCGGAGACATCGTTGCGATTAGCAAAACCTGTGAGGGCTCTGCCTTTGCGTTCCTCAATCGAGCAGGTGATGTCAGTGCCAAGGCTTGAGACCACTCGCGCCTTCTTTGCGTTTGTAAAAGCTTTTGCGAGCGCTTCGATCTGAGGGCTTGTGCGCTCAAAATCGACATTCCAGCCTTTTGCAAGAAAGAAATCATCGCCATCGCATTCGGGAAGCGCAATAACATGCACGCCTAGTTTCTGCGCTTCGATTCGAGCGGCCGTGTGAGTGATGTTGTAGCGTGTGGCGCCGATTACAAGATCGGCGGCGGCCATGGCCG
>JBILVS010000187.1:0-4692 GCA_044370335.1 Caulobacterales bacterium
CCGGTCGGATGCATGAAAATCAGCACGGTCTTCGGCCGCGGCTCGCAGGCCGCATGCTGCAGAACCCCATCCAACACGACGGTGCCGCCTCCGCCGTAGGTCTCCTTGAAGGCAGCCTTCTCCTCACAGGCGATTGTAAACGGCCGGCGGATCAGATCGTGCGCCACGGATGGAGCCTCATATTGCTTGTGACAATGGTGGCGTTCTCTCGGCGTCTCGTCTAGGACAGCGCCCACGCTCTTTTGACCTGTCCATTAGCCCTAAGACTGATCCATGCCGTTCAAGCCCGTGCCGACGCTCGCCGCCAACACTGCAGCCTTTGAGACCACAGCGTTGGTCAAGCCCACGGGTTTCCGCGAGTACGACGCCCGCTGGTGGTTCGGCGCCCCCGGCAACCCGAAAGCCTCTGAGCTCAACCTTTTGGGCGTGCAGGCTTTGGGCTTGGGCCTTGCAACCCTTGTCCGCCGCCTCGGTGTGAAGCCGCGCATCGTGGTCGGCCACGATTTCCGCTTCTATTCCCTCTCGATCAAGCAGGCTTTGACTTTGGGCCTCCTCCAGGGCGGCATGGAGGTGCTGGACATTGGTCTGGCCCTCTCCCCCACCGCCTATTTTGCGCAATTCGCGCTGGATTGCCCGTGCGTGGCGATGGTCACCGCAAGCCATAACGAGAACGGCTGGACCGGGGTCAAAATGGGCGCCAACGCCCCCCTCACCTTCGGCCCCGAAGAAATGACCGCCCTGAAAGAGATCGTGCTCTCCGGCGATTTCCAGGAAGCCCCCGGCGGCCGCTATGAACGCATTGAGGGCTTCGCCGAGCGTTACATCGCTGAGGTCAGCGAGAAGGTCTCAATCAAGCGCCCCCTCAAGGTGGTCGCCGCCTGCGGCAACGGCACGGCCGGCGCCTTCGCCCCAGAAGCCTTGCGGCGCATGGGCGTAGAGGTGATCCCCGTCGACTGCGACCTCGACTGGACCTTCCCCCGCTACAACGCCAATCCCGAAGACGAAGAAATGCTCCACGCCATGGCCCACGCCGTTAAGGAGCATGGCGCAGACCTCGCCCTCGGCTTTGACGGCGACGGCGACCGCTGCGGCGTCGTCGACGACCAAGGCCACGAGATCTTCGCCGACAAGATCGGCTTGATGCTGGCGCGTGACCTCTCCGCCCTTCACCCCAACGCCAAATTCGTGGTCGACGTGAAGTCCACCGGCCTCTTCGCCATCGATCCGGTCTTGGCCGCCAACGGCGCGAGCGTTGATTTTTACAAGACCGGCCATTCCTACATCAAACGCCGCACCACCGACCTCAACGCCCTGGCGGGCTTTGAAAAGAGCGGCCATTTCTTCTTTCGCGCCCCGATCGGCCGCGGTTATGACGACGGCCTCGTCGCAGCGTCCGCCGTGCTGGCCATGCTCGACCGCAACCCCGGCAAAAAGCTCAGCGAACTCAAGGCTGAGCTCCCCGTCTCCCACACCTCGATCACGATGTCTCCGCACTGCGCCGATGAGGTCAAATACGGGGTGGTCGACGCTGTCGTGGCCGACTACCAGGCTCTCGCCCGCGCTGGCGGCCGGATCCTCGGCCGGGCCATCCGCGATGTGAACACCGTCAACGGCGCCCGCGTGACCCTGGAAGACGGGTCCTGGGTGCTCGTTCGGGCGTCCTCCAACAAGCCCGAACTGGTCGTCGTCGTCGAAAGCATGCGCAGCGACGCCGATATGGTCGCCTTGTTCCGGGAAGAGGTGAAGCCGCGGCTTGCCCAGCGCCCAGAAGTCGGCGCCTACAACCAGGAGATCTGAGATGAAGCCCCGGGACGCGGATGCCGAAGCCACGCTCATGGCTGCGGCGGGACCAAGGCCGACCTTGGCGTCTCTCTTCGCCCAGGACGTCAACCGCGCCCTGGCCTTCACTTTTGAGGCGGAAGGCCTGCGCTTAGACCTCTCCAAGCAGAGGCTGAGCCGGGAGCATCTGGCCGCCCTTCTCGCCTTCGCCCGCGCCCGAGACATCGAAGCCGGCCGCGACGCCCTCTTCGCCGGCGCCGTCGTCAACCCCACCGAGGGCCGCGCCGCCCTCCACCCCGCTCTCCGCGGCTTTGGCGGCGGCGCCGAGGCGCAGGCCCAAGTCGCCGCCGCCCGCGCCCAAGCGCGCGCCTTCAAAGCCGCCTTTGACGCTGATCCCCGCCTGGGCGGCGCCGAACCCATCGAAGCCATCGTGCATTTGGGAACCGGCGGGTCAGACCTCGGCCCCCGCCTGGTGCTGGACGCTCTCAAAGCCTACCGCCGCCCAGGCCTGCAGGTCCGTTTTGCCGCCAATATCGACCCCGAAGACCTCGCCGACGCCCTGGACGGCCTGAACCCCCGTCGGACGCTCCTGATCGTCGCCTCCAAGACCTTCACAACCCTGGAGACCATGGCCAACGGCGCCGTCGCCCGCACCTGGCTGCAGGAGGCCTTGGGCGAGGCCGAAGCCGGCCGCCGGCTCGTGGCGGTCACCGCCAAGCCCGCCGTCGCCAAGGCCTGGGGCGTGGCGGAAGAAGCGATCTTCCCGTTCTGGGATTGGGTCGGCGGCCGCTATTCCCTGTGGTCCGCCGTAAGCTTGGCGGCCGAACTCGCCTTGAAACCCGGTGTGTTTGACGCCCTCTTGGCCGGCGCGCGGGGCATGGACGCCCACTTCGCCGAAACCCCGCTCGACGCCAACCTTCCCGTCCTGGCCGCGCTTGTGGCGCACTGGAACCGCGCGATCCTGGGTCACAGCTCGACCGCCACGATTGTTTATGCGCATCGCCTGCGTCTGCTGGTGGATTGGCTCCAACAGCTGGAGATGGAATCAAACGGCAAAGGCGTGGACTTGGCCGGCGCAGGCCTCTCTGCCCCCGCCGCGGGCGTCACCTGGGGCGGGGTCGGGGCCAGCGCCCAACACAGCTTTTTCCAGCTGCTGCATCAGGGGGTGCAGGAAACCCCCCTGGATATCCTGGTCCTGGAAAACGCCAAAACCGACCGCCCGTCGGATTTCACCGCTCTCAACGCCAACGCCCTCGCCCAAGCCCGCGCGCTCTTCGCCGGCAAGGATCAGTCGGCCGTCGAAGCAGAACTGGCGGGCCAGTCAGCGGCTGCCATCGCAGCCCTCGCCCCGCACAAAGTGTTCCGCGGCGACCGCGCCACGAGCCTCCTGAGCCTGTCGGCCCTGACCCCTCACACCTTAGGCGCGCTCTTGGCCTTCTTTGAGCACCGCACGGTGACCCAAGCTTGGCTTGCGGGCGTAAATCCCTTCGACCAGTGGGGCGTGGAGCTCGGCAAGGTGATGGCCGCCTCGCTCATCGGCTCGCTCCAGGGCGCGGAGTCCCACGGGCTCGATCCCTCGACGGCGGCATGGGTTGAGCGCCTGCGACGGCTTTAACCGGCGGCGGCCTGGTTGTGCGGACGCAGAACCTGATCGAGCAGCGCAAAAACCCGCTGTCGCACCATCGCGTCGCTGCTGCTCCGGGCTGTCGTTTCAAGCGCCGTCAAATCGCCTTCGGACAAAGGCCGCGCCGGCGCGACCGGCTGCAGCCGCCACAAGCCGTCCACATGGGCGGGCAGCAGCACTTCATGCTCGTCCTGCAGCTGCTCGGTGAGCTTTTCGCCCTCTTTCAGCCCGGTGATGACGATGGGCGAGGGCGCCCGCCCCTCCGGCGTCAGCGCCTCCACCATCCGCTGCGCCAGATCCATGATTGGCAACGGCTCTCCCATGTCCAACAACAGCACAGGGCTGAGGCCTTGGTCATTGACCCGCTCTCGGCTCGCCGCCTGCAAGATCAGGTCCACTGCCTCCTCCAGGAGCATGAAATACCGCTCCATGTCCTGATGGGTCACGGTGACCGGCGCGCCGCGGCGGATTTGGTCGAGGAAGATCGGGACCACCGACCCTCTCGTGCCGAAGACATTCCCGAACCGCACCGCGATGGCCTGCACCCTGGTCTGGCGCGCGGCCACATCCCGCACATAAAGCTCCGCAAGCCGCTTGCACGCCCCCATGACGCTGGTAGGACCCGCCGCCTTATCGGTGGAGATGAGCACAAAGCGCCCGCCGCCGGCCACACGAAGCGCTTCGATCGCGTTCCGGACGCCAATCAGGTTGGTGAGGACGCACTCCCCCGGATGGCGCTCGCCGAGATGAACATACTTCAACGCCGCGGCGTGGATGACGAGTTCCGGCCGCTCCCGCTCGAACACCAAGCTTAAGCGCGCAAGGTCACGGACGTCGCAAAGCCGCTCCGATAGCGCAAGCCCGGGGGCGACTTCCGCCACCGCATCCATGGCTTCGATCAAACCGTGGTCGCTGTTGTCCAAAAGACACAGTGATTGCGGCTTGAATTGCGCCAACCGCAACGCAAGGGCCCGGCCAATGCTTCCCGCCGCGCCGGTGATGACGATCCGCCGCCCCTCGAGCGCCGCGCGGGAGGCCCGAAGAGGGCGCGCGGGCCGGCCGAGAAGATGAGCCGCCATTTCGGCAGGAATCGACATGGACACCATTACCCTCGCGCCGAACGGCTTCGCCCCAACGCGTCACGCACGCGCTCTAAGCGATAAACGTGAAGGCTCGACGATTCCGTCGCGCACGCAACCGCGAACCGAGGTATCCGGCAATTGACGCTGCGTCCAGCGGCGAAGGCTGATGCTTTGTTAAGCTGGCCGCGCCACCGCTCGAACGGCATC
>JBILVS010000066.1:0-16045 GCA_044370335.1 Caulobacterales bacterium
CGCCATGGGCCATTTCGCCCATTTGATCGATCCCGAGGGCGTCAAGATCGAACTCTGGCAGCCGAAGGACGGCGGCTGAGGTAGGCAGGAGTGGGGGGCAAAATGAGTGACGACAGGCTGATCTGGGCGCCCTGCTTGGCGCAAGACGAGGCGCGCTTAGCCGCCCTGGCGCGAGAGTTCGGCCAGAGGGGGGTGACGTTTCAGGTGGAAGTTGTCGAAGAAGACTCTGACGTGCTGACCCCGCTCCAAGCCGAAGCGCATCTGGTCTTCGTCGGCTGGACTAGAGCCTCCGTTGAGAGCCGGCGAATAAAGGCGGACGCTGCCCATGCCCTCGATCGCGGCAAGCTTTATCAGGCTCTTTTGGACCCAGGAGAGGCCCCCGCGCCGATGAGCGAGGCGCTCGTGTTCGACCTTTCGGACTTCAATGGCGCACCCTATCATGAGGCTATGGCGGACCTGTCCGAGCGCCTCATTTATCGAATAGCAAAGGGTGACAAGTCGGGTATGGCTATTGGGGCCCGCGACAGCCTTAGTCGTTTCGCGGCGCCAAAGGCCAAAAACTGGCCGTCAATGCCGGTGCTCGCAGGCTTGCTTGTCTTGGTGTTTGTGGGGCTTGTGGCTTTGGCGGACCATTTCGGCTGGACCGCAGACTACACGTCGTGGTCTTCGGCGATTAGGGGCGCAGCCGAAGCCATGGCGGCGGACTAAATCCAGCCTTTTCTTGCGCAAGGGCTTCACCTTCGCCCGGCTCGCCCGACGATGGCTCCCGTCTCCGGGACGCCCGGGAGGGCGGACCCGGAGCCTAGAGAGGGCCTGGCCTAAGGGTTCTGGCCTTCGCCCGCCCCGAAGATCACAAACCCCCGCGCAACCCCTCCAAAACCAAAAATCACCCCGCCGTCCGCTCAAAAGTCCTGACAAAATCCAAACGCGCTGCTAACGCGCGAGCAATCTCGATCGCCAAAACCCTAACGCCGGCCCCCGCAATCCCCTCGCCCTAGCCGATTGCCGAGCGCCGCCTCCGTCGCATATACATCTTCTGCAAAACAATCAGGCCTGCCGGTTTTGCGGCGGCCAAATCAGAGGGAAACGCTCATGGCCGCCAGCACCCATAACCAGAACCGCAGCTGGACCCTCAAAGAGCGCCCCCCGGGTCTCGTCGGCCCCGAGCATTTCAACTGGGTCACCGGCGAAATGCCCGAGCCCGGCCCCGGTCAGATGCTCGTCAAAAGCCTCTATTTCTCCTGCGACCCCACCCAGCGCGGCTGGCTCCACGCCGAGGGCGGCTACATCGCCCCGGTGGCCATCGGCGAAGCGATGCGCGCCGGCGGGATCGGTCAGGTGGTGGCCTCTAACGCCCCCGGTTTTGAGCCTGGAGACCTCATTCAGGGCACCTTGGCGTGGTCCGATTATGTCGTGGTGAACCCCGGCGAGGGCCTGACGCCGGTCTCCAAGGTCTCGAAGGACTACCCGCTCACCTGGAACTTCAGCGTCTTCGGATTAACCACGTTGACCGCTTATTTCGGACTACTCCACACAGGCGAAATGAAGGCGGGCGACGTCGTCTTAGTCTCCGGCGCCGCCGGCGCCACAGGCTCCGTCGTCGGCCAGATCGCCAAGATTAAGGGCGCCGCGAAAGTCATCGGGATTGCCGGTGGCGCCGAGAAGTGCCGCTGGTTGGTCGAGGAAGGCGGGTTTGACGCCGCCATCGACTACAAGGCCGACGACATCGCCGCCAAGATCAAAGAGCATGCGCCCCAAGGCGTGGACGTCTTCTTTGATAATGTCGGCGGCGACAGCCTCGACGCCGCGCTCATGAACCTGAAAGCCGGCAGTCGCGCCGTGATCTGCGGCGGTATTTCCACGGGCTACGCCAGTTGGTCCGCCCCGGCCGGACCGAAGAACTACATGAACCTGATCCTCCATGGGGCCTCCATGAAGGGCTTCCTGGTCCTGCACTATATGAAGGACTTCGGCGCCGCGATGGCCGAAATCGGCCAGTGGGTGAAGGACGGAAAGTTAAAGGTCAAGGAGACCGTGGTCGAAGGATTGGAGAACGCCCCCTCAGCGCTCCAGGGTCTGTTCACCGGCAAGAACCTCGGCAAGATGATCATCAAGGTCGCTGACCCTGTGTGAGCGATGTTTCCCCTCCCCACCTGGCAAAGGGGAGGGGACGCCCCGTCCCCCAGATTCTTTATCCCCACTCTTTATCCCCAGGGCCGGGCCCCGGTATCGACCACAAGGCCTTCGAGGGTAAGGCTTGCCCAGGGCGACCCGGCCAAGACCGCGTCCGCCTCCACAAAAGCCGAGCCCCTCACAGCAAACCGCAGCACCCGCCGGCCCGCCATATCCACCACCCAGTATTCCGGCAAGGCGGCAAGCTCATAACGCCGCTTTTTGTCGCCCAGATCATCGTCGAGGCCAGATCATTGTCGAGGCCAGATCATTGTCGAGGCCAGATCATTGTCGAGGCCAAATCATCGTCGAGGCCAAATCATCGTCGAGGGTGGAGGAAGACACCTCAACGGTCAGGCGCGCATCGTCTCCGGGGATCGAGCCCCCTTGGCCTTTCGCCACGAACACCGCCATGTAAGGCCTAGGGCATGAAGCCCGAAAGATTGGCCGTGACCGCGACGGCCACTGCAAGCCCTTGCCCTTCCATCAGCGCGGACAGGACCCGATGGAGAGCGATCTTCATTCGCCCAGGCTACACCAAAGCGCTGTGGGCTCATCCGCCCGATTTCCCCATCCCGCAGCTCAATGCGGCCCAAAGGCTCCCGCGCCCCAGAAGCAATCAACCGATCAAACGCAGCGTTGGTCAGCCGCAGCGGCGGCAGCGGCCCAAGCCGGGGCTCTGTCTCATCCAAGGATGGAAGGCGCGCGTCGTCAGCCCCATAACCATGCGACCAGGCCCCAGGGCCCGATGCGATTACCCCACCGGCCGCGTCAGATCAAACTCGACCCGGAAAAACCGCCCCTCCCGGCGCAGCTCATAGGCAAATAGCCGCCCTGGGTGGATTTCCATGCCCCACACATTGTCCACCGAAACCGCCCGGTCGTTGGCCAAAAACAGCGCTTGGCTTTCCGCGTCCGCCGGGAACGCCTGCCGCCGCCGCGAGCCCGAGCCCTCAACCGCAAGCCCGCCATAATTGGTCATGTCCTCCGGCGATCCATCCCCGTGGCGATGGTCATGCTTCAGCTGCAGCCCCTCGCGATAACGGGTGAGCACCCAGGTTCGCGAGGGATCCTCCCCGACATGGAACCGCAGCCGCACCTCATCGGAGGTGCAGGCCGCGCCTTCAACCCGCAGATCCGATGACGCAAAGCCCGCGTCCACAGGATCGGTGGAGACCACGCGCCCGCTGAAGCTCTGCCCGCACAGGGCCCTCACGGCGGCGAAGAACTCCCCCTGCGGCGACGAAGCCGAAGGCGCGGTGGCGCAGGCGGCCGCCGCCGCCAGCAGTAACCCCAGAAAAATTCGGCGAAGCATGCTCAACCCTCACCCCACCGGCCCCAGATGCACCCCCGGCGGCGGCGGCATCGTGTCCGGCACAAAGAAGTCCGGCGCCAAAGGCTGCGTCGGGTCCACACGATACTTGTCGAAGTCCCGCACGCCCTCGGCGTAAAGCAGGGTGTCGTCGATGAAGAAATGACCCGTGCACTCCCGCGAGGGCTTGGAGAAGATCGCGTGCGCCGCGTCCGCCATGATGTCGGTGCTGCGGCACATTTTCAGGCTTTCCGAGCCCCCGAGCGCAAACTCCATCGCCGCCGTCGCCACCGCCGTGCGCGGCCATAGCGCGTTGAAGGCGATCCCGTCGCCGCGGAATTCTTCCGCCATGCCTAGCACGCACATGCTCATGCCGAACTTCGCCATTGAATAGGCCACGTGCCCGCCGAACCATTTCGGGCTCATGTCGAGAGGAGGCGAGAGCATCAAGACGTGCGGATTGCTCGCCCGCTTCAAATGCGGGATGCACGCTTTCGAGGTCACAAACGTCCCTCGCGTATTGATCTGGTGCATCAGGTCATAGCGCTTCATGTCGGTGGACAGCGTCCCCGTCAGGCTGATGGCGCTCGCGTTATTGACGCAGATGTCGATGCCGCCGAACGCCTCGACCGTCTTCTCCACGGCCGTCTGGACGCTCGCTTCATCCCGCACGTCCACGATCAAAGGCAGGGCCTTGCCGCCGGCCTTCTCGATGTCTTCCGCGGCGGTGTAGATCGTCCCCGGCAAGTGCTTGTGCGGCTCGGCCGTCTTCGCCGCAATCGTGATGTTGGCCCCGTCCCGCGCCGCCCGCATCGCGATGGCGAGGCCGATGCCGCGGCTTGCGCCGGTGATGAACAGGGTTTTGCCGGCAAGGCTCATGGGGCGTGTCCTCCGCTTGGTTCTGTGGGAAGCGACCCTAGCCCAAGCCTCAGTGAAATCTAGCCGGCGAAATCTACCCGCCGAAATCTACCCGCCCGCGTCTGCAGCCCCCGCTCTCGATCCGGCATGCCGGAACGCCTGCACAAAACCATGCACGCGACCGCCGAGGCTTTGCTCCGCCGACACGATGATCTCAGACCGCCGCCGCAGCCGCCCGAAAGCGTCGCCCGGCGCCGCGCTTTCCGCCGCCCGCCAAAGCCGCGACCGCCAGTGGTGCACCGCCCCCGATACCGAAGCCGCGCTCACCACCCCGCGCATCAGAACCATGCTGGCATTGGCGTAGAACCGCTTATAGTGCCCAGCGCCGACCCCGCAATCGATGAGTTTGAGCCCGATCGCGTCGGCGCTCTCGATCATCCGCATCTGCATCAGATGCCCCGGCGAGCAGACCGAAAACTGCGGGTCATAGGCTGTGATCCAGCTGTGCAAATGCCCCCCGCTCCTTAGCGAGAACTCCGCCGCGGCCAGTGCGTCGCCCAGATGCAGTGTGGTCAGCATCCCCTGCAAAGCCGGGTCTGTTTCCTCCGCCAGCGCCTTGAGCAGCGCCCGCGTCCAGGCCGGCGCGAGCACGTCAAAGAGGCCGGTCCGCACAAACTGCGCCCGCTTCCAGGCGATGACCTGATCCAAAGCCGCCGGATCCTGCACACCAGCGGCGTATCGGATCGGCCCGATCGTCTCCACCACCCGCCGCTCTTTCCGGCGCATGTTCTTGAAATGCGTGCCGTGCGCCGCTTTCAAGGCGGCGAGTGTGGCTGCGCCTCCCGCCGACACATCCACCTGCGCGCTCTCATCGGTCTCGAGCGCAAAGCGCGCCAGGCTCGCAGGAGGGCAGGGCGCGCCCGTGAAGGCCGCAGCCCCGATGCCTGCCGCCCGCAGGGCCGCCGCCAGATCGATCTCCGCCTCGGGGTGCAGGATGGGGCCGTTGTCGTCCGCCAAGGGTTGGCCCAAGGGGCGCGCAAACCCGTCTGGTCGTTTGTGCAGCCCCCAAAACCCCACGGTGCGGCCGCCATCTTCGATGACGAGCACCCTTGCGTCCGGCCGCTCCGCGCCGACGAGTTCAGCGAACCGTGGATGAAAATACGGGCTCAGATAGCGTGGGCTGGCCGCCCGCAAGCCGCCCCAGTCCGCCTTGAGCGACCCGTCCAGCTCCTGAGGATGAATGCACGCGACCCGCATTGCCCCACCGGCGCCGTCAACTCTCGGCGCGCCAAGCCCATGACCCAAGCCCCTGTAAAACAAAGCTGTTAACAGACCATACGAAACCGAAAGCCGCGCGGGTCGTTCTCCCCGGATGCTGTGCGCCGACGCTGTGCGCCGATGCTTGGCGCGGCCCCGCAAAAGTCGCTAAACTGAGGCAAATGGCGCTCAAGAGCGCCGAGAAAAATCCGATCAGCCAACACCGGATTGAGGAGAGGTCTTGCATGCCCCACGTTTCCGCCAAAGCCTGGCGGGCCGCCCTGATTGGCGTGGCCTTCGCCGCCGCGGGCTTCAGCGTCGCCGCCGCCGAGCAATGGACGTCCAGTGACGGCCGCCTGCAGATCACCGTGCCGAACAACTGGCCCGTTGACGTGATGACCGGCCCCGCCGACCCGATCCAGCAGATCATCGTCGGCACCGCCACTCAGGAATGCCGGGTTTACACGATCCCCAATCCCGGCACCGCGGGCGCCACCGTCCAGCAGATGATCGCCGCTTTCGCGCAGCCCTTCACCCCGGACCAGTGGAACCAGGTCATCACCGGCCTCCCGATGGTGCGCGGGGGAACCCTCGTCAACCCGACGGTGGATTCCAGCGGCTTCTTCCCCCGCCAGGAAGCCCAAGTGACCACGGACGATGGGTTAGTGTACGCGAGCATTCAGGGCCGATCGGGCTACGACATCTACGCCTTCTGCAAGACCTATGAAGGCCCCGATGCGCCCGAACTCTATGACACGGTGCTCGATTCCATCGGCGCTTCGAGCGATGCCGAAGCCGCCGCCTCCGCACCCCCTGTCGATCCGGTCGCCCCGGCCCCGCCGCCGGCGTCCTAAAGCGGCGGCGTTTACCAGGGATTCACGACGTTAGGGCGATCTCCTGGCCGCAACGGCGCCCCCAGAAAGGCGGCCCCGGCCAGGAGACCGCACAATGCGTGTTTTGCCCTTCGTCCAGGCTTTGAAGGCTTCCCCGGCCCAGCGGGAGCAGCTGGCTGCCGCGGGAGCAGCCCTTGTGGCCCTGGCCGTGTCGCTGGCGGCGCCGATCGCGGGCTTGCTGGTTTTGGCGGGGCTGGTCGCCGCCGCCTTGATGTCCAATCGTCCGCGCCCCAGCTGGCGCCCTGATCGCCTGGCCTGGGGCGGGCTCATCGTCGCCGCCGCCGCCGGGGTCGCTGCGGGCGCGCCCGGTTTTGTCGGCGGCCTGTTCTGCTGGTTCCTCGCCGACAGCGCCCGCGCCGCCGTTCGCCGTTCCGCGATCTACGCCGGCGCCGCGCCGCCGCGATTGTCCGAACGCCTGCCTCTGATTTTGGTCGCCGTCTTTGTCGGCCTATTGGTTGCCGCAGCGGCTCCCCACGTCGTCATGGGGTTGCCGTTGGACCTGCCGCATCCGCCGCTGGCGCTGATCATCGCCGCCGGCGTCGCCTACGCCTTGACCGCCGTCGACTGGTTGGTCCGCATTTTGGCCCGCTGGCGCTTGGGCGAAAGCCGCCCCTCCCAGGTCGCCGCCGACGCCGCCTTCCACGCCGTGGTCCTGGCGGGCTTTGTCGTATCGAACGACGTCTCCGCCGGGGTCGTGGCCCTGACCGCCTACCGGCTGACCCTGGCGGTCAGCCTGCGCCGCGAGGTCTTGGCCGCGGTCTGAGCGCCTTAGGCGAGTTTGACTGCCGTGCCGTAGGCGAGCACTTCCGTCGCCTGACCTTGGCCGGCGTCTGTGGTCTCAAACCGCATCCCGATGACCGCATCCGCGCCCAACGACTGCGCATGCGCGATCATCCGATCCAGCGCCTGTTCCCGGCTTTCCGCCAGGAGCTTGGTGTATTCGTGGATTTCCCCGCCCACGATCATCCGGAAGCCGGCCACGATGTCCCGGCCAATGAACCGCGACCGCACCACGTTGCCGCGCGCCAGGCCCAAACTCTGCATGATCGTACGCCCGGGCACGTCAAACGTTGTCGAAAGGATCATCTCAGCGCTCCACGCGGCTGCTGTATTGGTCTTTGCCCGTTTGATCCACAATCACTTGAACCACAAGCCAAATTCCGCCGACGAGCGCCAGCAGAAAGCCGAGGACGCCGGCGCCCGCCGCCGCGATCCCGGCCCCCAAAAGCAACCCCACCGCAGCCCCCGGTGCGCTCGCCTGCAGCGCCGCGCTCAAGGCCGCCCCGAAGCCCAGAAACCCCGCAAGCCACACCAGCCCACCGCCGACGCACAGACAGATCAGCGCCGCCGTGGACCGGCGCTCCGGGTTTTGTCCTTCCTCAGGCTGGCTCATAAAACACAACTCCATCCGTCGCGGTTCGGCGGGCCACCAGCCCACGCGCCGCGAGGCAATTCAAGTGCGCGATGCTTTCGCCCGTCGCCATGCCGATCAGGTCCGGCCCGATCGCCCGCCCGAACAGGGCGGTGAACAGGTCCACAGCCCGCCGTGGCGATTGCTGAACCCGCTTCAAAACCCGCGCCAAGGCCCGCTCATGCCCCTCGATCAGCTCGCTCATCCGCTCATGCAGGCCATAGAACGGCTCGTTATGCGCCGGCAGCACCAACAAATCCGCCGGCAGCCCGTCCCGCAGCTTTGCGCACGAGGCGAGCCAATCGCTCAGCGGATCGGCCTGCGGCTCAGTCGGGAAAACCGACACGTTCGATGAAATCCGCGGCAGCACCTGATCGCCCGAGATCAGCACTTTCAGCTCCGGCTGCCACAGACAGACATGCTCCGGGCTGTGCCCGTTCCCGGTCACGATCCGCCACTCGTGCGGCCCGATCCGGATCGTGTCGCCGTCCGACAGCCGCACAAAGCTGTCCGGCAGCCGCGACACGGCCTTCCCGAATCCGCCGAACCGCACGCGGTAGCTGTCGAGATTGTCCTCGTCCCAGCCTGCGGCGCGATAGAACCGGACCCCATCCTCCGGCGCCTCGCGACCCGTATCAGCCACCAGCATCCGGCAGGTGACGTATTCCAGCCGCGAAATCAGCAGCGGGCAGTCGAACTTCCGCGTGATCCAGCCCGCAAGCCCGACATGGTCGGGATGCATGTGCGTGCAGATCAGCTTGGTGATCGGCGCCCCCTGCAAGGCCTCGTCGAACAGCTTTCGCCACAGCTCGCGGGTCTGCTCGGTGGCGATCCCGGTATCCACCAGCGCCCAGCCGCCTTCATCCTGGATCAGCCACAGATTGATCCAGGCCAGCGAAAAGGGCAGGGGCATCCGCACCCATTTCACCCCCGGCGCGACGTCCAGCGTCTGGCCCCCCTCCGGCGCGGCGGGGAACGGATAGCGCAGCTTCGCCCGCGTGCGCCCTTTATCCGCCGCCACGTCTTCGTCGGTGGTCCCATCCATTGAGGCCATGAACAAAAGGCTCCTTCGCTCAGGCAAGCTGGCGCGCGCGTCATGCTGGACCGCGGAGGCTGGAAAGATCAAGGCGCAATCCGCACCAAGCCCAACGGCTTACCGCGCCGGCCGGTCCTCTTCGATCTGCTGTCGGGTCGGGCCCGCGTTCTGCCCGTACTTCATGTCCCGTGGCAGGGTCATGACCCCAACCCCCATCGCCACCGCTCCGAACATGAAGGCCGTGGCGAAGCAGAACATGAAGATGGCGAGCGGCCCCTCCCGCGCGGCCAGAAGCACGCTTCGCAGATGCGCGATATCGGCCAGCAGGAATAGCGCGCAGAACGCCAAGCCCCCGGCCAGCCCCACCGCGCAGTGCGCCGCCAGGAACCGAAGCAGACGTTGGTCGTGCGGTCCTTTGTCCCAAAGCCGGGTGCGGGGCGGTTTGGCCATCAGATGAGCGCTCGCGCAGGAAAGGCCTTAAGGGACGCCTCCTTCGCCCCCTTTGGCAATGCGACAAACATCCCCCACCGGCCCTCACCCCACGGCGGCGAAGTTCGGCGGTCGCCGTTCCAGAAACGCTGAAAACGCCTCCCGCGCCTCCGCCGAGAGCAATTGCTGGGTGAAGAACTCTCCCTCCCGGTCCATCAGCGCCGCGATCGCGCCCGCGTCCCGCATCAGCCGCTTCGTCGCCGCCAGGGCCGCCGCCGGCTGCCGCGCCAGATGCTGCGCCGCCCGCAAGGCCGCGGCGCCGACGGCGTCTTTCGGCAGCGCCGCCGTGGCGAGCCCCAACGCCGCCGCCTGTTTGCCCGAGATCGCCTCCCCCAGCGCAAACATGGCGTAGGCGCGCTTGGCCCCCACCTGCTGCGGCAGAAGCAGGCTCGACGCCGCCTCCGGAACCAAAGCCAAGTTCACAAATGGGGTCGAAAGCTTCGCGTCCTCCGCTGCCATCACCACATCGCAGTGGAGCAGCATCGTGGTCCCGACCCCCACCGCAAGCCCGGTCACAGCCGCAACCAAAGGCTTTTCCGCATAGGCAAGCGCCTTCAGCACCCGCGCCACCTGCATTTCGCCGAAGGGGACCGCCCCCGCCGCGAACTGCGCGAAATCCATGATGTCGTTGCCGGAGGTGAAAGCGTCGCCCTCGGCCTTGAACAGGATGACCCGCACCTCCGGGTCCCCCGCCGCGGCCTCCATCGCGTCCGCCCAGGCCTTATACATCATGTTGGTCAGGGCGTTCTTTTTCTCCGGCCGGGCGAACGTGATCGTCAGCACCCCGTCGGCGATAGCGGTCTTGAGAGGGTCTGACATGCGGCGAGGCTCCGGAACGAACGGGCAGGGCGAGGCTTGGTGCGTGGACATGTCGCATGGTTGCCGTGGCGTCGGTCAAGCAAGCGTGATCGGGGGGGCCTGCTTGCCCCTGCAAGACCGCGTCACCACTTGATTGACACGATTTTGTGACACAGGCGAGCCCATGCGAACCGGACGAAAGAGCCTGATCCTTCTTGTCGACGACGATGAGGACCTGCGCTCGGAGTTGGCCCTCCAGCTGTCCTCTCAGGGAGACCTGGAGGTCATTGAAGCCGGCACGGCGGTTGCGGGTCTCGCCAAGGCGCAGGAAGAGCGCCCCATCGTCATTCTGCTGGACATTAATCTGCCCGACGGAGACGGCCGCGACATCTGCCGCGTCATGCGCAAAAGCGGCGTCGTCGCCCCGATCATCATGCTGACGAGCCTCACCGAAGAAAGCGATACCGTTTCGGGCCTGGAATCCGGCGCCAACGACTACGTCGCCAAGCCTTTCAATCTCAATGTGCTCATCGCTCGGATCAGGGCCCAGATCAGAAGCCATCAAGCCAGTGAAGACGCCGTCTTCCAGCTCGGGCCCTATGAGTTCCGGCCCGCCTCCAAGCTGTTGACCGACGGCGCCGGCAAACGCCTCCGCCTTACGGAAAAAGAGACCAACATCCTCAAATACCTGATGCGGTCGGGTGAGAAGTCGGTGGGCCGCGACGAGCTGCTCCGTGAGGTCTGGGGCTATCGCGCCAATGTCACGACCCACACCCTAGAAACCCACATCTACCGCCTGCGGCAGAAAATCGAGCCGGATAGCCAGAACCCGCGGCTCTTGATCACCGAGACCGGCGGCTATCGGCTGCAGCCTTAGGGCGGCGGCTTAGATGGGCAAGGCCTGGTCGCCTCAGTGTTGCGCGTCGGCCAAAGCCGAGGGTCTGAAACCTAGCCCAGCGTCACCATCACCGGCACGTGGTCGCTCGGCTTCTCCCAGCTGCGCGCCTCGGTGAAGACCTGCACCCCCTTGAGCCCCGGCGCGACGTCCCCCGTCCCCCAGACGTGATCGAGGCGCCGCCCGCGATTGCTCGCCGCCCAATCGTGGTTGCGATAGCTCCACCACGTGAAGACTTTTTCCGGCGGCGGCGTGTGCGCCCGGACCAAGTCGGTGAATCCGCCGCCCGCCCGCACCGTGTCCAGCGCCTCGGTCTCCACCGGCGTATGGCTCACGACATCCAACAGCTGCTTGTGGCTCCATACGTCATGCTCGCCAGGGGCGATGTTCAGATCGCCTGTCAGCACGAGGTTGCTGTCCGCGCCGCGATAGAGCCCTTTCATCCGCTCCAGAAACGCGAGCTTGTGCGCAAATTTCGGGTTCTCCGCCGGGTTCGGCACGTCGCCGCCCGCGGGTACATAAAGCGTCTGCACCTTGAGGCCTTTCAGCTGCACAGCCGCTGTCCGCGCCTCCTCCGCTGGGCACAGAGGAGGGCAGGGCAGCCGCTCGAACTTGTGCTTGGAGATGATCGCCACCCCATGCCAACCCTTCTGCCCGATGATGTGCAGATGCCGCATGCCCATATCGGCAAAGGCGTTCCGGGGAAACTCCCCCTCGCGGCATTTGATTTCCTGCAGACACAGAACGTCCGGCTTTGCGAGCGCAACGAACCGCGCCACGAGCCCGATCCGCAGCCGGACCGAGTTGATATTCCAAGAAGCGATGCGCATGCCCAAGCCTGTGCCTGGAAATGCGGGCCATGGCTAGGCCTTGCAAGCAAACCCCACACGCGCCGGACCTAAGGCCTAAAAGCAAAGTCCCTGGCCAAAAAGGAAAACGCCCGACCGTTGGGGATCGGTCGGGCGCTCCTTCATGCGCCTAACGCATGCGCCGGGAGGGGATGGTTCCGGCGGCGAGCGATGCTCTGGATCCGTCAGCGGGGGGACGACGCCGATCCAGGGGGATGATGCACCGCCCTTACTCAGTGACATATAGAACACATGCCAGAAGATTTCAAGTCCAAACAGGAGAATGCCCTTGCCTGCGGCCTTCACGAAACAGTGACGCCAACAGGCTGGTAACCTAACGATCCCGGCGGGTCGTCGACTGCAGGTCTTCGGTGCGCCACAGCCGCGGCGACAGGCGCTGCCCGGTCTGCACCGTGTCGAGGCGCACCGTGGTCCGCGCGTTCGTCGCGTCCACCGCCTCCCAGCTGCGTAGCGTCATCGCCGGGCCCTGCAGTGCGATCGTCAGTTGCCCGTCAATCTCGCCCGCCCGGTCCCGCGCCGTGATGAACAGCGTGTCCCCGGACCGCGATACGGCGGTGATCCGGAAGTCCCGCTCCAGGTTCACGTCCCGGCTCAGGATGAAGTAAAGCGGGGTGGACCGCAGCGGCGCCCGATCCGTATTCTCAAGCGCGCGATCGTGGATGGCGACCGTGGTCCCGTCCGACACGATCAGCAGCGGGGCAGGGCTGTCATACTCAAAGCGCGCCCGGCCTGGCCGCTGCATGTAATAGGCGCCGGTTGTCCAGCTGCCGTCCGGCCCGATCTGGGTGAAGCGCCCCTGCATGGTCCGCGTCTGCGCCAAGGCGGCGCTGGCCTGGGTCAAGGCTTGCGCCCGCTCCGCCCCGGTCAACACCGTGGCGCTAGCGGCGGCCTGACCGACGCTCACGAGCCGCGTGGGCGTGGCGAGGGCGGGGACCGAGAAGGCGAGGGCGGCGGCGGCCGCGGCGAGAAGCAGCTTGTTCATGCCGCCTCAAATGCCGTCCCCCTGCGGCGAAAACAAGAAGCGATCATGTCTCAAATGGTTCTTTTTGATTCAGCCGCTATTCACTTGCGGTCAGCAGCACTTCTCGCTTGCCCTGATGGTTAGGGCTAGAAATGACGCCGTCCTTCTCAAGTCGCTCGACAAGGCTCGCAGCGCGATTGTAGCCCACTTGCAGGCGGCGTTGCAGATAAGACGTAGAGACCTTCTTGTCGCGCATGACGACTTCCACCGCTTGATCATAAAGCGCATCGCCAGAGGAGGCCGGCGCCTCGAACAGATCCGGCGCGTCTTCCGCCTCGGCGTCGTCGGCGTCTTCGGTGACGTCCGCGCGATAGCTCGGCGCCCCTTGCGCCTTCAACATCTCCACGACCCGATCCACGTCCGCTTCCGACACGAACGGCCCATGTAGCCGCCGCAGGTTCCCGCCTTCCATCATCAAAAGGTCGCCGAAGCCCACCAGCTGTTCTGATCCGTGTTGATCCAGGATCGTCCGACTGTCGATCTTGGAGGTGACCTTGTAGCTGATCCGGGTCGGGAAGTTCGCCTTGATCGTGCCGGTGATGACGTCCACCGACGGCCGCTGCGTCGCCATGATCAGATGGATGCCCGCCGCCCGCGCCATCGCCGCAAGCCGCTGCACCGCCGTTTCGATTTCTTTGCCCGCGACCAGCATCAGGTCCGCCATTTCGTCGATCACCACAACGATGAACGGCATCTTTTGCAGCGGCAGCGAGCGCGTCTCGTGGATCGGCTCGCCTGTGTCCCGGTCAAAGCCCGCATGGACCACGCGCTCGAGATTCTCCCCATTCTCCAGCGCTTCCCGCACGCGATCATTGAAACTCCCGATGTTTTTCACACCGAGCTTGCTCATCTTGCGGTAGCGTTCTTCCATCTCCCGCACGACCCATTTAAGGGCCACAACCGCCTTCTTCGGCTCCGTCACGACGGGCGACAAAAGGTGCGGGATCCCCTCATAGACGCTCAGTTCCAGCATCTTGGGGTCGATCATAATGAACCGGCACTCGTCCGGCGTATGCCGATACAGCAGCGACAGGATCATCGCGTTGATCCCAACCGATTTCCCCGAGCCCGTCGTGCCCGCGATCAGAAGGTGCGGCATCTTCGTGAGGTCGGCGCAATAGGGCTCGCCCTCGATTGTCTCCCCCAGCGCCAGGGGCAGCCCGGTGCCGCTCTTCCGGAACGGCCCGCTGTTCAGCAGCGCGGAGAGATAAACCGTGTCGCGCTTGGGGTTCGGCAGTTCGATGCCGACCGCGTTGCGCCCCTGGATGATCGCCACCCGAGCCGAGTTCGCGCTCATCGACCGCGCGATATCGTCGGCGATCCCGATCACCCGATTCGACCGCACCCCCGGCGCGGGCTCAAATTCAAACAGCGTGACCACAGGCCCCGGCCGCGCCGACAGCACTTCACCCTGCACGCCATAGTCCGCCAGCACCGCCTCCAGCTGCCGGCAGCGCGCTTGCAGTGTTTGCTGGTCGGCGTGCGCCGTCCGCGGCGTCGGCGGGGTCAAAAGATCAACCGATGGCAGCGCAAAGCCGCCGCGCCGCGCATCGGGACGAGGCGTGGAAGACGCCGCCCGCCGCGGCGCTTGCGCCCGCGGAGCCGCCGGCTGCGGGGGAGGGGCGCGCTCGGGCTGCCGCGGCTCTGGCCGAGCCGACGGCTGGAAGGGTTCGTCGAAGGCCGCGGGCTCCGGCGCTCGCGTCGTCGGATGCGGGTCCCACGACGCATCCACCACCGGTGCTTCCCGGCGTTGACCGCGCGCGTCCGCGATGCCGCGGGCGCGATATGAATCCCAAGGCTCTGGCTCGTCCTCTTCCCCGGCGCGCATCTTCTGGCTCATGTCCAAAAGCGCTCGCTGAGCCTTCCGGCTCGCCTCGGCCGCCGCGTCCGCGGCGCGCTTTGCCGCCGTCCGCATGTCGCGCCCGGAGACGCTGAACGCATAGCTGAACGCCGCAATCGCCCCCGCGCCTGCCGCAAGCCCTGCGATCAGCCGCGCGCCAGGGATCCCAGGCAGCGCCAGAAGGCTCGCGACAATGTGCAGCAAGCCGTCCCCGATTACCCCGCCGAAGCCCGCCGCCAGCGGCCAAAGGTTCGGCGCCGGCGCCGAAGATGCGCTCATGGCCAGCAGCAGAACGCCCAGAGCGCCCACGCCCAAATGTTGACGCGGAATGGGCTCGAACACGCGCTTTTGCGCAATCCGCAGGCCGCCCGCCACCACAAGGGCCGCCATCATGAACGGCGCCGCTGCTCCAATCGCCTGCAGCAACAGGTCGGCGAACGCCGCGCCCGGGCTGCCGAACAGGTTCCGCGCCGGCTCGTCCGTCGCCGCGTTGAAGCTCGGATCGTCCATTTTAAAGGTGAGCGTCGCCCCCAGGCCGTAAAGCCCCACGCACGCCGCCCCGATGGACGCCATGAAGCGACCCGCCAGACGACCCACATCGTTCGGCGTCGGGTCTTGCGAACCGGGGGGGAGGGCAGAGAGATCGGTCATCGTCGTAACGGCGTGAGCCAAAACCGCCCCATTCTGGAGCCGTTCGGCCCGGACTTTTGGCGCAAGACGTAAACGGCAGGTGAAGGGCGCTACCGATCTGTGCGAATCTCTTCTCCTTGTGTGGCAAGGATGAAGCCAACCTCAGCAAGAGCCGCGCTTTGCCGGGGATTGTTAATAGTCTGCCCAAGTAGCGCCGCCCGGCGCAAAAAAGCCCGTGGGTAGCCCCCCGCCAAGATTAAAGGGCGCGGTCCGAAAACCGCGCCCTGAAACCATGAAGGCAGAGAATGCAAAGAGGGAGAGCGCCCCCTCAGGAGTGGTAGGCGCGCTCGCCGTGCTCGTTGATGTCGAGGCCTTCCACTTCGCTGTCCTTCGACACCCGCCCCGCGCCGATCACCCGGATCAGGCTGAACACGATGACGCTGGCCACGGTCGCCCACACCACGGTTACAGCCACGCTTTTCAACTGCGCAATGACCTGCGTGACCATGTCGTAAGCGCCCGCGTCGCAAGCCAGCGTTTCCGCCGAGCAGGTGGCGAAGTCGA
>JBILVS010000188.1:0-4672 GCA_044370335.1 Caulobacterales bacterium
GCGCCGCCCCCACCCGCGATCCGATGGCCTCGCGCCGGCAGGCGCGGCTCGCCGCCGTGCAGGCTTTGTATCAGCTGGAGCTCTCGGGAGGCTCGCCTGCCGGGATGGCGGTGGAGCTGCGTGAAGGCCGGCTGCCCATGGGAGAAACGGGGCCGCTCGACGCCGCACCGGATCTGGGGCTGTTCGACCGGCTCGTGTCGGCGACGGTGGAGCACCAGGAGGGGATCGATCGGACGATTGCGGCTCACCTGGCGCGGGGCTGGAAGCTGGAGCGGATCGACAGCGTGGCGCGGGCCATTCTCAGGGCCGGGGTGGTTGAGCTGTGGGCTAAGCAGGACACGCCCGCGGCGGTCATCGTCGATGAGTATGTGGAGATCGCCAAAGCCTTCTTTGACGGCCCGGAGCCCGGCTTCGTGAACGGGGCTTTGGAAGCCTGCGCGCGGCATGTCCGGGGAGAAAACGCTTTCGCGCCCTTGCCTGCGGATGGCGCGGACCGTGTCTGAGGGCACGGCAGAGGGCGACGAGTTCGCCCTGATTGCGGCGTTTTTTGCCCCTTTGGCGACGCATCCCGGGGCGCGGGGCCTGAAAGACGACGCGGCGGTCTGGCCGGGGGCGGGGCCCACCGTCATGACCTGCGACGCGATCGTGGAGGGGGTGCATTTCCTGCCCGACGATCCCATCGCAACGGTGGCGCAGAAGGCGTTGCGGGTGAATTTCTCCGATCTTGCGGCGAAGGGCGCGAAGCCTGAAGGCGTGCTCATCAGCCTGATTTGGCCGCAGGGCCGACCGACGTCGGCGTTGGCTGGGTTCGCTCAAGGCTTGGAAAAGGACCTGGACGGCTTCGGCTGTGCGCTTCTGGGCGGGGACATGACCAGCACGCCGGGGCCGCTGACGGTTTCGGTCATGGCGTTCGGGCGGCCGTTTGGCGGCCGTTGTCCGGCGCGGGCGGACGCCGCGCCAGGGCAGGACGTCTGGGTCACGGGGACCATCGGGGACGGGGCGCTGGGGCTCTCGGCGGCGCGGGGGCTTCTCGTCGGTTCTGACGACGATTTGGCGTTTCTGATCGAGCGCTATCGGCGGCCGCAGGCACGGTGCGCCTTTGCTGAGGCGATCGCGTCATACGCGGGGGCTGCGATGGACGTCTCGGACGGGCTGATCGCGGATGCGCGGAAGCTGGCGGCGGCGTCAGGGTTGGGGCTGCGGATCCACCCAGGCGCGGTGCCTATGTCTCAGGCCGCGGCGCGGGCGCTGGCGGCGGGACGAACCGATCTTGCGGCGCTTCTGACAGGCGGGGACGATTACGAAGTGCTTTTCACCGCCGATCCGTCCCTCGCTGAAGCCCTTCTGGCGGCCGCGGCGGCGATCGGCTTGCGGCTCACCCGCATCGGGGAGACCTATCAGGGGCAGGGGGTGGCCGCCGTCCTGCCCGGCGGATCCGACCTCGGGCTGCACAGTGGCGGCTTCACGCATCGGCTGGGGGCGTAAGCGGCGACCGCTAAGACATTTGCAAGCAAAAGCGGGGCAAAAGACAGGGCATGACGATCCTGTCCCGCCGCGCCTGTTTCTTCGCCGCCGCCGGCCTTGTCGCCGTGACTGCGCCTTTGATTTCGGCCGTGGAGGCGGAAGCGCAGCCGAGCGGGGAGGATGTCGTCGGTCCGCGGATGATCGAAACCCCAAGCCTTGCGGCGCCCGTGCGGCGGGAGAACGAGCTGATCGGGTATGTGTTCGTCACGATCCGCACGGCGTTGTCGGACAATGTGGATGTCTGGGCGACGCGGGAGCGCAATCACTTCCTGCGCGATGCTTATGTGCGTGTGTGCTTCCGGCAGCGGCTGATCGATCCGGCGCGGCCGACGGAGGTCTTGCAGCCGCTGGCGGACAATGCGTTCCGGGCGGCGGCGATGGAAGTCCTGGGCGCGCGGGCGGTGCAGTCGGTGACCGTGGCGCGGACGCAGGCGCTCGGCTCGCGCGTGGTGCGCTCCTGAAGGGCGGGGTGGCGACGAATACGCCCGCCGCGGGACATCCACGGGTCTAAGGCATTCGTCTTTCTCAACATTCCTCCATTGCTTCGACGCAGGGCTTTTGGCAGTGTCCGCGCCTCTCAAAGGGGGCGGGTTTCGGCGCGATTCGGGCCAGCCTCTTCCCGTATCTGACCAGACACAGCTGTCTCGTCGCCCGCAAGGAGCGCCTGATGGATATGAATAACTTGGTATTATGGTCGGCGATTATCGCCGGCCTCATCGCCGCGCTGTATGGCTACCTCCAGATCGGCGCGATCAAGAAGGCGGACGCCGGCAACGATCGGATGAAGGAAATCGCCGCCGCCATTCAGGAAGGCGCGAAAGCCTATCTGAATAGGCAATACTCCACCATCACTTATGTTGGTCTCGGCATTGTGGTGGTGCTTTTGGCGCTGTTCTGGCCGAACTGGCAGATCGCGGTGGGCTTCATCATCGGCGCGGTGCTGTCGGGGGCTGCGGGCTATATCGGCATGAACGTCTCGGTGGAGGCGAACGTCCGCACGACAGAAGCCAGCCGCAAGAGCCTCGCAGGCGGCCTCGACATGGCGTTCAGGGCGGGCGCGGTGACGGGCATGCTCGTGGCGGGCTTCGCGCTTCTGGGCGTGGCGGTCTATTACTTCATTCTGACCGGTCTTCTGGGGCAGGAGCCGACCTCGCGGATCGTCATCGACAGTCTCGTGGCCCTGGGCTTCGGCGCGTCGCTGATCTCGATCTTTGCGCGTCTGGGCGGCGGCATTTTCACGAAGGGCGCCGACGTGGGCGGCGACATGGTGGGCAAGGTGGAAGCCGGCATCCCGGAAGACGACCCGCGGAACCCTGCGACCATCGCCGACAACGTGGGCGACAACGTGGGCGACTGCGCCGGCATGGCGGCGGACCTTTTTGAAACCTATGCGGTGACGACGGTCGCCACCATGGTTCTTGCGGCGATCCTGTTCAACGCGGCGCCCTCGGGGGAAGTCGTCGGCCTGATGATGCTGCCGTTGGCGATCGGGGCGATCTCGATCGTGGCCTCGATCATCGGCACCTATTTCGTGAAGCTCGGCTCCGACAACAACATCATGAACGCCCTCTACAAGGGCCTGATCGCGGCGGGCGTGCTCTCGGCGTTTGGTCTGTTCGGGGCGGTTTACCTGGTGACGGGCTTTGACCAGATCGCGCCGAGCCTTGGGCCGCAAAGCCCGTTTGCGGGCATCACCGGCATGGACCTCGCTCTTTGCGGCCTTGTCGGTCTTCTGGTCACGGGCCTTATCGTCTGGATCACTGAATACTACACCGGTACGGGCAAGCGGCCGGTGAACTCGGTGGCGCAGGCCTCAGTCTCCGGCCATGGCACGAACGTCATCCAGGGCCTCGCGGTCTCGATGGAATCGACAGCGCTGCCGGCGCTGGTCATCGTGTTCGGCATTATCAGCTGCAACACGCTGGCGGGTCTGTTCGGCATCGCCATCGCGGTGACGACGATGCTCGCGGTGGCCGGCATCATCGTGGCGCTCGACGCCTTCGGTCCGGTGACGGACAACGCCGGCGGCATCGCGGAAATGGCGGAGCTGCCCCCCGAAGTGCGCAAAACCACGGACGCGCTTGACGCGGTGGGCAACACCACGAAGGCCGTGACCAAGGGCTATGCCATTGGGTCTGCGGGCTTGGGCGCATTGGTGTTGTTTGCGGCCTATTTTGAAGACCTGAAGTACTATGCGGCCAACTCCGCGGAGTATTCGTTCTTCCAAGGCATCAACCCGGACACGATCGGCGCCCAGTTCGCGCTCTCAAACCCCTATGTCATCGTCGGCCTGTTCATCGGCGGTCTGCTTCCCTACCTATTCGGGGGCTGGAGCATGACGGCGGTGGGCCGCGCGGCCCAGTCGGTCGTGGAAGAAGTGCGCCGCCAGTTCCGGGAAATCCCGGGCATCATGGAGCGGACCGCGAAGCCGGACTATGGCCGGGCGGTGGACATCCTGACCCAGTCGGCGATCAAGGAAATGATCGTGCCTTCGCTGTTGCCGGTGCTGGCGCCGATCGTTTTGTTCTTCGTGATCTATGCGGTGTCGGGTTCCACGGCGCAGGCGCTGGCTGCCCTCGGCGCGCTGTTGATCGGGGTGATCGTGACGGGCCTGTTCGTGGCCATCTCGATGACTTCGGGCGGCGGCGCCTGGGACAACGCCAAGAAGTCCTTCGAAGACGGCTTCAAGGACAAGGACGGCGTGGTCCACTACAAGGGCTCTGAGGCGCACAAGGCGTCGGTGACCGGCGACACCGTGGGTGATCCTTACAAGGACACCTCGGGCCCTGCCGTGAACCCGATGATCAAAATCACCAACATCGTGGCGCTGCTGTTGTTGGCGGTTTTGGCTCACATGGGCTGATCGCCTGTTCGGCCCTCGTCTTGGCCCTTTCGGGTCCGGGGCGGGGGCAGGCGGCGGGCAGGAGGCAATAAGCCATTGAAAAAAGGCTGCTCCTCACGGAGTAGCCTTTTTTGTGCGCTCAGCATGGGCGCGATCTTGGAGGTGGAAGGCCTCTCGTGAGCGGGCCGCGGCAAGCGAAGCTGCGGGCCGATGGACAAAAGCCGGATATGAGGCGTCGTCGAGCCGGGCGAGCGGGCAGCAAGTCGCCAAGCCCTCGTGACCAAGGCGGAACGGCGTCAATCCCAT
>JBILVS010000198.1:0-4228 GCA_044370335.1 Caulobacterales bacterium
CTTGGCTGCGCGGGGCAGGTCTGGCGCTGTTGCTCCTCGCCCTCGCCCAGCCCGTCTGGATCCGCGAGACCCGCGAACCCGTCAACGACGTCGCCGTGATCCTCGTCGACCAGAGCGAAAGCATGGCCGCAGCCGGCCGCGCTGAAGCCGCCCGCGCCGCCGCCGATCGCCTGGCCGAGCGCTTGGCGCAAGAGCCGGGGCTAGATGTCCGCCTCCGCGATGTGCGTTCCGGCGCCGATGGCACGCTCCTCGCTGGCGCCCTCGCCGACGCCACCGCCGATCTGCCGCCCGCGCGCCTCGCGGGCGTCATCGCTCTCACCGAAGGCCAACTGGCCGACGTCCCAGAGAACCCTCAGGACTTCCCCGCCCGCGGCCCGATCCATGCGCTGATCGTCGGCGACCCCAACCGCGGCGACCGGCGTCTGGAATTGCTCTCCGCCCCCGGCTACGGCGTCGTCGACGAAAACGTGGTCATCGAGGCCATCGTCCACGACGAGACAGCCGGCCGCCCGGTTCAGATCACAGCGAGCATCAATGGCGTCGAGACCCGCCTCGTCACCGTTGAGGCCGGCGAGCGGTTCACCCTCCGCTTGCGCCCCCCCGAGCGCGGCCACAACATGGTGATCCTGGAAGCCGCGCCGGGGCCTGAGGAAATCACCCTCGCCAACAACCGCGCAGCCTTTGCCTTGACCGGCGTGCGCGATCGGCTCCGCGTGCTGCTGGTCACCGGCGAGCCCCATGCCGGCGCCCGCGTCTGGCGGAATCTGCTGCGCTCCGATCCCGCCGTGGACCTGATCCACTTCACGATCCTGCGCCCTTTGGACAAACCCGACTTCACCGTCAGCCAGGACGAAAGCTCCCTTATCCAGTTCCCGACCGAACAGCTCTTCGTGCGCGAACTCGACAATTTCGATCTGATCATTTTCGACCGCTGGCGCCAGCGTGGGATCCTGCAGCAGACCTACTTCTTCAACATCGCCCGGCGCGTCCGCAGCGGCGGCGCGCTTCTGATCTCCACCGGCGCCGCGGACGCGGGCTGGGAAAGCCTCTTCAACACGCCCCTGGCGAGCCTTCTCCCGGCCCAGCCGACAGGCGAGGTCATCACCCAACCGTTCCGCCCAGAACCCACCGCCGTCGGCGCCCGCCATCCCATCGTGCGCGATCTGCCCAACCCGCAGGCCTGGGGCCGCTGGACCCGCCAAATCGGCGCAACCGCGCAGGGGGGAGAGACGCTGCTGAGCGGGGTCGGCGGCCGACCTTTGCTCACCATCGCCGAAGCCGGCGAGGGGCGGGTTGCGGCCTTCTGGTCCGATCAGCCATGGCTCTGGGCCCGCGGTTATGACGGCGGCGGGCCGCACGGGGAAATGCTGCGCCGGCTCCTCCACTGGCTCATGGGCGAGCCAGAGCTCGAAGCCGAGCGCCTGACCCTTGCCGCCGACGGCCAGTCCCTAACCGTGAGCCGCTCCTCTTTGGCCGCGGCCCCCGAACCCGTCACGATCATCGCCCCGGATGGGACCCAATCCGCCCTCACGCTTGCCCCTGAAGGCCCAGGCGCCTGGTCGGCGACGCTCCCCGCTTCGGGCTTTGGCCTTTACGAGGCCCGCGCGGGCGCCTTACGCGCCTTCGCCGCCGTGGGCCCTCTGAACCCCCGCGAAGTCTCCGCCCTGAACGCCACGCCCGACCTCATGGCGCCGATTGCGGAGGCCTCTGGCGGCGCCGTGATCATGACCGGCGAAGCGGCGGATCAGCTCCCTGAAGTCCGCCGCGTCGAGGGCGGCGGCCGCCTTTCGGGCGACGGCTGGATCGGCTTGCGGCGCAACGCCGCCTACACGGTGCGCGCCGCCACCGCGACGCCCTTCGGCCCGGCCTGGGCCTGGGCGGTGCTTGGCGCGGCGCTCTTTATGCTGGGCTGGCGGCGGGAAACCCGCTGACCGCCCCTTCCAGCGCCTCAAGAGCGTGGGGCTTCAGGCTCAGACCCAGAAACCGCCCAGGGTCCACAGGCCCCGGCAGCACGACCCGGCCTTTCGGCAGCGCCGCGAACCCAAACGGCGCAAAAAACGCCGGCGCGCCCACCAGGATCACAGCGTCCGCGCCCGCGTCCCGCGCCGCTTCGAGCGAAGCCGCCACCAGGGCGGCCCCGATCCCGCCCTTCTGCGCCCGCGGATGCACCGCCAAAGGCCCGAGGAACAGCGCCGGCGCCGCACCGATCATGACGTGCGACAGCAGGCAGCAGCCGAGGATGCGGTGTTCGTCGAACGCCACCCGAGACAGGGCCGGGTCAAGCCGCGCGCCCTGTTCCCGCACCCGCTCCGAAGTCTTGGCGAACCGCCCCGGCCCAAACGCCGCCGTCAGCAGCGCCGGCAGCGCCGCCAGATCCGCCTCCGTCGGAGCAGCGAGCCGCAGCGCGGCGGGTCGAGACAAAGGCTGCGCCATCAGCATTGGTTTCACCCCCTTGGGCGGTCCACAATGAACCGCCCAAGGGGGCGGGCGTTTAGGGTCATTGGCCTGTCCCGTCAACAATCAAGCTTAACCAGCCGGAGAGGCGGGACTTGGCGCCGGGAAACTCTGCGCCAGCTCCGCAAGCCAATCGCCGAGCGCGTTCCAGCCGTCCGGACCGCCCCCCAAAAGCCCGAGCCGGACGATCACCAGATCCTGGCTCGGCACAATCAGAATGACTTGCCCATCGCGACCTTGCGCGGAAAAGGCGTCCGCCGGATTGCGCCCTGCAATCAGCGCTCGCCACGGCGTCCCCGTGCCGGTTTCAGGCGTGAGCCAGAACCCCGCGCCATAGGTGTCCGCGCCGCTGCCCGGCACAGACGTCCGGGCAAAATCCACCCAGCCCACGGGCAGGATGCGCCGCCCGTACCATACCCCATCGCGCAGATACAAAAGCCCGAACCGCGCATAGTCCCGCGCCGTCGCCCACACGAAAGACCCCCCCAGGAAAGTCCCCCGTGCGTCAAACTCGGGCTGAGCGCTGGTCATGCCGATCGGCGTGAACAGCGCTTCCCGCATGAAGCGCCGCATCGCCGCCCTCCGCTCCTCCGGCGAAGCACGCCGTGCGACCCGCTCGGTCAGCGCGTCGGCCACCAGCGTGGTGCCCGCGGTCGAGTAATTCCACCGCGTCCCCGGAGGATACCGCACCGGCAGCTGCGTGGCGTAGGCCATCGCGTCCGCCCGATCCTCGCCGAACAGCAGAAGCGCCGCGCCGTTCCGCGAGATCTGCGTCACCCCGGTCTCGGTATAGTAAAGCCCGTCGGTCATCTGCAGCCATTGCCGCCAAGTGATGGCGCTGCGCGGATCATCGGCGGCCCAACGCGGATTGCCCATCGGCGCGTCCGGGTTCAAAAGCCCCCGCGCCGCCGCCGCCCCCACAAGCGCCTGCGTGACGGACTTCGCGACGCTCCAAGAGATGAACCGCGTGTCCGCCCCGAAACCGGGCGCGTAGCGCTCATAGACGAGCCGCCCGCCCTGCACGACAAGCACCGCCCGCGTGGTCTCCAGATACGGCCGCCGACCGGCCTCCACATCCGCGATCAACCGCCCCACGCGCTGCGCATCCGCGGTGACGGGCAAAGGCGAAACCGGCCAGGACTGCGTCGGCCACGGAACGCCCGCGGGCTGTGCGGGCAAAAGGGTCAAAGTGTGCGCCGCCGCCGGGCTCCAGACCCCGCCCGCCGCCGCCCATGCCAAAGCCGAAGCCGCTAAAGCCGCGGCCATTGATTTGAGCATGGCGGTTCTCCCCCGATTGTTTGTAGGTTGCCCCAGGGGTTAGAGTAAGCGGAGGACAGGCGAGTGGGCAAACATCTCTTGCGCACAGCGGGGTTGCTGCTGCTGGGACTGACCGGCGTCGCCGTGTGGGCGAGCGGGCCGCTATTGGCGGAGGGCCGGATCGGGGCGGCGTTCGTCGCCCGCACCACGTGCTCCTGCGTGTTCGTGGCGGGTCGCTCTCTGGAGAGCTGCCGCACCGATTGGCCGCCGGGAACAGAGATCCTCACCGTGCGCCAAGAAAAAAACGCCGTGGTCGCGAGCGCCGCCTTGGGCGCTGTCTTCGCCGAGGCGACCTTTGAAGAGGACTACGGCTGCACCCTCCGGTGAGGGTCTAGAGCCGATTCAATTTAATCCAAGTCGTAGCCCGCGTGGGCGAACATGTTGGCGCATTCTTGCGGCGTGAAGGCTTTGAGCGCTTCGGCGACGGCGTCCCAGAGGCTGTCGACCGTGCGTTTCG
>JBILVS010000067.1:0-15780 GCA_044370335.1 Caulobacterales bacterium
CGGCGAAGTGCCGGAACCGCCCGGGTTGAACCCCGACCAGCCAGTCGGAAGCACAAAGCCGTTCGGGACAACGACCGTATTGCCGTTCGGATCGAGGGCGACGCCGCGGGCGCCGGTCCAGGGGCGGTCAGTCGCCGGGGCCGAAGAGCGCGAGTAGTAGCCGGCGAAGGCGGTGATGTTGCCGCGGCCGTCGGCGAAGGGGGTACCCATCGTGACGTCGAAGGCGTATTCAGGAGCGATGCCGTCCCACGCAGAGCCATAGGACAGATTGGTCTCGATGCCTTCGAAGTCATCCCGGAGGATGAAGTTGATGGCGCCGGCCACAGCGTCGGCGCCGTACACCGCGGATGCGCCGCCAGTGATCAGCTCAACCCGCTCAATGAGTGCGGCCGGGATGGTGTTCAAGTCCACCGCGCCGGAACGGTCCGACGGGTTGGCGCGGCGGCCGTTGACCAGGATCAGCGTCCGGCCCGGGCCAAGGCCCCGAAGGTCGGCGGTGGCGAAGCCGTTCAGCGACGGGTTGTTGGAGGTGACCGTCAGGCCCGGAACAACCTGAGGCAGGCTGTTCAAGAGCTCTTCCACGTTCAGGGTGCCGGTCAGCGCGATCTCATCGGCGCCGACGGTGGCGATCGGGCTGGCGGTTTCGAAGTCCCGTTGGCGAATCCGCGTGCCGGTGACAACGATGGCTTCATCGTCCTCTTCAGCGGTCGCGGCCTCTTGGGCCATGGCAGGCGCAGCAAAGCTGATCATGGACAGCGACGCGCCCAGCAGCAAGGCGGACCGGGAAACCGCTTTCGCGGCTTGCTTTCCGAATTCGCCGTTTTCCGTCTTCTTAAACCCCATCGAGAATTCCCCAAAGGTTGCCCTAAATTGTTGACCCTAGCCCTGCTCCCGGACCGCCAAGGTGACGCCCGAACCGGACCTGAGACGACAGCCGAACCAATTATACGCCGGCACGGTACGCCGCCTTTACGACTCCAGAACCATAAGCGAGGCTGTGCCGGCCCTGCAATCCGACATGACACAATTTTGGCGCCGTCCTGGCATTTTGGTTACATGTGATGCGAACAAACAAGAAACACGCAGAGCGAGAGCCACGCCAAACAATCCCCAAGGCCCTGCTCCGAAGCCATGCTCTCCTTTAGTTTTCAGGCTTTTCGTAACGGCGCCGCCTTTTTGGCGGCGATTTTACCGCTTTCGCCCTATTGCGAGGCAGCGGCTTGGGATGCGACGTTACGGCACGAAATTGCATGAAGCGAGGTCCGCCTATGGGAAGACGTGTCGGCCTGTTTGCCCTGGCGGCTTTGATCGCCGCAGCGCCTGGCGCCGCTTTAGGACAAGATGAGGCGGGGGCGACGACGCCGGATCAGCTGCAGCGCGTCTACGCCTGCGCCGCCATCGTCGGCGATGCGGAGCGCCTGGCCTGCTACGATGCGGCGGTGCCGCAGCTGCAGACCGCGCAAGCCGGGGGCCAGGTGGTGGCTCTTGACCGAGGCAATTTGGAACGCATGCAGGAGCAGTCTTTCGGCTTCAATCTGCCGGACCTGCAGAACCTGCTCCCGCGTTTCGGCGCCGGCGAGGCGGCCGCGGTGGAGAGCGTGCAGGCGACGGTGGATCGGATCGAACTGCATGCCAGCGGGCGGTCGAGCTTTTATATGAGCAACGGCCAAGTGTGGACCCAGGTGGAAGCCGAGCGGGTGCGCAATGTGCGCACCGGGGACACGGTCGAGATCGCGCGCGCCTCTTTGGGGAGTTTTATGATGATTTCTCCGCGAGGCGGCATGGGCATCCGCGTCCGCCGCAGCCAATAAGCGCGGCGGCCGGCCTGAGATGTTGAACCCCTCTCTGGATGTGGCCGCGCTTGTCGCGCGGTATCGCGACACGCGGCGATTGGTGATCCGCGATTTCTTGACGCCGCAGGCGGCGGAGCAGATCTCAAACTGCCTCGAACGCGAGGTGAACTGGGGCCTTGCGTACCTGGACGGGGGCGTCCCTCGGGTCATTGAGCGCGCAGGCATTGATGCGATGACCCAGGCGGAAAGGGACGCCTTGGACCGGGGCATCGCGGAACAGGCTCTGAAAGGCTTTCAGTATCGCTATCGCTGCTACCCGATGGTTGATGCCTATCTGCAGCGCCGGGACCCGCATCTGGCGTTGCATCAGGTTTTTGAGTTCATCAACTCACCGCTGCTTCTCGATGCAGTGCGGAGGATTACCGGATGTCCCCAGATCGTTCGGGCCGATGCGCAGGCGACGCTCTATGCCCCGGGTGACTTTCTGACGCTGCACAACGACTTTGACGCGCAAAAGGGCCGCCTCGTCGCTTACGTGATGGGCTTTTCGAAAAACTGGCGGCCCGACTATGGCGGGGTTCTTCAATTTCTCGATGACGCTCAGAATATTGAGTGCGGCTTTCTTCCGCGCTTCAACTCGTTGATGCTGTTCTCGGTGCCGCAAAATCACGCTGTCAGCTGCGTCGCCCCTTTTGCGCCTCTTGGACGCTATTCTGTGACCGGGTGGTTTCAAGACGCGACCGCGGTCCCCCCCCAGACAAAGGCTCGCTATGGGCTCTCGCTGCAGGGCGCATGATGGCCCATGACGACTTTGGCTTGGCTGGCGCAGCCGTGACTTGCCATTCCCGCGCCAGCCGATATATCGATAATCGTGCAATCCTGTCGCGCGGGCCCCGCCCGGGGCGAGAGGTCAGCTGGAGCAGCACATGAGATTGAAGCATTGGATTGCGGCGGCGATCATGGTCTTGGCTGGCACGCTCGCGGCGCCGACTGCGGCGGCCCAGACGCAGCCTACTCGACTGCCGCTCGATACCTTTATTGGTTACGACACGGTGCGGGGCGTGGAAGTGTCGCCGAGCGGCCGCTACATCGCGTTCATCCGTCGGGAAGCCGCCGGCGACCTTTTGGCGGTGCTCGATCGGGAGACCCGCGTCGTCACGCCGATTCAGGGCGCGCTGCAGAATTCGATGCAGATCGACTTCGTCGAATTCAAGTCCGACGAGCGTTTGATTTTCGGCTACAGCTATCGGGTGCAGGTCACCCAGCAACGCGGCTCCGCAGATCGGACCCGCCGCCTCGACGACGCCTTCATCCGAATCTCCCACGTCATGGCGGTGGGGGTGGACGGCTCTGGTTCGATCATGCTGTTTGATCCCCGTGACCAAAACCTGCCGCGGTGGTTCAGCCCAAGAATCGTCAGCGTGTTGCCGGAAGACCCGGATCACATCCTCCTCCGGGCCGGTCGGTTCCAACTCTGGCGCGTGAATGTCGCGACCGGGGACCACACTGTCGTTGAAGAAGGCTCCAGCAACACAATCACTTGGTTTGTCGACAGGACCGGCGCCCCGGTCCTTCGGCAAGACGTCATCGCCGGCGGCCGTGGCTTCGCCTGGTTTCGGCGCGGACCAGGACAGACGGCGTGGACCGAGATCGTTCGGTTCATGGGGGCGTCTGGCGCAAACTCGGGGCCGACGTTCGAAGGCGTGGGCCCCGCCCTGCAGCCGGGTCAGGTCTTCGTACTCGCTCGGCGGGACGGTCAGGACACGAGCGGCCTCTATGTCTACGACACCGCCACCGGCGCCTACGTCGAGACCGTCCACGTGGAACCCGGCTTCGACCTCTCCAACGCCATTCTCGATACGGAACAGAACGCGATCTTGGCTGCCTGCTGGTGGGGTTTCCGCTGGACCTGCGAGGCCAAGGACGAGGCTTTCGCCCGCTATTGGTATGGGCTCGTGGACGCGATGGGCGAGAACCTGAATGTTCGTCTCGTCGGTCGCGCCGGCGAGCAGGGCAATCTGTGGCTGGTTCAGACCGACGGCCCGCAGGATCTCGGCACCTATTATCTCTATGACATCAGCACCCAGCAGCTGAGCCGGTTGATCACGGCGCGACCGGGCGTGAACGCCGAGCTTCTGCCGACGCAACAGGTTGTTCACTACACCGCCAGCGACGGCATGGAGCTCTGGGGGTATCTGTGGCTTCCCCCAGGGGTGACTTCGGCGACGAACCTGCCCTTGATCGTTGTGCCTCACGGGGGCCCCGAAGGTCGCGACGTGTGGGGGTTCGACCCCTTCGCGATAACCTTCGCCAGTCAAGGATACGCCGTGTTCCAGCCCAACTTCCGTGGCGGCGGCGGGTTTGGCCGGGCGTTCGTAGAAGCCGGCCACCGCCAATGGGGCCAGCGCATGCAGCAGGATGTGGCCGACGGCGCACAGCACCTGATCTCGACCGGCGTCGTGGACGCGAACCGGATCTGCATTGCGGGTTGGTCTTACGGCGGCTATGTCGCCTTCACCGCGGCCTTTGAAAACGCCGACTTGTTCCGCTGCTCTATGGCGGGAGCCGGCGTGTCAGACCTTATGGCGATGCTGCGCTGGGTCCGGTTGGGGGACGACGGAGAAGTGCTGTCGGGCGGTGGTTCGGGCAGCCAAGGCATCGCATACCGCTACTGGACGACCGCGATCGGGGACCCGGATCGGGACCGGGAAATGTTGGAGCGCTTTTCGGCGGCGCGCAATATCGACCGCATCCGCATACCCCTGCTGATCATCCATGGCGACGAAGACCAGACGGTGCCAATCGAGCAGAGCGAAATCATGGTCCGTGGCCTGCGTCGGGCAGGGATGGAAGCCAATTTGCTCCGCCTCGAAGGCATGGATCACTTCTTTACCATGGATCAAGGCGACCACTGGCGGACCGCGCTGGGTGAATCGTTGCGTTTCTTCGAACGCCATATTGGCCCCGGGGTTGCTCCTCCGTCGCAGTGAATTGGAAGCGGCGGGCGGGCTTCTCACCGCCCACAGACCTTTTGTGTCGATGTCTGACCAAATCGGCACGGGGGGCGATCCTTAGGATCGCCCCCCTGCCACACCACCCGGCATGCGGGTCCGCAGCGGGCGGTTCGAGGCGTTAAGGGTCAAGAGTGCGAGGGCGCGCCAAGTTCGGCAGGCCATCGGGTGGTCAGGACTGCGTTAAGAGCCGTGCCGCTGTTTCGCTCCCAGCAGTGGCTGTTGGCGGCGACCCGGCTGGTGCGGTCGGGTTTGGCCCCCATCGCCAGAAGCTCCCGATCCATGGTGGTTACCCGTTTCCAGTGCTTGAGCTGGATGGTGCGCCGCCGATGACGCATCCATTCGTCGAGGCCTGCGAAGACCCCCGGCGTCTGCGCCAGACGGAAGTCGCCTTTCCAGCGTGATCGCGCGAAATCACTGCCCCAATCCTGTGAAATCCGCAGCCCGGACCGAACCCATATAGCTGTGCGCGCTGAACGGGGGGTCCAGCATCGGTTCCAGGACCTGAAGCAGGGCCTGCTGGACCCCAGTCGATCCGTTACCGTCGGGACGCCGAGTTCGCTTGACACTCGCCGCCGTCTGGCTTCGGGATCACCACCCGACGCACCGGCAGGGGCCGGTACGTCCCCCACAAGGATCTGGTCGCGGATGAGCGGCCACTCGGACTTCAGGCGATCGGCGGTCGCGTCAATGTCGAGACCATCGACGCCAGGGCGCCCTCGTTAGCCCGGAACCCGCTTCCAAGCCCGTTGCAGGTTCTCTCTCTGAAGGACAGCTTCAAACCGTCCTTCGCCTGCCTCGTTCGGGTCCTGACGCAGGCGCTCGGCTTCATCGCTGGTCAGCTCGCGCGGGGCTTCACCCCGCCCGACGCTGGCCCGCCCCGCTTTGCGGGCGTCTGACGCCTTTGCTTGGGCGTCGTCCCGTCTTCTGACGCTCCCCCTCGTTCGGTCCTTCGCGCAAGGTCCCCTTGCCACGACGACGACCTCGGCTGACCTCTCGCTCCGGCTCGACGCCATAGCCCTTTCAGGCGCAAGGCGAGATCTCCCCAGGGAAGACCGCCATCTTTCACTGCGCGACCACGGGATTGACGCCGTTCCGCCTTGGTCACTAGAGCTTCTGTGCAACGACAATCTTCATATCCGGTTCTTGTCCATCGGCCCACAGCTTCGCTCCACGCTTCTTCCCCACGGTCGGTCACCCTTCCGCAGTTGCGCTTCGCTTGCCTCGCCGTGACCAGCTCACGAGAGGACTTTCACCTCCAAGATCGCGCCCATGCTGGGCGCACATGAAAGGGCCGCCCCCGGGGGCGGCCCTTTTGCTCGTTCTGATCCCTTATGACGACAGGCGTTCTCAAGACTGCGTGGCGGCCCGGAACCAACGGATACGGTGGATGTCTTCCAGATTGTCTTCGTACCCCTCCAAGAGGGGATTGACCAGGTTGCGGGAGGTGCCAAAGACCAAGGGGCAGATCGCGGCCTCGTCCAACATCAGCTGTTCGGCCTGTTGCAGAATGTCGGCCCGCTTTGTGACGTCGGGCTCGCGGCTCGCCGCCACCATCAAGGCGTCGTACTCGGGATTGGAGAAACCGGAGTAGTTCTGCGGCCCCGTGCGGGTCTCGTGCAGATAAAGATAGGATTTCGCGTCGTTGTAATCGGCGACCCAGCCCCCGTCGCCGACGGCGAAGTCCTTGGCCCGCAGGGTTGCATAGTGGACCTGCACCTCAGTGCCGATCAACTCGACATTGACCCCGATCTCGCGCCAGTCCGCCTGGATGACCACGGCGACGCGGGGATTGTCGCCCGAGTTCCGGTGCTTCAGTTCGAAAGTCAGGGGGTTGTCGGCGCCGAAGCCCGCTTCGGCGAGCAGGCGACGCGCCTCGGCTTGGCGTTCATCGAGGGGCGTGTCGCGCCAGCGGAAATGCGATCGGCCGGGGTAGTTCAAGACCCCGTTCGGGACATTGGAATAGGCCGGGCTTTCGTTGGTCCGGTAAATCTGGGTGGCGATGAACTCCCGGTTGATCGCCATCGACAGAGCGCGGCGGACGCGGGCGTCGTTGAAAGGCGGGCGCTGGGTGTTGAATGACAGGTACTGCACCAACAGATAATCAAAGACCCGGACATAGCCGGGGACCTGCTCGCGCAATTCGCCCACCTTGTTGGAGGCGAAGTTCGTGGCCCAGCCGCGTTCGCCGCTGACGACGCCGCGGGCCTGCACGTTGGGGTCGCTGGTGGGGTAAAAATACAGACGCTGGAGTTGGACGTTCTGGGCGTCGAAAAACGCCGGGTTCTTGTCCATGACGATGATGTAGTTCGATTTCCAGCTGGAGACCGTGTACGGCCCATTCACGACAAGGTTCTCCGGGCGGATCCAGTCATCCCCCAGGCGCTCGATCAAATGCTTCGGCACCGGGTAAGACGTGTAGTGCTTCAGGAGCGCCGGCAGGTACGGCGCAGGGTGCTCAAGGGTCATCTCGAAGGTGCGCGCATCGATCGCCCGGACCCCAAGGGACGACATGTCAACCTCGGCGTCCTGGGAATTGTTGAGGATCTCGGCATTTTTGATCGGGTACAGGACCGATGCGTATTGCGCCTGGGTCGCGGGATTTAGAATCCGACGATAGGCGTATTCGAAGTCGTAGGCGGTGACCGGTTCGCCGTCGGACCAGACAGCCTCACGGAGATAGAAGGTCCAGACGAGGCCATCGGGGCTCGTCTCCCAGCGCTCGGCCATGCCAGGGATGGGCTCAGCCTTGGGGTCCTCGGTGGTGAGACCCACAAACATCTGCCCGATGAGATTGTTCTCCCAGGTGCCGGAGGCCTTATGCGGGTCCAGAGACAGCGGTTCACCGCCGTTGGCGATATCCAGCGATAAGGCGGCGGGGTCAAACCCGGTCACCCGTTCGCCCCAGCAGCCGGCGACGCCAAGGGTCGAAAGACCCGCCGCCCCGGCCAACAGTCCCCGTCGCGTCGTGTTCATGGTCGTGTCCTGTGCCGTCCTGGGCGGTTCAAGTCATGCCTGAGGATGAGAGAGTAGCGCGTTCGTTGCCGGGAGCCATGCGGCGAGGCGCGCAGCATCGCGAGTTTTTGCAGCCCGCGCGCCTTCCCTGGCGGATCATTGGTAGCCCAGCATGGCGCGCAGGCCGGGGGCGTGAAAATCCACCAGGCGCTTCTGGGCGGCGGGCAGTTCGTCGGGCACCTGGATCACGCCGGTGAGATGTTCGCGGGAGGTGGCGCTGTGTTTGCGGTCAGCGCCGACGGCGACACGCTCGCGCCAGTCGTCGGGGAGCGGGTCGATGCCGCAATCGCCAAGGAAGCCGCGGAAGAACGTCTCGGCGGCGGGCGCGTTCAGGTCCTTTAGATGCTGGAGAATGTCTTCATAACGGAAGAGCTTGGCCTCCGTTCCCATCCAGGCGACGGCGTTATAGGTGAAGATTTCGACCAGGGTCGGGTTCTTCTGAAAGGCGCCAAAAATCATCATGTTGAGGACGCTCTCGATGTCGGCGGCCCCGTTCTTGATGTTGTTGAGCGGGCCCTGGAACGCATCGGAGAGGAAGAAGCGGGCCCGGGCCAGCACGAAGTCATAGGGGTCGCGGACGAGCACGATGTGACGCACATTGCGCACCGCAACGGCGCTATCGTCTGAAAACAAAAGATGGCCCCAGCTGGCATAGGGCGGCTTGCCCGCGAAGGCGGCCATGTGCTGGCGCAGCAACGGCAGCTGGATAAAGGTCGCGTGGTATTGCTGCTCGGCGGGAGTGAACATCCGCACGATGTTGCGGATCAGATGGGTGCCGCATTTCGGCACGCTGTTGAGAAAAACCGGCTCCCTTAATGGGGCCATCGTGAACCGCCCCATTTCCTCATGGAGCGTGTCAGCCTTCATTCGGATCACGACGGACATCTTGGTCTCTCACTTCCCTCAGGCCACGGCCGCCCGCGTCTATAGCAGAGCCTTCGGCGTCGGTTAAACTTGCAGGCGCCGCCAAACAAAGAGCGGCGGGGATATCCCCGCCGCTCCAGGCAACTCTACGGCTGCGCGTTTGGGCTTACCAGCTCCGGGTCAGCCGCACGAAGGCCCGACGACCCTGGTAGTAAGCGTCATACTGAGAGGCCAACACGGCGGTGCCAACCGTGGAGTACTGGCCGAGAACGCCGCCACCGGTGAGGGTCGGGGGCCGTTCGTCGAAGATGTTGCTGACCCCGCCGCTAATCGCCCACTGATCGCTTTGGTAGCGGATCGAGGCGTCGTGGGTGGCGGAGAACTCGGCGTTCACCTTGTAGAGGGTCGTGCCGGCGGCGTTGCGGTCGCCGACGTCTTCGGCTTCGGAGGATTTGCCGATAAAATTCATCCCCCAGAAGTACGTCCAGTCGCCGCGGTTGAAGCGGAAGTCGAGATTGCCGACCCAGTCGGGCTCGCCGACATCGCCGTTCACGTCGATCTGACGGCCGGGGAACAGCGCGACGGTGTCTTCGAGCTGCCAGGTCATCTGCGACTGAATGTTGAGATCGCCGAAGGCGAACTCGTGGTCATATCGCACCGTCAAATCGAGGGCCCGGTTGGACTGGCTCGCGACGTTGATGAAGGGGTTGCGGATGTTGGTGATGAGGAACGGGCTCGCCAATGCGCCACGGTCGAAGAGGTCGCAGAGACCTTCCGTCGCGAAGTTGAGCGAGAAGTAGCACCCGGCCACGATGTTCGAAGGACCAAACGCGGTGATCGTGTCGGAGATCTCGATCTCGGTGTAGTCCAACGCCATGTTCAGGTTGATGAATTGCGGCGTGTAAACGAGACCCACGGTCCAAGCGTCGGAGGTTTCGGCTTCCAGCGGTCCGGGCGAACCCGGCCGCAGAGCGCCACGACGGATAGAGGTCGCCGAGGCGCCGGCGCCAGTATAGTTGCCCGGGATGCCGTCGGCGGCACAGTTGTCGGCCACCCGCTGCGGGATGCGGCCCGCCGCCAGGGCGGCCGCATAGTTGATGCAGGGGTCGATCGCCCGTTGGCCGATGAAGCCGGTCTCTTCCGCAAGGAAATTCTCGAACAGGCCCGGCGCCCGGTAGGAGGTGCCGGTGGTGTAGCGCAGCTGCCACGCCGGGGTGACCTGGTAGGAGAGGCCAAGCTTATAGGTCGAGGCCTCGCCCGCGGTGTCCACTTCGGTGTAGCGGCCGGAGGCCGTCACATCCAAGCGCTCCACGAAGGGAAGGCCCGCAAGGACCGGGATCGCGATTTCGCCGAAGAATTCACCGATGGTGTCTTCGCCGACGGTGCGGCCGGCGCCTGAGGAACCCCAGGCGTTGTTCGCGAGCGTGATGCGGCCTGGAACGTCGTCGATCTCGTCCGTCCGATAATGGAAGCCGATCGCGCCCGCGACATTTCCGGCCGGCAGGGCGAAGAGGTCGCCCGAGAGCGAGCCTTCCACATACTGCTGCTCGTACAGCGTATTGCCGGTTTCACGATCAAACAGGAACGCCCGCTCCTGGGCTGTCTGGAAGCCGTTGTTGAAAGGGCCGCCGAGCCAGTTGATGTCCACGCAAGGACGCCCAGACACCGGGAGGTTCGTCCCGACGCAGGAGCCGGTGCGGAACTGCGCGGAGCGCACGGCGTCATCCAGGATCCGGTCGTTGGTGTAGTCGCCGTCGGAGCGGCTGAACTGGTAGAAGATGTCCCAGTTCCACGCGCCCAAGCCATTCGGCGCCGCGAAGTCGCCACGAGCCCCTCCGATCGCCCGCATGTAGTCAACGCTCACGGAGCTGTCGGCATGGTCGGTGGTCGGCGTCGGGCTGAGGACCGCGAAGCCGGTCCAGCCCACGTTCAGCGGATCGCCGAAGGTTTCAGTGTAGAGGTAGGTCCAGAACTGCCGGAAATCATTGATGTAGGTTTCGCGGCGATTGAGCAGGACTTCGCCGTAAAGCTCGATGTTCGGGGTCAGGTCATACCCGGCTTCGAAGAAAACCGACGCCCGCTCTGTTTCAGGGAACAGGGAGGAGGTGAGGAAGTTCGGACCGCCATAGTTGATGACCGCCGCAGTCGTCGGGTCGGCCGGACGAACGGCGAACCAGTTAGCCGGAACGCCTGGCTGGGTGAAGTTACCAGGCGCCGGGATGACGGTCGACGGAACGAGGGTTCCAAGTTGGCCGGTCGGGTCGAACTGCAGCAAGACCTGCGCGCCCGGGGAGTTCAGCGGCTGACCCGTGGCCCACGGGCCGCTATTGGAATACTCGTACAGCCAGATTTGGCCGCGGAGGGTGTCCTGCGAGCAGCGGAACGTGCCGGTCCGCGGGTCGATCAGGTCGCTCCGGAGGCCGGTGGCGGCGGAGAAGGTGTAGTTCTGACCACAGCGGAGGAACTCGCGGTCAGCGAACGCCAGCTCTTGCTGCAGGTAATAGTTGGCCGACACCTGGAAATAGCCGCGGTCGAAGCTGCGGCCATAGACCGCCTCGGCCGAGAAGTCCTCGCCGCCGCTCTCAAACGGCATACCGGCGAAGAGATCGATCTCGAGGCCGTCGGTGTTGCGGCGGGTGATGATGTTGGCCACGCCCGCGATGGCGTCGGAGCCGTAGATCGAGGACGCGCCGTCCTTCAGGATCTCGATCCGGTCCACGACGCCTTGCGGGATCACGTTCAAGTCGACGGCGGACACCGCGCCCCGGGTACCGGCCGGGCCGATGCGGCGGCCGTTAAGGAGCACGAGGGTCCGGCTGGAGCCGAGGCCGCGGAGAGACAGGGTCGCTGAGCCCGGGCCGCCGTCCGTCACGAAGGCGGAAGAGATCGTCGCGTCGTTCTGGGCAGAGCCCGCAGCCAAGGTCGACCCTTGCAGGAACTGCACGGTGTCGGCGGTGCCGGCGAGTTCGGCGCGTTCAGACTGCAGCACCTGAATCGGGCTGTCGCTCGTGAACTCGTTGCGACGGATCCGCGAACCGGTGACGACGATCGCATCTTCGGATTCGGAAGCCGCGGGGGCGGTTTCCGCCTCGTCCGTGGGCGGCTGCTGTTGAGCCTCCTGGCCGAAGGCCGCGCCGGTGGCGGCCAAGCCGGCGGCGAACGCCAAGGCCGACACCTTCAAAAGTTTAAAATCCCGCGGTTGGCTCATGTCCCATATCCCCGTTGGTGTTTACTGCTTTTCCCCAGCCAGCCTGTTCAACCGATCAGCCTGCACGCCCTGCTCCATCTGCCTGGAGCGCGACCGAATCCGGCCTGCAGAACGGCTTTAATCCAGCACCGGCGGCTTCAATTCTCCAGGCTAGGCGCATGATCACGCTGTCATCAGCGCCTCCACAGACCTAGCCTGGAGACAAAAACCACCATTTTCTAGACTCCAGTGGGAGCGAATGCCGGGGCGTCGGTCAAGGCCTTACACTGGCATTTGCGGCGCGAGGCCGCCCTCTGTGGCCCATTCGTGACACATTGCCGCCGCTTTTGCAGCGGGGTGGGGTGGATCCGCCTGCGTCTTAGGCGCCGTAATCGACAAAGCCCCTAAGCCTCTGGGGTGACCCAAGGGCTCTCTTCATCTAGGTCTGCTGATCAAGATCTGCCGCGACCGCCCTTTGGCGGCGTTCGCCTTTCTGACTTGTTTCCGCCTGTGACGCCCCCTCGCCTCCCGGCCTCGCCCCTTGCTGGGCGGGGCGGGGTCGGGTGGTGAGGAGAGCGATCAGTAGGCGATGCCGCACTCCCCGCGGAGGAACGATTCGACCAGGCTCATTTCCCGGGTCCGCATCTCCACCGTCAGAGCGCCGTGTGGCATGTCGTCGATAATCTCCAACTGGACGGTGGGTCCGCGGCCGCGGGCGGCCTCGAAGAAGCGCTGGGAGTGCCACAGGGTCGCGGTTTGGTCGCGATCGCCGTGGTACATCAGCAGCGGGATATTGATCGAACTCGCGTTGGCCAGCGGGTCCATGCCGTCCACGGTCCAGCCTTGGAAGCGCCGCTGGATGCGGTTCGCGCCCCAGTCGTTGGAGATGCGCTCGACGCTCGACACGCCGGCGCCGGAAATCGCGCAGCGATAGGGCGAGTTCGGACGCACGGAGGCGGCGATCGCGGCGAAGCCGCCGTAAGAGAAGCCATACATCACTGCCCGCTCGGGGTCGCCGATGCCTTGGCTCACCAGATAGGCGAGACCGTCATCCTTATCGTCCTGCATGGCGAGGCCCCATTGCTGGTCACCTGCCTTCCACAGCTCGTCGCCGAAGCCGTCGGAGCCCCGGAACTGCGGCTCCAACACCGCCCATCCGCGAGAGGCGAAATACTGCGCCACGCCGATGTCTTGACCACCCCAGTCGTTGGTGTTGCGCGACCAGGGACCGCCATGCGGCTGGATCATGACCGGAAGCCGGCCCTGATCGGGGGTCCAGCCCAGCGGCAAGGTCAAGAAAGCCGGGATCTGCAGGCCATCGCGAGCCGGATAGTAAATCAGCTCGGTCTGCCGGAGCTGGCTCGAATCGACCAACGGGTTGGAGGAGCCGAGAGGGCTGAGCACCGACTCGTTGGTCAGCAAATAGTAGGTCGGCGGGGTCCGACTGTCGGAGGCAACGATCAACCGATGGTTGCCAAAGCGGCGGCCGATCCGGACATACTGGGCGCCAAGGGCCTGTTTCAGACCCGCATGCAAACGCGCCATGGCTTCGTCGACCCAGTAGTACTCGGTCGCGCCGGCCTGGTAGGTGAACCCGACGATCCGGGTATTCTCGGGATTACCGTCGATGTTGTCCACGACCACGTTTGAGGCTTCCCAGCGGGGATGCCGGAACAGCGTTTCGCCGAATTGGCGGGTCGCGAGATTGTAATCGCGTATAAAGGTCAGGTTGGAACCCTGGTTATCGGCCACCAAAAGGAGGTTCTGGTCATCGGGGTCGAAACCGAGGATTTGCAGGTTGCGCCGGGTCCGGGCTTGGAACTGCAGCGCTTCGTGCTCTTCCCAGCGGCCGTTTCCTGGATTGAACACCGCGTATCCGATCAGCCAATCGCCGCCCTCAAAGCGCGCGAACTGCTTCACCCGCAGGCGGCCTTCTTCGTCGGTGATGTCCATAATGCTTTCGTCGGCGGCGATTTGCAGGACGCGCTCGCCACGGCCGTTATCGACATTGACCCGATAGACGGCCGGGGAATCCAGACCGCCTTGCACCATCAGGATGTGGCGCGGCTCGGAGGGCAGATCGTCCACCAGACTGATGTCCAAGAACCGATCAGCAAACCGCTCGAGGCTGCTGCGGGAGCCGCCTTGGGCCAAAGGCTCGATCCAGTTGCGGCCTTCGAGGTCCACGATCCGGGCCAAGGCCGTGTAAGTCAGGTTGTCGGCGCCTGAGCCCGGGGTGAAGGGCTGCTGCAGCAGCACCAGGATGCGGTCATCGGCCACCCAGCTGATGGAGGCGAAGCGGACGCCGTTGCGCAGCGCGGCCCCGCTCACGCCGAACCGGCGAGGAGCCGCGCTTAGGTCGCTTGTCCGCCAGATCGAAATGGCCGGATCGCCGCCGTCAAAGGACGTGATCGCCGCCAGATGCTCGCCGTCCGGGGACAGGCTCACATTCCGCAAAACCGGCTCGGCCAGCATGGCCTCCGTCGGCATGGGCGTCGGACGGGCGGGCTGCGCGGCCGCCGTTTCGGCGAACACACACCCCATCAGGACCGCCAAAGCAAAACGTAGTGACTTCATACCTCGCCCCAGTGCGATGCCATTGCCACAGTCACCGGCGGCGGCGCTGGCGCGTCGATCCGACCGGCGGATGAATGCTCAACCAGTAGCGCAGTTCCGGAGGATTGCACTATGATGTTTCACAAGAAATCGAACGAAAAACGGCGGTCAGCCCAGGATCCCGCGATCTCTCAGAAATCCGATGACGCGGGCGGCGGAGGCTTCTGAGGTCTGTTTGTCGGTCTCAAGGCGGAGATCGGGGGCCTGGGGGACCTCATAGGGGCTGTGCAGACCGGTCATGTCCGTTACGGCGCCGGCCTGGGCGCGGCGGTAAAGCCCCTTTGGATCGCGCTCCATGCAGACCGCCAAGGGCGCATCGACGAAGACCTCGAAAAACTGCCCTTCTTGGAAAAGGTCGCGGATCATTTCGCGCTCCAGCCGGTAGGGAGAAACGAGCGCACAGGTCACAATCAAGCCTGCATCGACAAACAGGCGGGCGACTTCGGCGGCGCGGCGGACGTTCTCGGCTCGGGCCTCCATCGAAAAGCCGAGGTCCTTGTTGAGGCCGGAGCGGAGATTGTCGCCATCGAGGGCGTAGCCGTGCGCGCCCTGCTCCTGGAGGCTTCGCTGCACCAGGTCGGCGATGGTCGACTTGCCTGCGCCGGGGAGCCCGGTGAACCAGAGGGCTGCGGCGGCATGGCCCTTCAGGGCGGCGCGGCCGGCGCGGCTGACCTGAGAGTTTTGCTGGCGGACGTTGGTGTCGGTGACAGCGGCGACCATGCCGGCGGCGAGGGTCTCGGCGCTGTGGCGGTCGACGAGAATAAAGCTGCCGGTGGTGCGGTTGTCCTTAAATCCGTCGAGGGCCACGGGGCGGCTCAGATCTAGGGTGCAGCGGGCGACGCCATTTGCGGCCAAAGCGCCCTCTGCGCCTTCGCCGTCGCCGAAATCTAGGCCGGGGCGAATGGCTGTGACGGTGGCCGCCAACGCTCGAGCGGCCAAGCGGATCTCGACCCGCTGTCCCGCCCGCAGTCCTTGCGGCGAAAGGCCGATGACGTCGGCCTCAAAGCAGCTGGTGACCGCGGGGGCCGCCTCGGGGGCAGCCAGGAGGTCGCCGCGGCTAATGTCGTGATCGCCTTCAAGAACAATGGTGACCGCCTGCCCTGCTTCGGCGGCGGCAAGGTCCCCATCGGCTGTGAACAGGCGAGCGACTTTCGCGGTGCGACCGAAATGGGCGATCAGCGCCTCGTCGCCCACCGCAATCCGGCCTGTGGCGATCGTGCCGGCATAGCCGCGCCAGGGGCGATCCTTGCCGCCCCGGACCACCAGCTGCACCGGCATGCGGAAGGGCCGCTGA
>JBILVS010000068.1:0-15623 GCA_044370335.1 Caulobacterales bacterium
GGGCGGCGGAAGAGAAGGGTCATGCGGTCAGACTCGCCAATCGCGTCATACGGCGCGAGGTCGAAGGCCGGATCCGCCGGCTGACCGGCCGGGGCGGACCGGCGGGTCGGCGGCAGCGTCCAGACGCCGAAGGGATGGTCGTGATCGTCGGCCGGGTTGGCGTTGATGTCGCTTCGGCCAACGAACTCAAAGCCGGCGCGCTCAGCCGCGGCGATGACGAAGGCCTCGGGCACATAGCCGTTGGCGGTCATCCAGGCGGTGTCGGTCACGGAGACGGTTGCGGGGGCGCGGTGTTGCTCGACGGCGAGATGGCCGCCGGGGCGAAGCGCGCCGTAGAAGTCGCCGAAAACCTTATCGACAATATTTTGACCGATGAAGCCGTGAATCGACCGGGCGGTGAGGATGAAGTCGTAGCTCTGGGCCGGCAGAGGCGCTGAAACCGCTCCGAAATTCACCAAATTGATCGGGCCGAGGGCGCCAGGGGCGACAAACCGGGCTTCCCAATCAGCGCGGGCCTGGCGAGCGGCGGGGCTGAGGTTGGGGTTGTTCAAGTCGGCCGCGGTGGCGGTGTAGGCGCCGTTCGTATCGCGGGCGAAGGGGGCGAGGATGTGGGTCCACCAGGCCTCGCCGCCGGGAGCGATTTCGAGGATGTCCATGCCTGGTTCAAGCCCCCAAAAGGCGAGGCTGTCGGCGGGGTGGCGGGAGGCGTCGCGGGCGACGTGCTCGGCTGGGCGGGCGGCATTGGCGACCGCGGCTTCGATGGCGGCTCGACTCGCGATCGCTTCGGCGCTCGCGACGGGCTGATCGGCGCCGCCGGCGGGGCTTGCGCAGCCCACGGCGAAGGCGGTCAAGGCGATGGCCGCAGCGGCCAGCAGCGGACGGTTCATGCAGAGCTCCTTTGAATGGTTCGCCGCAGACATAAGCCGATCCCCGCAAAGGGCCAGAGAGTTTGCAGCCTGGGCGTTGCGGGGAGGTCTTGAAGGCCTGCGGACGGGTTCCTAGCTACAGTGGGCGACGCTCTCAAGAGGTCGCCAAAGGATCACGAGGTTGCCGATTGGGGCCTCTGTGGTCTGTCGGAAGTCTCGGCCGCGCCGAGGCAACCATGTCGCTGAATTGAGAAAGGACATGACAATGAGCACCCAAGATTTGACCCCCCTCTACCGCACTCTCGTGGGCTTTGACCGCATCAACAGCTTGCTTGACCAGGCAATGCGCCAAAACGAAGCGCCGGGTTATCCGCCGTTCAACATTGAGCAGGTGTCTGATGACGCGTTTCGGATCGAGCTCGCGGTCGCCGGGTTCCGGGAAGAGGACCTTGAGATCGAGTTCCGGCAGAACACGCTGACGGTCTCTGGGCGGAAGGCCCCGAGCGAGGAAGCGCGGAAGTATCTGCATCGCGGGATCGCCGAGCGGAACTTTGAGCGGCGGTTCAGCCTCGCGGACCATGTCCGCGTTGACAACGCTCGGCTCGAGAATGGACTTTTGACCATTGAGCTGGTGCGGGAGCTTCCGGAAGCCATGAAGCCGCGGCGTATCGCTATCGGTAAAACCGGCCCCGGCCGCAGTAAACCCCAGGCTGTCGATATCGACGCCGCATAAGCGAAGATTGGTCCCAATTCGGACCTTTGAAACGCGGCGCGGGGTGGGGCGGCCCCTGGTCCTCCCCCTCCCCCTAACCGGCGGTCGTCCCGCTCTGCGCCGCGGCTCCTGTTCGGACATGACCGCGAACGACGCGCTCCAGCCTTGGGGCGCGTCGTTTGCGTTGTGCGGGATCGGATTCAGTCCTGATCGTCGTCGCCGCTGCCGTCGTCGTCATCAGCGTCCCCGTCGGCCGCGTCGGCGGGCGGCGAGTTCACCGCCATCCGCAAAGGCTGATCGCAGCCCGTGGCGGCGAGAAGTGCGGAAAGGGCCTCCAAGTCAGGCAGCTGCGCGCGCTTGCGGCGGAGTTCCTGGAAAGCGCGGCCAGCGTAGCGCTGCGGGCCCTGGCTGAACGCGTGACCGCCAATCTCCAAAGCGATGGAGCCGCCGCCGGCGTGAGCCTGCGCGTTCGCCTCGGTGAAGGCCAGGTAGATCCCGCCGATCTGACGCATCAGGAGCGGCGCGAGGGTTGGCTCCAAGGCTTCAAGGCTCTCATAGGCTGCACCGTCGGCGGGCTGGGGCGCCTGCATCCGCGCCACGTAGGCGGTCAGCCACGTCGCCTCGCGAAGAATCGCCGCCGAGCGGGCGTCTTTCTGGAGTTGGGCCAACTGCGCGGCAAGGGCGAAGTCCGCCACGCTGGGCAGGCCGCCCAACAGGAACGGACGGGCCAAGAAGTGGGCATCCAGAAGCGCCACCGCTTCCTTGAGAGCCGCCTCCAGAGCGGGGCCATTCTCAGGACCCGCGCCGGCGACCGGCAGCTTGGCGGCCATGCGGGCGGCGATCACCTCGGCCGCGCCCTCTGGGGCGCCATTGGGGTAGATCGCGGCTACCGACGCCTGAGCGGCGGCCATTCGGTCGGCCTCATCGGCCCAACGGAAGTGGAGGCTGACCTTGTTGAGCCATTCGTCGGCCCAATCTTCGATCAGGCAGGCGAGGAAGCCCAACGCCGGGTCTTCAGGCCGGGCCGGTGGCGTCGGATGGGCGGCGTCCAAGCGCTCCATGATCTGGGTGGTGTCCTGCGCCGTGCGGCCGTCGGCCTCCACCAACAACGGGACCAAGGGCAGGCGGGCCAGACGCGTGAACTCGGCCGCATTGTCGGCGGTCCGGGGAATATAGGTATGGTCAAATCCCTTGTAGCGCAGGTAGGTCAGCAGCTTTTGGGAAAAGGCGGAGTGTTCGGCGCCATAGAGCCGAAAGGGCGGTTGCATGCGGTGAACTCCTGGGGCGGATCGGACGAAGCGCGCCTTCCGCGCGCTAGGTCCGGCGCCGATTGTGGAACCTTTGAAACGCATGCTTTAGCCGCGGTTCGGCCTTTTCCGCAAGGGCTCGGAACTGGAGAGGCCACGGCTATCGCATTTGGCCGAGCTGGGAGAACGTGTCGTCACTGGGCAGTCCGTGCTCAAGGGTCAGAAACGACCTGAATAAGGGCTCTCGATCGACAGCAAAGTCCGCGAAATCAACGCAGGTCCCCGCTCCCCACACCGAGGCCGTCAGCACAATCGTCAAAACTTCAGGAAATTCATGGCGCAAGGCGTGGCCGGTCCGCGGATCGCGGCACATCGGCAAAACACGTGGCGATTATCGGAATCAGCGCGCCTCCCAGAAGCGCCGCTCGCCGATAGAATTCCAGTCGCGCCCCGGCGCTACCTCAATTTCTCAAATGCAACTGCCCTGCTGGAGAGGGCGATCAGCCACTCAAATCGAAGGAGTAACCCGCGGACCGGACAGTGCGGATAGGGTCGACTTCCCCTTCCGTGTTCAGCGCCTTGCGCAGGCGACCGATATGGACGTCCACCGTTCGGGCCTCGACATAGACATCTGAGCCCCACACAGCGTCTAGGAGTTGTTCGCGCGAAAAGACGCGCCCGGCGTGCTGCATGAGATATTCAAGCAGGCGAAACTCGGTCGGGCCAAGGTGGACTTCGCGGGCGGCGCGTTTCACCCGATGAGCGACCCGATCGATGGTGATGTCCCCGTGGCGGAGTTTGTCTTCCGCAAGGCCGGGCCGAATGCGGCGCATCACGGCGCGCAAGCGGGCCAAGAGCTCGCTCATGGAGAACGGCTTGGTGATGTAATCGTCTGCTCCGGTATCCAAGCCGCGGATCCGGTCGCCCTCGTCGCCACGGGCGGTCAGCATCACGATGGGGGTATTTCGCGCTTCGGGGCGGGCGCGCAGACGACGGCAGACCTCAATGCCCGGGACTTTCGGGATCATCCAGTCCAGAAGAACAAGATCGGGGGCGGTTTCGGCGGACACAATAAGGGCTTCTTCGCCGTCCTGGGCGACCGAAACACGATAACCTTCCCGCTCAAGATTGTATTTGAGGAGCTCTGCGAGGGCTTCCTCATCCTCAACCACCAGCACGTGCGGCGTCATCAATCGTCCCCCTTCGTCATCAGCGCAGCAGGCCGGCCCTTTGACCTGCCGACAGCGGCGCTAATCCAGCTCGCGCGTATCCGACCCTCGCGGCCGTTCGGCGGTGATCTCTTCGCCGGTGACCAGAAAGTGCACCATCTCGGCGATGTTGGTGCAGTGGTCGCCGATGCGTTCAATGTTCTTGGCGACAAACAGCAAATGCGCCGATGGCGTGATTTTGCGGGGATCCTCCATCATGTAGGTGAGGAGCTCCCGAAAAAGGCTTTCGTAGTGAACATCGACGTCTTCATCCTGGCGCCACACCAAAAGCGCGTTGGGGACGTCTTGGGCGGTGTAGGCGTCCAACACCTGGTGCAACAGGGTGGAAACGACCCGTCCCATGGACTCAACCCCGCGATTGACCGGGACGGGGTCGGACAAATTGATCGCCAGCGTGCGTTTGGCAATGTTCTTGGCGAGGTCGCCGATGCGCTCAAGTTCGCCGGCAATACGCATCGCGGCGACCGCCTGGCGCAAATCGCCGGCCACCGGCTGGCGCAGCGCGATGAGGCGCAGAGCCGCGCGTTCGATTTCCCGCTCGGCCTGATCAGCAACGACATCACGGGCGATGACCTGCTGGGCGAGGAGCGTGTCGCGGCGGACGACGGCGCTGAGGGCGTCGGCCAAAAGTTGCTCAGCGACGCCGCCCAGCCGGGAGACGTTTGAGGTGAGCTCTTCGACTTCTTCTTTGATCGTCTTCATGGCCGGGTCTTTCTTGGGAGGCGGCGCAGCCTCCTCTTCTCGTTCCCCGCTCGGCTGATCACCTTAGCCGAAACGGCCCGTGATGTAATCGCGCGTCCGTTGATCGGCGGCATTACGGAAGATGTCGTCGGTCAGGCCCGTTTCGACCAGCTTGCCATATTGGCGGCCGGTCTCGGGGTCGCGCTCGACATAAAAAAATGCGGTGCGCTGAGAGACGCGGGCCGCCTGCGCCATCGAGTGGGTGACGATGATGATGCAGAAGGAGGCGCTGAGTTCTTCGATCAGTTCCTCGACCTTTGCGGTTGCGATCGGATCGAGGGCTGAACAAGGCTCATCCATGAGGATCACATCGGGGTCGACCGCCACCGTGCGGGCGATGACCAGACGCTGCTGCTGACCGCCGGACAGGCCGGAGCCGCTGGCGGAGAGGCGATCTTTCACCTCCTCCCAAAGGCCCGCGCGCCGGAGGCTCTTTTCGACGATGACATCCATGTCAGCCTTGGTCTTCGCCAGGCCGTGGATGCGGGGGCCATAGGCCACGTTCTCGTAGATCGATTTAGGGAACGGGTTCGGCTTTTGGAACACCATGCCAACACGGGTGCGAAGCGCGACCGGGTCCACCGTGCGGCCGTAGGCGTCGACGCCGTCGATCAGCAAGGCGCCTTCGACCTTCGCGCCGGGGATCGTATCGTTCATCCGGTTGATACAGCGAAGGAAGGTGGTTTTGCCGCAGCCCGAAGGGCCGATGAAAGAGGTGACCGAGCGGTCGTGGATGTCGAGGTTGACATCCCGAAGTGCGCGGTGGCCGCCATATGACACCGACACGCCCCTGGCGCTGACTTTGACGTTCGCCGGGGCGACAGTTGGAAACCCGCCCGGTTCGGCGACGTGATGAGAAGCGGCCCCGTCGGCGGCCATCGAGTGCACCTTATGTTGTTCCACGCAGGCCTTCAGCCGAGGCGCTCCAGCCCCTAACCTATGACTCGCGCGGGCCTTCGGCAGCCTGCTACGATAAAGCCATGACAATCATATGAAGGCGCTGCAGCAGGCGCGAGCGCCTCGGCTTTTTCATAGAGAAATCAGGCTCTTTCTGCTTCCAATCCGTCAGGGATCCGGGCTTCAACCTGCTCAAGGTAAACGGCAAAATTGGCGCCTTTGCCCGGTACGCTTTCAACAGTTAGCCCACCGCGATGCCGGTTCACTATGTGCTTGACGATGGCAAGACCAAGCCCCGTACCGCTCTGCTCGGCTCCATCCGCGCGCTCAACCCGGAAAAACCGCTCGCCCAACCGGGGCAAATGCCGCCGGGGAACCCCGACGCCTTCGTCTCTGACGCTGAGGAACGCGTATGGGTGGGGACTGGGCGGTGGGGTCAGAAGCGAGACCCGCCCTGCGTCCGGCCACAGGCGATTGCACCGGTCGAGGACCTCTTCGCGGGTGTCGGCCACGCCGACGCTCACATAAATCTCCCCTCCGGGAGGAGAGTAGCGGACGGCGTTGGCGATGAGGTTCTGCGCCACTTGCACAAGCTGAAACCGATCGCCCACGACGAGGGCCGGGCGCTCCGGCAAGCTCAGACGGAGCTTCACCCCCTCCCCTTCGGCCACAGGCGCGAGGGCGTTGACCGCCTCTTGCGCGACCGCCGCTAGGTCTGCGCTTTCGGCGGGAGGCACGTGCTCGTTGAGCTCAATCCGGGACAGCGAGAGGAGATCGTTCACGAGCCGGCTCATTCGGTCGACCTGCCCCTGCATCATGTTCAGGAACGTGTCGCGGGCCTTGGGGTCGTCCCTGGCGGGGCCGTTGAGGGTCTCAACGATCAAAGACAAGGAGGCGAGCGGGGTCCGCAACTCGTGGCTCGCATTGGCGAGGAACTCGGCGCGGGAGCGCTCCGTGGTCATCTGGGCGGTTTGATCGTGAAACACGAGGAGGGCTGCGGTTTTCTCGCTCCAGGCGACCGAGGCGACATAGCAGCGAAAATGTTCTTCGACCTGGCCGGTCGATTCATAGTCGACCGTGCGGGACTTGCCTTGCTTGGCGGCGGCAGCCGCTGCGTCAAGCAGTTCGGGCTGACGCAAAATCGCTGACAGGCGAAGGCCTGCGGCCTCGAACTGCAGCGCCTTACGCGCGGCGCGGTTCGAAGCGAGGACCCGACCTTCGCTATCGATGAGCAAAGCCGGGTCCGGCAGGGCCTCCAGCAGGGGCGAGAATTGGGCGACGTCGGGGTCCGGCCGTTCTGAGGACGCCAAAGGATCAGAGGCGACGGTTGAATCGACGGCCGGCCGAGTTTCGCGCAAGGCGGCGGCGGCGCGCCACCCGGTCACGGCGGAGCCGAGAGCCCCAGCACTGAAAGCCATAGCCGCCAGGGTCCAGCCGACCAGCGCGCACAACAGGGCCAAGACCGACAGGCCGGCGGCGGCGGCGGCCGTCAAGCTCACGCGGCCAATCACTCTGTCGTAGGCGGCCCGACTGATCATCTGACGTTTGATGTCCCCCACAGGCGGGCTGAACGCGTTCTTCTGCTAACGATTTTGGGAAGGAGCACAAGGGATGAGCGCCAGCCACAGCCCAGCGTGCTCTCGGCCATGACCACACCTTTGAGAAAGTTTCAGTGGGCCCCGCATCCAAAGCGTGGGCCATCGGCATCTCACAGTGGAAGGCCTGGGGGGATCGACGGCTTTGCCGCTGATTATCGACTTTCGATATGCGTTTATTGACTCTCAATAGACGCCTTGATAGTCCCACGGCAGGTAGGGAAGCTTCTTGAAACGCCATCTTTTGCTGTTGATCGGCGTCAGCGCCGCCACCGCCCTCTCCGCTTGCGCCAGCGTCGGTGAGGTGGAGACGCCGTCGGCCCCGGCCGCCTACGCCGGCGAAGGCCGAGAAGGGGCGGCTTGGCCCTTGGAAGCGCAGCCCGGGTGGCTCCCGGGTCTAGGGTCGCCGGTCTTGACCCAATACGTGGCCGAAGCCCTGACGGCCAATCCGAGCCTTAGGGCGGCGGCAGCGCGCGCGGCGGCGGCGGAGGCCCGCTCCGGCATCATCGGCGGACGGCGGTGGCCAAGTCTTGATTTTTCTGTCGGCGGAACGCGGACTGAGGCGCCGGATCTGACGGGCGCGATGGCGACCACCGACCTTTTGAACGCCGGGTCGACCGCCAGCTGGGAAGTCGATCTTTGGGGGCGGCTCGCCGCGGCGTCTGAGGCGAGCGACCTCGATGCGGCCGCGAGCGCCGCGGACGCCCGGAACGCTGCCTTATCCGTCACCGGACAGACCGCCCGGGCCTATATTGATCTGGTCGCAGCAGAAGAGCGCCTTGCGCTAGCGGAAGAGGATCTGGCCACCCGTGAGCGGGCGCTGGCCATCACCGTGCGGCGTTACGAGCAAGGGATCCTTTCGGCCTTGTCTCTGCGCACGGCGCGGTCGCAAACGGCTTCGGCGCGCGCTGGTCAGGCGGCGGCGGCCGATGCGCTTCTGATCGCGTCGCGGCGGCTGCAGGTGCTGTTGGGCCGATATCCGGATGGCGGTTTGCGTGCGGGAGATTCTCTGCCGGCGCTGGGGGCGCTGGAGGCGGCGGGGACCCCTGAAGCGCTTTTGCAACGCCCGGATGTGGTCGCGGCGCAGGCGCGTCTGCTTGCGGCGGGGTTCCGGCTCGAAGAAGCAAGGGATGCCTTGCGGCCGCGTTTGACGCTCACGGGACGGGCCTCCGGGGATGGCGGCCAGTTCGCCGACGCTCTCGATGGCGACCAGATCGTGCGGCAGCTGATCGGCGGCCTTGCGGCGCCGATATTCCAAGGAGGCGCGCTGCGGGCCGAGGTGCTCGTCAATGAGGCGGAGCAAGAGGCCGCCGCGGCCCAATATGTCGAGACCGTTCTCGGCGCCTGGCAGGAAGTTGAAGCAGCATTGACCGCGGATGTCGCGTTGGCGGTGCAGGAAGCCGAGTTCGCCAACGCCGCTGCGGAAGCGCGGGAAGCGCAGGATCTCGCCGAGCGCGAATACACACGCGGCGTCGCCACAATTTTTGAGCTGATCGACGCTTACAGCCGACGGATCGACGCCGAACGCGCCCTGATCGGGGCGCGCAATGAACGACTGAGCAACCGGATTTCCTTCTATATCGCCCTCGGCCTCGACGGCCTTGGGGACACCCCTGCTGAGGAGGCGGGCCAGTGACCATGACGAACCGTGATTATCCCCGGCCTGCGACGGCCGACGACACACCGCCTCCGCAGCCGGCGACACCGCTGCAATGGGCCCGGCGGATCGCGATCGTGTGTGCGCCGCTTCTGGTTCTGGGCGGCGGAGCTGCGGCTTTTGTCGCGATTTCAAGCAGCGGCCCAAAACCCGAGCAGTCGGACGAAGCGCCCGGCGCGCCCGCCGTTCAAGTGGTCCAAGCGGAGCAGCGGTCCACCGCGATCGCGTTGAGCGTTCAGGGGCAAGTGCGTCCGCGGACTGAGGCGACGCTTGCGTCGCAGGTCGCGGGACGGATCGAATGGGTCAATCCGATCTTCGTCGAAGGCGGCGCCTTCAACCGGGGCGACGTGTTGGCCCGCCTCGATGCGCGCGACGCTGAACTGTCGGTCGTGCGGGCGCGGGCCCAGGTCGCCCAGGCGCAGGAAGCTTTGCAGCGGGAACTCGCGGAATCTGATCTCGCGCGGCAGGACTGGGAGGAGCTGGGCCAAGGCGAAGCCTCCGCGCTCGTCCTGCGGGAGCCGCAATTGGCTTTGGCGCAAGCATCTGTGGACGCGGCGCAGGCGCAACTGCAGTCAGCGGAGCTGGAGCTGGCGCGGACTGCGATCACGGCCCCCTTCTCGGGGCGGGTCCAGCAGCGGCGAGCCAATATCGGAGATTATGTCGCGCCGGGTTCTCCGATCGCGGACATTTTCGCCACCGACATCATGGAAGTGCGGGTGCCGCTGACGGACTCTGAACTCTCGGCTTTGCGGCTTCCGATCGGCTTTATCGCTCGCAATCAAGCGAGCGCGCCGCTGGCCCATGTCACCGGCGTCAGCGGCGGCGAAACCGCCCGATGGGAAGGCCGGCTTGTGCGCGTCGAGGCCAATGTCGAGGCGACAACGCGACTTGTGTATGGGATCATCGAAGTGCGCGACCCCTTCGGCCGGGGCCAGACCGCGCCGTTGGCGCCGGGATTGTTCGTGACCGCCGAACTCGACAGCCCGAACGCTGAAACGCTGGTGGCGATGCCGCGCTCGGCGCTGAAACGAAACGGCTATGTCTATGTCGTCGACGCGCAGAATCGGATCCAAATCCGGTCAGTCTCCCCGGTGAACACCACCGCCACCAGCGTCTATGTGCGCGACGGCGTGGCGGCCGGAGAACAGGTGGTGGTTTCGGCCCTGCCCAGTCCGCGGGAAGGCATGGAAGTCACTGCGATGGCGGTGAACGCCGCAGGCGTTCCAACCGAAGAAACTGCGGCCGCGCCCTAGACCAGGCGACGGCGAGGACGCCGTCCGCCTTCTCGATTTTGAAGGAAGCTTGCCATGAACGGCATCGTCAATTGGTGGGGTCGCAACCCGGTCGCCGGCAATCTGCTGATGATCGCGTGCCTCGTCATGGGTTTCTTGTCCTTCAACCGGATGGAGAAGGAGTTCTTCCCGCCGGGCGCGGACAACGCGATCATGATCAACGCCGCTTGGCCTGGGGCTTCGCCGCAGGACGTTGAAAGCCAAGTGACAGTGCGGATCGAAGAGGCGGTCGCGGCGATCAGCGGGGTGGATTGGACCCGGTCGCAATCGGGCGAAGGCTATGGCTGGGTGCGGTTGTCGTTGATGCCGGGCGTGGACCCCACGACGGTGGAAACCGAAGTGCGCAGCCAGGTGGAATCCATCACCGGTCTGCCGCCGGCGGTGGAGCGGATCCAAGTGCAGCGCTTCACAGGGCGGGACTTCTTCTTCCTGTTGTCGGTGCACGGCGACGCCGATGAGCGCACCTTGCGGGACGTGGTCCGTCGGATGCGGGATGAGATCGCGCTGTTGCCCGGCGGCGTAAACTCCGAGGTTTGGTCGACGCGCAATCCAGAGGTGTCGATCGAGCTCTCGGAAGAGGCGATGCGGCGCTATGGCCTGACCTTTGACGAGGTGGCCACTGCCGTGCGGGCGGCGTCTCTGAACGCCGGCGGCGGCGCGGTGAGGACGGAGGAAGGCAGCTTCCAGCTGCAAGTGCGCAATCTGGCCGACAGCCAGTCGGACTTTGAACGCATCGTCATTCGTCAAACGCCGGATGGCGGGACGCTGACGGTGGGCGACGTCGCGACGGTCATCGACGGCTTCCAGGATGTTGACAGCTACTCTGTTATGAACGGGGAAGCCTCCGCGATGGTGGCGGTTCTGACACCGGATCAGGCGAACATCCAAGAAGCCGGCAAGGCCATGGATGAGTATTTGGAAGACTTTATCCCTACACTGCCGCCGGGCCTTGATTTGACAGTGGTCATCGACAGCCGGGATCAATACTCGTCGCTTTTGGGGATCTTGTTCTCCAACGCCGCGATGGGCTTTTTTCTCATCTTCGTGCTTTTGCTGCTGACGCTGCACCCGAAGGTTGCGCTGTGGTCAACGCTCGGCGTGATCACAGCCTTCGCGGGCAGCTTCATCATCCTGCCCTACGTCAACGTATCGATGAACTTCATGACCGTGTTCGGGTTTTTGCTCGTGCTCGGGATTATGGTCGACGACGCCATCATTGTGGGTGAGGCGATCTATGAACGGGTGGAGCGGGGCGAACACGGGGTCGATGCGTCGATCCTCGCCACGCAGCTCGTGATGAAGCCGCTGATGGCGTCTGTCCTGACGACGATGATCGCGTTTTCTCCACTGATGTTCCTCGAGGGCGAGGTGAGGCAGTTCACCCAGGCCATCAGCATTGTGATCATGTCGACGCTGTTCTTCAGCCTGGTCGAGACGCTGATCATCCTGCCGGCTCACTTGGCGCATGTGCGCATGATCGAGCCGAGCCAGACTTTCTGGGGCCGGCTGATGCAGGCGCAACAGGTGTGCGCAAACGGCGTCGTTTGGTTTGCCGGGAATGTACACGGACCGTTTGTCCGCACGGCGATCCGGTTCCGCTGGCTGACGCTGTCGGTGTTCATCGTCATCCTGGCGTTGTCCATCGCGGTGTTCTCTTCGGGGCGGGTCAAACAAAGCTTCATGCCTGAGGTGGAAGGCGACTTCCTCTACGCTCAGGTTGACATGCCGCGAACCACCTCTTTTGCGCGGATGGAGGAGGTAGCCGCGCAGATCGATCGGGCGCGTCTGGCTCTACAGGCAGAGACCCAGGACGTCAGCTACACTGATCCCGACAGCGACGAGACGACAAACGGCGTCGTTCTGTCTTGGGCGCAGTTCATCAACGACACCTCGGTCGAGAACTACATCACACTCACCCCGCCGGAGACGCGCGATCTCCGGACCAGTCTTGTGGCGGAGCGGCTGAAAGAGCTGATCGGAGACATCCCGGACGCGGAGCGGATCAGCGTGCAACTGAACGGCGGCGGCGGCGGCGGCGAGCGGATCGAAATCGCCATGATCAGCGAGGACAGCGCCGAACTGCGGGCGGCGGTGGACGAGCTGAAGGCGCGCCTCGCGCAGTTCGATGCGGTGACCAGCGTCCGCGACAGCCAGGAAGCCGCGAACGAGGAGCTTCGATTTGCACTCCTTCCGGGAGCGGAGCAATTGGGCATCACGCTGGCGGACGTTCAGCGGCAGGTGCGGCAGGCCTATTTCGGAGAAGAGGTGCAGCGGCTGCCGCGGGACGGGGACGAAGTGCGGGTCTATGTGCGCTACCCGCGCGACGATCGGCGTTCTTTGGAAAGCATCGAGAATTTCCGGGTCCGGACTCCCGATGGGCGCGAGGTGCCGCTGGCGACGGTGGCGACGGTGTCCTTCGCGCCAGGTGTGACGGAACTCGATCGGCGTCAGCGGATGCCCACGATCACCGTGGAGGCGGAAGCGGCGGCGGAGGATCGCGCGGACATCATGCGGGAGCTGGAAGAGACCTTCTTCGCCCAACTCGAGGCGAAGTATCCTGGGCTCACCCGGCGGGCGATCGGGGAAGCCGAAGGCCAAGCCGAGTTCTTCCAAAACCTCATCAACCTCGGGGTGGCGGCGCTGTTCGGCATTTTCTTCGTGTTGGCGGTGACGTTCCGGTCCTACATCCAGCCGGCGTTGATCATGAGCGTGATCCCCTTTGCTTTCGTCGGCGCGATGGCGGCGCACTGGGTCACAGGCACGAGCTTTGCGCTGTTCTCCTGGCTTGGGATGGTGGCGGCGATCGGGGTTGTGGTGAACGATAACGTCGTGCTGATGGATCGGGTGAACCGGCTCCGGGAGGAAGGAGCCACCGCCTACGACGCAGTGACCGGGGGCTCGATCAGTCGGTTCCGGCAGATCTTCCTGACTTCCATCACCGAGTTCGTGGGGCTTTTGCCGATGCTCGCGGAAACGGAAGTCGTGGCGCAGTTTCTGAAGCCGATGGCGCTGTCCTTAGCGCTCGGGGTTCTGTTGACGATGCCGGCGTCGCTTTATCTCACGCCCGCTCTCTACATGTGTGGGGTGGACGTGAAGCGGGCCGTCGGCGGATGGTGGCGCACGACGCGGGGCCTGTTCCCTGGTCGTCGGGCTCACCCCGCGGAATAGCTTTAACCTTGGGAGGAATGAATGACGGCCATAACGAGACGTTTTGCACTCGCGTCGGGGACGGCGCTTTTCGCGGCAGGATGCGCGACGCGGACAGGGGCGATGGCGGAGAGCGCAGAGCGGCCTTTGCCGCAGGGTGCGCAATTGGGCGCCTGGGGGGTCGAGCTTGACGCGCGGGACATGAATGTCGCGCCAGGAGACGATTTTTATCGGCATGTCTCCGGGTCATGGCTCAACGCTGCGCAAATTCCGTCGGATCGGACCCGCTGGGGCAGCTTTGATATTCTGTCAGACAAGGCCGAACGCGACTCCCAGGCGATCCTCAATGAAGTGATCGCCACTGGCGGTCCAGAGGGCTCCAACGCCGCCAAGATCAAGGCGATGTACGAGGCGTTCGTCGATCAGGACGCCATCGACGCCAAGGGCCTGGGGCCCGCCCAAGCAGGCCTTGCAGCCATCGCAGCCTTGACCAATCACGCCGAATGCGCCGCCTTGATCGGGCGTCCCGACATGCCGGTGACCGCGCCCTTTGCGGCGTTTATCAGCCTCGATAGCCGGAACCCTGACCAGTATGTGGTGTGGGTGACGCACAGCGGACTTGGCCTGCCGGAGCGCGAATATTATCGGCGTACGGAGGAAGAGTTTGCGGCCATCCGGGCGCAATATGCGACCCATATCGCCAATGTTTTTGAACTGGCGGGCGTCTCTTCCGGCGCAGAGCGGGCTGGAAGGATCTTGGCTCTGGAAACCCAGATCGCCGAGCTGCACTGGCCCGTGGCGCGGCGACGGGAAAGGAACCAGACCTATAATCCCAAGACGAAAGCTGAACTGCAGGCCTTGGCGCCGGCTTTCCCGTTCTCTGCGATGCTTGATGCGGCCGGCCTTGGGGCGGTCGATTATTTCGTTGTGCGGGAAGTGGACACGATTGGGCCCTTGGCCGAGATCTTTCTGGCCACGCCGATTGAGACGCTGAAGGATTATCTGTCGTTCCATTATATCAAGACGATGTCTGGCGTTCTGCCGCGGCCCTTCGACGAGGAAAACTACGCGTTTTTCAGCCGCACGCTCAATGGTCAGCCGGAAATGCGGCCGCGGGACAGACGCGGGGTGCAGGCGGTCTCGGGGACTTTGGGAGAGGCTTTGGGCCAAATCTATGTGGCGCGGCACTTCCCGCCCGACGCCAAGCGGAAAATGGTCGACCTGGTGGAGAATGTGCGGCTGGCCTATGCGCAGCGGATCCGCGATCTGCCATGGATGAGCCCCGAGACGAAGCTGGTGGCGCTGGAGAAGCTTGAGGCCTTTAGGCCGAAGATCGGTTATCCCGACCGGTGGACCGACTATTCGGCAATGGACATCCGTGCTGGCGACGCCTTCGGAAACGCCATTCGCGCAGGATTGTGGGATTGGAACCGCGATCTTGAACGGCTAGGCAAGCCCAGCGATCGGGACGAATGGTTTATGACCCCGCAGACCGTCAACGCCTATTATAACCCGACCTTCAACGAGATCGTCTTCCCTGCGGCGATCCTGCAGGCGCCGTTCTTCGACCCCAACGCAGACCCGGCCGTCAATTATGGCGGCATCGGCGGGGTGATCGGGCATGAGATGGGGCACGGGTTTGACGACCAGGGTGCGAAATCGGACGCCCGCGGCGTGCTCAGGGATTGGTGGAACGCACAGGATGTGGCCGCTTTCACCGCGCTCGGCGACAAGCTCGTGGCCCAGTACGACCAGTTCGAGCCCCTGCCCGGTCTGCGACTGAATGGCCGCTTGGGCCTTGGGGAAAATATCGGCGACAATGGCGGCTTGCAGGTCGCCTACCACGCCTATCGGTTGTCCTTGAACGGAGCGGAAGCGCCGACGCTCGACGGGATGACGGGCGACCAGCGCTTCTTCCTGTCATGGGGACAGATCTGGCGGACGCTGTTCCGTGAACAGCGGCTGCGCAATCAGGTGCTGACAGGCCCCCACTCGCCGCCGGAGTTCAGAACCAACGGCGTGGTGCGGAACATGGACGCTTGGTATGCGGCGTTCGATGTGCAGCCTGGCCAGGCGATGTATCTGCCGCCGGAGCAGCGCGTGCAGATCTGGTAGGGCCGCGCTGTCGGCTCAGCGGCTTGACCGGGGCGCGCCGCGATGGTTCGAGGCGCGCCCCTTCACCGTCTGCGTGGGGGAACGCGCCTCTGAGGCTGCAAGGACCTCTCTTGGGACTGTGACTT
>JBILVS010000190.1:0-4509 GCA_044370335.1 Caulobacterales bacterium
TCGCTGGTCATCATCGTCAGCCCCGTCCGCCGGAGGTCATGCGGCCCTGCTTGAGGCATGCCAAGGATCTTGCAGGCCCGCCCCATCGCCCGGGTGAGGCGCTTGGGATCGAGGGCGGTTTCGCCGGCGCGATCGAGGAAGGCGAACTCCGCCCCAGAGCGGGCGAAGGCGTCTGCAAAGCGGTCGAGAGCGAGGTCCGAGAGGGGAACCGCGTGCGCCCGTTTGCCCTTCATCCGCTCTGCCGGAATGATCCAGAGCTTGTCGGTCCAGTTGAACTCCTCCTTTCGCGCGCCGACCACTTCGCCAGCGCGCTGAAGCGTGATCAGACAGAGCTGCAAGGCCGTAGCGACGCCGGCCGACAGACCATTGACCGGTCTTTCTCCCGCTTCCTGGCCGGGCGCTAAGCCTGCTCCCGCGTTAGCGCGGGCCGCTTCAAGGAAGGCCCAGAGCTTGCGGATTTCATTCTCATTCAAGACCCGCTCCCGCGAGGTCTCTTTGAACAGCTGCTCGATGCCAAGCGCCGGGTTGGCTTCGATCAAGTCGCGCTTGAGGGCGTAGTTCAGGACCTGGCGGACCATGGCGTGGGCGCGATTGGCGGTGACATGGCCGGTGGCGTCGCCGATGGCTTCGATCAGGGCGATGATCTCCGCGCGCTTGACCCCGGCATAAGGCCGCTGACCGATCCGAGGCAGAATATGGCGGTCTAGCAGCCAATTCTCATAGGCGAGGGTTTTGGCACGCTTCCGTCGGGCGGCATCGACCTGATAGCGCGCGACCAGGGCGGCGAAGGTCGCTTCCTTCTTGGCCTTCTCGCGTCTGATCGCGGCCTGTTTCTCCGCCACCGGATCGACTTTGCGGACCGCAAGGTCGCTCAAGACCTCCACCGCCTTGGCCCGCGCGGCGACCAGGGTGATGGAGCGGGCGTCGCCGATGGTCGCTTCGCCCCGCCGGCCGTCAATCGTATAGCGAAGGATATAGGATTTTGCGGAACTGGGGGTCACGCGCAGGAAAAGCCCGCTCACTTCCCCATCTGGGATGCGCAGCTTCCCCGAGGGCGGCGGTCCAATTTCATTGACCAATCTTTGGGTTAGCTTGGCGCTCCCGCCGCCAGGCCGCGTTTTAGGCGTGCGCTCGGCCTTGGTCTGGGGTGGTCGGGCCTGCTCCGCCGTGCCCCGTTTCGGCTTGAACTCAATCACACGCCCCATAGTCAAGACCTTCAGCTCTATCAGCAGTTTAGGTCGAATTATGCCCCATTTCCGTGCCCCGTCTATGCCCCGGTTGAGCGCCGGTTTTGGTCGGTTTTGGCCTGTTTCTATCTGGTTTGTAATGTTGCGGGAGGCCCATAAGCAACTGTATCCAATATGAAAAAGGTCGATCACGCCCGACCATTCCCGACCGTCCCAGAGGGTTGTTTTTGGCTACGAATCTGGGGGTCAGGAGTTCGAATCTCTTCGGGCGCGCCACAATCCCGCCATAATTGCGAATTGGGTCAGAAGCTCTTTGGCGATAGCGGTTATGGCCGCGAGCTAGTCGTAGCTGAGATCGGCGAGGTGTTCCGCACTCCCCAAGGTTGCCCCAAGCGCGCGAAAACGTGCTATACTACATCAATAGTATGCTTTATGCCATCGAAGGAGGCCCGCCATGACGACGGTACGAAAGACCATCACCCTGACAGACACTCAGAACGACTGGATCAAGGCGCAGATCGATAGCGGCGCTTATACGAACGACAGTGAAGTGCTGCGCGATCTGATCCGCAAGGCGCAGCAGGAAAGCGCTGAAGTCGAAGCCATTCGCGCAGCGCTTATCGAAGGCGAGAAAAGCGGCATAAGCGCTCGCAGCCCCGAGGACATTCGCGCCGCCGTCAAAAAGCGGAAGTCCCTGAATGGCTGATCGCCGCTATCACCTCAGCGAAGCGGCGGATGCGGACCTTGAGCGCCTCTATGAGTGGGGCATCGACCGGTTCGGGATGAATGCGGCGGACCAGTATTATGACGGGCTGATCGCGCGCTTCGAGAAGATCGCCGAAAGCCCGCAGCTCTGGCCAGCGGTCGAGCACATCCGCGCGGGCTATCGACGCTCCGTCTATGTGGCCCATTCCATCTACTATCGCTGTGAATCGACCGGCGTGCAGATCGTGCGCGTTCTCGGGCGCGAAAACCCAGCGACCAGCTTGCCGGAAGGCTAAGCACGGAGCGCCTACGGCCGATCCAGCCGCCCGCTACCCGCAGCGCTCAAAACCCGCTATGAGCAATTAACTCTCTTCTTCGGGTGCAGGACCCGAAGGGGCGCCTCACCGAGTTTACCCAGGTGCTCAGCGTGTTCCCCGGCGTGCAATTTTGACCCCTTCGTTGGGGTGATCGGCGTCGAAAAATGACCCCTCATCCTTTTCTGTTATGCGCGATCGCTGGGCGTGAGAGCAGCGATCGGGATCAGGATGCACGGCGTGGACAAGTGGGTGGAAGTGCGTGCGGCGTACGCCGCCGGTAAGAAGATCAAACAGATCGTAAAGGAGCTTGAGGTGTCGCGCGGCTTTGCGCGCAGCGTCATTCGCGCGGAGACGGGAGCTATGCCTGAATCTTGGTGACGGCCATCCGGATCAAGCGGCGGCGGGTTTGGCTTGCGGGTCGAGGGAAGGTTCCCCTTCCTCGATGCCGTCTTTGAGCTTCACGCCATAGATCACCTTTGGCAAGAGGTCTGTTCCGTCCAGGCGTCGCCAGGAGCGCTGTGCGGCTTTGATGAGCTTGAAGACCATGGCGATGGCGGTTGCGTTGGACAGGCAGCCTTTGGCGCGTATCGTCCGGTGGCGGACGGTGGCGAAGGTGCTTTCTATGGGATTTGTCGTGCGCAGATGTTTCCAATGCTCGGCGGGAAAATCATAGAATTGCAGCAGCATGTCGCGATCCTTGGTCAAGCACGCGGCGGCTTTCTCGTATTTCACGGCGTAGGTTTTTTCGAACAACGCAAAGGCTTTGATCGCGTCGGCCTTGGTCTGCGCCATCCAGATGTCCTGCAGATCGCGCTTGGCTTTGGAATGCAGGGATTTCGGCAATTTGTTCAGCACGTTGACGGTCTTGTGGACCCAGCAACGCTGTTCGCGCGTTTTCGGCCAAACCTCGCCAAGCGCTTTCCAAAAGCCCAAGGCGCCATCGCCAATCGCCAGTTCTGGCGCGTATTGCAGCCCGCGCTGTTGCAGCTTGAGCATCAAACCGGCCCAGGATTGTGCGCTTTCGCGAAGTCCGTCCGTGAAGCCGATCAATTCCTTTTTGCCCTCCGGGGTCGCGCCGATCAGCACAAGGATGCATTGCGCGTCTTCTTCAAGACGGGCCTGCAAATGGATGCCGTCGGCCCAAATATAGACGTAGCGTTTCGTTGAAAGATCGCGCTTTTCCCAAGCTTTGTGTTCGTCCGCCCAAACGTCCTTGAGCCTGGCGATGTTGGACGCCGAAAGGCCGGGCGCATCCTTGCCAAGCAAAGCTGCCAGCGCCTCGCCAAAATCGCCCGTCGAAACGCCCTTCAAATAAAGGATCGGCAGCAGCACGTCCAAGCTCTTGGAGCGCCGCGCATAAGGCGGCAGGATCGACGGCGTAAATTTGATTCCAGGCTCACCTGCGCCGGGCTCCCGGTCGGGCAGGCGGGGCTGGCGCACCGGCACAGCGCCGATACCAGTCATCACCGCACGCTCGGGCAGATGGCCGTGGCGCACCAGGCGTTGACGCCCATCCGCGGTCTTGAGGGTGGCATAACGTTCAAGAAAATCAGCGGCCTCCGCTTCAACAGCTTTGGCCAGAAGCGCCTGAGCCCCGTTGCGCAGAACCTCGCTCAGCAAATCGGTAAAGGTCCCTGGCTGGGACAGCGCAATCACATTATCCTTCGGCATGGCGTATCTTCCTTCGATGGAAAGTGGCGGCTCGACACCACCACGATACGCCGCTTCATCCTTTCATGCCGTCACCAACTTTCGGGGATAGCTCGACGAGTTCCTCGGCGGCGAGCGAATGGGCGCTGAACCGCTTTCCAATGTCGCGATCAACGCGATGCGCGGCGCCGGTCGCATGGACGGCTTCATGGTTCAAGGTCGCGGCATAGTGTTCGGGTGAATCGAACGCCGCGACGGGCGGCATGCCGATCACATCCTTGGACGGAATGTAGCAGGCGATGTCCTGGGTCAAGATACGTTTGAAGTCGAGCTTGGCGAACCATGCTTCATGTTCCGCCATCGGCAGAATGTCGGTGGCGGATGGCGCGGGGAAGAAGCGTTCCGGCGCACCTTCAATCTGCTCGGCATTGAACGCCTTGAAACATTTCAAAAAGCGAAAGCTGTCTTCCACCTCAACGCCCGCGCGATTGTCGCGCGTCTTTATCGCCTGGCCGTCATAGACGACCATTTCGCCGCGTTCGACTTTGCGTACATGCGCGCCGATCTGGTTCGCCTGGCGTAGCGTGATCCAGTAGGGCGAGGCATAGCCCTTCACCACTGTGGCGCTCCACAACATGATGACGTTCACG
>JBILVS010000191.1:0-4482 GCA_044370335.1 Caulobacterales bacterium
CCAACCCCGGCCCCCCCCCGGCGCGCCCGCGGGGGCGGGCCGCCAGATACCCGATCACCGGAGCCGCCGCCAAGGGGGCGATGTCCGCCAGCGTCAGCGGCGCTGCCCCCGAGGGTCTTATGGCCGCCGCTTCCGGCCACAGGCCCGCCACAGCCCCCCAGCCCGCCGCGGCCAACACAGCGCCCAACAGGCCCGCGGTGAAACCCGCCCCCGCGATCGGCCGAGCGATGGCCGTCTGCACCTGCGCGCGGCTTGCCCCGAGCCCGGCCAGAAGTCCGGCCGTGGCGGCGTGCGCCGCCCCCGCCGCTCGGCCGGCGCAACCGACCACTCCCGCCGCCACGATCAGCGCCGCGAAGCTCAATCCAGCGAATTGGCTCCCCCCAGGCCCCCGCGCCGCCCGCGCCGCCATGGCCCCGGGCCCCACGATCTCCACGCTCAGGCCCGCCTCCGCCAGATCCGCCTGCAGCCGCTCGGCGATGTCGGGCGGCGCAGTCGCCTCAAGCCGGACCACGATGAGCCGCAAATCCTCCAAGGCCGCCTCCGGGACCGCTGCGTCCTCTGCCCAGCCCGAAAGCAAGGTCTGCGCCTCCTCGGCGCTCAGGATCCGCGCCTCCCGCACGTCCGGCGACCGCGCCAGCGCCGACCGCGCTTCCCGCAAGGCCGCGTCTCCGTCAGGCGCCGCCAGCCGCGCGATGCGTTCCTGGCTCAGCGCCGCCTCCTGCGCGGCGGCCATCCGCTCCAGGGCCCGCGCCCCGAGCCCGGTGGCTGCTGCGAAAGCCAATGCCAGCGCCATGACCGCCGCCAAGGCCCAATGCGGGGAGGGGACCAGTCGGCGCATCCGCGTCAGACCCCCGGCTCGCCGCCGTACGCCACCAGCGCCAGGCGACCGCGCTCCAGCCGCCAGTGCGGCGCGCCCATGTCGGCGGCGAGGTCGGGATCCTGTGTGGCGATGATCACTGCCGCCCCCAACTTGCGCATTTCGTGCAGCACTCGCAGCACTCGGCCTCCCGCGTGCGGCGAAAAGCCGGCCGCAGGCTCGTCCGCGAGCAGAAGATCGGGCTTCGCCGCCAGCGCCCGGGCCAGCGCCACCTGCTTGCGCTGCGCCGCCGACAGCGACGCCACCGGCGTATCCGTCTCCGCCCCGACGCCTACGAAGCCCAGAAGATCCGCCACGTCCGCGTCAACCTCGCGCCGGGCCTTTCCCGCCAGCGTCAACGGCAGGGCCACATTGTCGGCGGCGCTCCAATGCTCCACGAACAAGGGCTGTTCCTCCATGACGCCGATCCGCCGCCGCAACTTGGCGCGACGCGGGGCGCTGAGCTTTGCGGCGTCTGCCCCAAACAGGAACAATCCGCCCGCCCGAGGCGCAAGCGCAAGCCGCAGGACCCGCAGCAGGCTGGTTTTCCCAGCTCCGGCGTGACCGGAAATCACGGTGACTTCCCCGGCGCGGGCCTCGAATCGCACATCGTCCAGGGCGACGAGCTCGCCATAGCCGGCGGTGAGGCCCGCGGCCTTCACCGCAAGTCCGGCGCGAATGAGGTCTTTGTCGTAGTCAGGGCCGCGGGGCATGGCGATTTCCGATCTACACTCCGTATTAACCTTTGATGGACCATCCCTTAGGTGGACACAGTGGCCCGAATCGTCCCACCCAGCATGGGAGGGTTGGTGCTAGAAGTGAAACGATAACATGATCCTGACCTGTCCCGCATGCTCGACGCGCTATTACGCGGACGACGGTCTGATCGGGCCAAACGGCCGATCCGTGCGTTGCGCCGCGTGTGGCAACACTTGGTTCGCTGAAGCCCAGCTGGTCTTGGACGCCAGCGTCGGCGGCGGCGGCCCGCGCCCCGCCTTGACTCGTGACCAAGTAGAGCGGATGCGCCGCAGCCAGACGGCTGCGTCCCCTGCGCCGTCGTCCGCCGCCGCGCGGTTCCGCCAGCAGCAAGCCGAACGGATGCGCCGCGAGCGCGTCCGCGCCTCGCTCGTCACCTGGAGCGCTACGGGCGCGGCCATCGCCGCCACCGCCGCGGGCGTGGTCGCTGTCCGGCAGGATGTGGCGGAGCTTTGGCCCAACAGCGCGAGCGCCTTCACCGCTCTCGGCCTCGATGTGAACGTCTATGGCCTGGAGATTATGGATCTTCAGGTCTCGCGTGATTTCGACGGCGCGACCCCCATCGTCATCGTCTCCGGCGAAGTCCGGAACATTGGCGGCGACGACAAGGAAACCCCGCCGCTGCGACTGACCCTGCGCGACGACCATGGCAATCCTGTATTCGAAATCGTCCAGGCGCTCCCCGCCGGCGCCATCGCGCCAGGCGCCGCGGTGCCGTTCTCTGTCCGTCTGGAGAACCCGCCCTTGAACGCGGTGGACCTGGAAGCGAGTTTCGCCGCTCCCGGCGAAGCCGTGACCCCGGCCCCGATGAGCCCCGCAGGGGAGGAGCCCCCGCTCGAATTGTCGCCGCCAGAAGACCAGGTTTTGTCCGACGAAGAGCCGCCGCATGCGTTGCTGCGCAGTTTCGGGGATGAGTTGATGCCGTTTGTCGGCGATCCCGCCAGCCTCGGCTGAGCCAAACCGACCTGCTGCATCCCACCGCCGCCGCCCCCATCGGGCGAGGTTGGTCGGTTCAGGACCCTTCGAACCGGTCCAAGAGCCGTTGCAGATAGTCCCGCTCTTCCTGGCTGCGCGTCTGGTCTTGCGCCCGCCGCCGCAACTCATCGAGAATGTCCCGCGCCCGCGTCCGCTCCACATCGGCGGGCAGGGCGTCTCCCCCGTCCTCGGAGGCCGAAGCGCCGGCATCCTGCGTCTGCCGTCCGAGCGGATCGGTGGCGCCCGGGGCGGCGGCTTCGCCTTGTTGCGGTTGGCTCTCGTCCTGCGGCGAGGAGGCGGCGGCCTGCTCTGTTCCGGCGCGCAGTCGCTCCAGCGCGCGCTGCTGCGCCGCGGCGGCTTCCTCGAGGTCGCCCTCCCGCAGCGCGTCCAGCGCCTCGCCCAGCGCCTCGTCAGCGGCCTCGAGATCAGCGTTATCCCCACGCTCGCCCGCTGCGTTCCGCGCTTCTTCCAAATCCCTTCGCAAGCCGACCAGCCGATCCGCCAGGCCCGGCTCGCCTTCCGCTTCCCCAGCCTCTTCCCCTGGTGCGCCCTGATCGCCTTCGCCGGGCCCGCCCTGCTGCGCCGCCTGCGTGTCCTCCGCCAGGGCTTCAAGATCGCGCATCGCCTTGTTAAGGCCGCGAATGGCGTCGTTCGCGCCGCCTTCGGTCCCTTCGCCGTTGGGGTTGGCCCCCGGCCCATCGGCGAGGCGTACTTCGAGGTTCTGCAGCAACTGCGACAGCTCTTGCAGCAGTTGCTCCGCTTCCGCCGTCTGGCCATCCTCCGCCAGCCGCTCCACCTCTTCCAGCATGTCCTCGATGTCAGCGCCCGATATCTCGGTCTGCTCCTCGGTGTCGTCGCGGTTTTCCTGGGGCTGGTTCTGAGCCTCCGCGACGAGTGCCTGAAGATAATCCCGCGTCGCCTCCTGCAGCGCATCCATCAGTCGCTGGATGCGCTCCGGCGGGTCGCCCCGGGCCAGCGCTTCGCCCAAGGCCCGCTGCGCCTGTTCAAGGGCGCGCGCCGCATCCGCGCTGGACCCGTATTCCGCTCGCAGCGCGATGGCCCATAAGATCTGCGCCGCGGCGTCCGTCTCCTCAATCTCGGCGGCGTTGACGAGGGTGTCCCGCGCGTAGCGAAAGCCCGCGAATACCGCGATGTCGGTGAAATAGCCGTCCCGCGGCGCAAAGGTCAGGGCGTCCAGCCGCCGGACGGCGCGACGGATCGCCTGCGGCGCCCGCTCTATAGTCGGAAACTGGTCGTCAGTTTCGATGATGAGCGGCTCGATCCCCAAAAGCCCATCCCCAGAGGCGGGCAGGGTGACAGGCCCCCCTTGCGCAGCCCGCTGTTCCCGATAAGGGCGGCGCTCCCACAAAATGGCGCGGCGAATTTCGATCGCCGCCAGCGCCAAGGGCTGCAGGAAGATCTTTTCCGGCATCATCGCTTCGATGGGGTCGGAAAGCCCTTCCTGGCCCCTTGCGTCCAGCGCCAGAAGCCGCATCTCCACCCGCATCCCAGCGTAAGGATGCTCGGCGAGATCAACCGCTGTTTCCCCCTCCGCCGACAACGGATCGCCCGCTGGGCCGTCGATGATGGTCACATGAGGGGCGGCGTCCCGCAGGCCCTCTGGCGGGTCGACCGGCCGCACCGACAACCCCACCGCCCGGACGCCGAAGTCGTCGCTGGCGCGCCATGCGATGAGCAGATCCTCGTTCCTCCCCGGCGCCGGCGGAAGCGTGAACTTCGCCTCTGGCGCAGCGTCGGGCGCGGGCTCCAGCCGCCAGCGGGCCACCGTGTGAAACCGCACGAGCCGCAGAACGCCAGGTCCCGGGATCGCCAGATCGCCTTCATAGGCGCCGTCCGCCGCCTGTGACAGCCGCAGACGCTGCGTCGGACCCCGA
>JBILVS010000070.1:0-15337 GCA_044370335.1 Caulobacterales bacterium
CGACATCAACGTCCTCCGTTCATCTGCAAAGCGGAGACCTATGAATCAGCATTCGACTCCCTTGGGAATCCCGCCGCGAGAGTCATTGCTAGGGACGGTTGGTATAAGGCTCGTCATAAAGCTCATACATGAAAGCCCCCGCGATCGGATACCGCGCGCGCAAGGCCTGATAGGAAGCGATCCGTTCCGCAAGACGCGCCGCCCGAACGTCAGGCGTCAGCCCTTCTTCGTCGACATGAAACTCCGTCAGCCAGATCGGTTTGCCGAAAGCCGCCAACCGCGCAGCGATCGACTCGTCGATCCCCTCATAGTCATGCCAATCGGTGATGTCCCATTCGACGCCGTCCTGTCGCAGCCGCTCAAGCGCCCCGAAACGCCCCCAACCGGCCACCCCAATCACCCGGAGCGCCTCTGGGTCGCCCTCTTTCATGCCGTCAGACAACCCGTCGAGAAACGCCGAAACCTGGTTCCAGCGATCGCGCTGATATTCATCCGGATGCTGACCGATCGCCACGCCCCACTCACAGGGATAGGGCTCGCCATTGTCCCGCGTCTCGCACGGGCGCAGCAGCGCATACGTCTCAAGCTCGTTACCCAAAGACCAGTATGGAATACGCCCGCGGTACAGCACCCCCATGCCGCGAGCGAGTTCAAAAGCCCGGCGATAGATCTCCTGCGGCGTGTCGCGCTCCCAGTCGACGTCAATGGAGATCATCGGCACGAGCGTCATGCCCCGCGCCTCAATCAGGGGCAGCATGCGGTCAATCCCTGCGGTGGAGCCGTCGCCCTGGGTATTAGCGCGATAAAAGCGCAAGCCAAGGCGCTCAACATCGTCAAGCTGCCGCGCGTAAGCGATGTTAGGATAAGCCGTAAACGGGTGGCCGTTAACGCCCCAGATCATCGGCTCCTCAAGCCAGGCAGGCGGCTCTGCAGAGCGTGCCCCCACCCCAGAAAGAACCGCCCACAGGGCGACGACCAAAGCAGCAATCAGGCGCATGAAAGAGCTCTCCCCTTGCCCACCATGCGGGCTTGCGAACGGAGGCTCAACCCCGTTTTTGGGCGTCAGGTTTCCGCGATGCGCACATCGCCCATGGTCAGAAACACCGAGCCGCGCGGCGTCGGCGCCCGATAGACTCCCGCCGCAGCGTTGACCTTCATCGCCACCGATGCAAGCCGCCACGCCTCCCGATCGTCCGCCGGCAGGATGGCGCCGGTGAACTCCCGCAAGCCATGCTTGTCGCCGAACCAGCGCGTGCGTTCCGCGTCCGCCCGCATCCGCGGCGAGATGCCGTTGGCGTTCCACCCCCAGGCGAAGCGTTCTTTGGCGGGGTCCCATGCGCCGACGATCTGCACCGGCGCCCGCGCAACGACCCCATCCTGCCGCGAAAAACTGATGAGACCGGCGTCGGGATCGATCGACCACGCCGCGTTCGTGAGTTTCCCCGATCGTGCGAGATGCTTCTGGGTGGCGTTCAACTCGGCCCAGGCCGCCGCAAGATACACATCCACGTCGACAAACTGCCCGTCCCAGGGCGCGCGTTGCGCCACAAGAACGGGCTTTTTCTCAAACCAGGATTTGAACCAGCGCATGCCAATCCCTGTGCTGAAAGCAGGTTGCGACGCTACCGTCGTCCCCGCGGATAGAACGCTCGTCACCCTACAGATTTTTCCGCACGCGGGCTAGAGTCGCTCGCTGCCTTGTCGCCCGCTGCCTTGCAGAGGGATTCAAAGAACCGCAGGCTTGGCTGGGTGACTGGGGCGGCAAATCGGATTCTAGGGTTGGCCATCCGCATGGGAGGGCCGGTCATGGTTCGTCCGCTTGAGGACGCTTTGGGTGAGATCGAGGACAAGCGCGGGCGCAAGGGCGTCAATACAGTCTGCAATCGCTGCTGGGGATCTCGATCGCGGCGATGCTGGCTGGCGCCAACGATCTGATCGCGATTTTTTCGCTGGGGTCGCCGACTGAAGCCGGAAGCGTTGCGTTTATTCAGCATCGGTCGCGGGCAAGCCCCACGCCACACAACCTATCATTGTTTTTCCAATCCCTGGACGGGGGTAGCGTGAGCGTGCGGCTCGGCGCTTTCGCGCGGGGCGAGGACGCAACGCGCTACATCGCCATCGACGGCAAAACCAAGTATGGCAGCCGCCGTCTCGACGCGAAGGCCATTCACGCATTGTCGGCGTTCGCCAGCGATGTGAGCGTTGTGATCGGCGATTTGGTTGTCGCGCATGACCAGAACGAGATCAGCGCCGCCTTGACGCTGTTAAAGGGATTGCCGCTCGACGGCGCGGTCATCACCGGTGACGCCATCCTCACGCAGAAAGAAATCTGCCGCCACATCGGCGATCGGGACGGCCATTATCATTTTGCGGTCAAGGACAACCAGCGCGAATTGCCTGCATGAATTGCCAGCGCGAATTAAAAAGACAACATCGCCGAAGCGTTCGGCGATCTTTCCCCCACCAAGGCTCGCCCGACCACGCCCTGCCGCCTGATCTTGCACGCGCCAAAACCGGCGAAAAGACGCACGGCCGCATCGAAATCCGCCAGATCGCGGTCAGTTCGGAAGTCGCTGCGCACCTCAAATGGCCGGGCGCAGCGCAAGTCGCGCGCATCAAACGTCATCGCCGCATGCACCGACGCGACAGCGTCGAAGTCGTCTATTTGGTCACCAGTCTCTGTCGGCACAAGAAGCCGATCCCCAATGCCTGCTGCGCTCAATCGCGCCCGTTGGGCCATCAAGAACAGGCTGCGCCATGTCTGCGACGTGAGCATGGGCGAGGATCGCTGCGGTGTCCGCGCCGGCGCCCGCCAGCTCTCAAGCCTGCGCAATCTGACCCCGGCGCTGCTCAGAAAAACCGGCCTCCCCATACCCGAAACCCGCGAAAACTTCCGCCAAGACCGCGCCCAAACCATCAAAACCGTTACCGGAAGGATTCTTTGAATGACCTTGACGCCTCCATGAATACCCGGACGGACGCTTGGCCATCTTTCACAGCTTGCGCCTTCTGGCCCGCTTCGCCGACCGCGGCGCCCTGATCGAAGAGACCGAAAAAACCGGCCGCCTAAACCCCCGGCGGCTGAAACCGAGAGTAGTCGGTCAGAGCAAAGAGGCGGACATTTACCGGGCTGCCAAACCCAGCCATCGTCGCGCGCTATCGACAGGCTTGCCCGCTGCATTTCGCTCATTCCGCCACGGGCTTTTTGCGCCCGCCGCGCCCCACCGTCAGCGCCTTCAGAACCCCCCGCATGGTCTGGCATTCCTGCTGCGTCATCCGGATGCGCAGAAACATCGCCCGCAGATTTTGCTTCATCAGAGGGGCTTTGTCCTCCGGGTGATAGAAGCGCCCACGGTCAAGCTCATTCTCAAGATGTTGGAAAAAGCCCTCGAGTTCTTCATGCGTGGCGGGGGGGCTGTCAGGGGGCGCAAACCAGCTCGGCAGGCTCGCCTCCTGCCGCGCCTCCCCGATCATGGCGGCGAACACCGCGACCGCATTCGCCAGATTGAGCGAGGCGAACGCCGGATTGACAGGATAGGTCACAATGGCGTCCGCCCGCGCCACCTCATCGGTCGTCAGCCCCATCGCTTCGGCCCCGAACATGATGAGGGGCCGCTCCCCCGCCGCGACGGCGGCGAGCACCTTTTCCGCGCACTCCCGCGGCCCCCACACGGGCTTCTCCAAACGCCGGGGCCGGGCCGTCGCGGCGACCACCAGCGTCGCCGGCGCAAGCGCGGCCTCTAAGCTCCATTCAACCCGCGCGTGGTCCAAGACCGCGTCCGCTCCCGCCGCCACCACCTGCGCCTTCGGGTTCGGCCAACGGTCCCGCGGCTCGACCAGCACAAGCTGCGTCAACCCAAAATTGAGCATCGCCCGAGCGCAGGCGCCGATGTTCTCCCCCATCTGCGGTCGCACCAACGCGATGGCGGGCCAATCCTCGGCGATGGGGGCAGGCATGGCGGGCGCACGGGTCATGGGCGGATCACGGGGATTAAGGGCTTCCAGGGTGTAGGGTTTTTCGTGTTAGGGTCGCAGGCCAAGGATCGCCCAAGGATGGAACTGGGAGGGCAAGACCCATGACCGACGTGTTCATCTCCTATGCCCGCGCCGATCGCAACCGGGTCCGCCCCATCGCGCTGGCATTGGCCGCGGAAGGCTTTAGCGTCTGGTGGGACCCCGAGATCAAACCCGGCGCTCAGTGGAACGACGCCATCCGCCGGGCGCTCGAAGGGGCTGCCTGCGTCCTGACCTGTTGGTCGAAAAAGTCCGTGAAATCACAGTGGGTCATCGCCGAAACCACGCATGGCCATGGCCGTCAGGCCCTCGTGCCGGTGCTGATCCAAACGGCGGCGCCGCCCATCCCCTACAACATGATGCAGGCGGCGGACCTTTCGTCGTGGCGCGGCGATGGGTCCGATCCCGAATGGCAGGGCGTCTTGGGACAAGTGCGCCGTCTGGTTGAAGCCAAGCGCCGCCTCGCCGCCGCAGCCCCGCCGCCAGGAGAAGCCTACGGCGCCACCCGTGCCGCCGACGCCACCGTGACCGCACCAGAAGAGCCCTTCGCCTATACCAAAAGCCCGCAGCGGTTTAGTCCCCGTCTCGGACAGATGCTTCTGGGAGGCGCGGTGATAACCGCCGTTCTCACCGTCGGCGTGTTTTTGGCGCCCCGCGTGATGGATCAAGTCGCTCCCGGCGCCCCCGCGCCCACCGCCGCCCAAGCTCCCGCCCCCTCATCGCCTGCAGGAACGCCGGCGACACCGGCCCCCGATGCCGCCGCCCCCACCGAGCAACCGACAGCGCCGCCCCCTGAGCCGGGCCCGATCGACGTCTCAACGCCCGTAACGCCGACGCCGACAGGTCCAACCCCAACAGGTCCCACCCCAACAGGTCCCACCCCAACAGGTCCCACCCCAACACGTCCCACAGCCGACCTCGACGCCTGCGTCAACAGGCTTGTGGCCCTATGCCCCGCCGCCGACGGCGCTGCGGTTGTCGGTTTTCGGGCCGATGGCCGGCTGAGCAGCCCAGAAACCCAGTTCCTGAACACCCTGCAGATCGCCGCGACGCCGCCCACGGCGGAGGCCGTCGCAGCTTGCCAAAGCGTGGTGCAACGCCGCGCCAGCGGCGCCGCGCCGAGCAACCGCCGCACCCTGTTCGACCAGGCCTGCAACGCCGTCGGCCCCGCGCCGACCGGTGCAACGCCGACGACGCAAACCCCGACCACAGCGCCCGCAGACGGCCAACCTTCCATCGGGACCGCGATCATCGACGCGCTCCCGCAGATCCTCGGCCAAGGCCGCGACACCACAGCGCCCCGAACCGGAAGCGCCACGATCCCGATGGGCTCGCTGCTGGATCTCGGCTCTGGCCGGGTCGGTTCCGCGGGCGAGCTGGGCGTGACGACCGATTATCGTCGTGTCGCCGCGGCCTCCGCTCCGCTGTTGGGCGTCAGTGACGGCGCCGGCATCGCCGCCATGGGCGAAACCAGCCCCACCCAGACCGCCTGCGCCCGCGCGTCCTATGGCTCCGCGCCCTTGCCTGTCGCCTCCGGCGACGCCTTCTGTATCCGCCGCGCCAATGGGACCTACGCCGCGGTCACTGTCGCCGGCCAGCCAAACGCCAACGGCGTCACAGTGCGCTACCAGGTCTGGAACTAAGCCTCTCGCCTCTTGGGCGCGTGCATTTGCGCCTCGCCAAATGACCGCTTCACTTCTAAAGGAAACGGCTTCTCCGAATGTGATAGGAACAAAGGCAGGGATCGGCCATGGTTAAGATCGTGATGATCGGCTCCGGCTATGTGGGACTGGTTTCCGGGGCCTGCTTCGCTGATTTCGGCCACACCGTGGTGTGCATCGACAAAGACGCCGGCAAGATCGACCGGCTCAAGTCCGGCCAGATCCCGATCTATGAGCCCGGCCTTGAGGCCCTGGTCGCCCAGAATGTCCGCGAGGGGCGCCTGTCCTTTTCCACCGACCCCAGCGCGGTGGCAGAGGCCGACGCCGTGTTCATCGCCGTCGGCACGCCCTCCCGTCGCGGCGACGGCCACGCCGACCTCTCCTATGTCTATGGCGCAGCGGAAGAAATCGCCGACCTGATGCAGGGCTTTACCGTGGTCGTGACGAAATCCACGGTCCCCGTCGGCACCGGCGACGAGGTCGAGGCGATCATCAAGAAGCGCCGCCCCGATGCCGATTTCGCCGTTGTCTCGAACCCGGAATTTCTGCGCGAGGGAGCGGCCATCAATGACTTCAAGCGCCCCGACCGGGTCGTGGTCGGCGGCGCCGAAGACCCCCGCGCCGCTGACGTGATGCGGGAGCTCTATCGGCCGCTCTTCCTGAACGAGACGCCGATCCTGTTCATGTCCCGACGCACCTCTGAACTCACAAAGTACGCCGGCAACGCGTTTCTCGCGATGAAGATTACCTTCATCAACGAGGTCGCCGACTTGTGCGAGAAGGTCGACGCCAACGTCCAGGACGTGGCCCGCGGCATCGGCCTCGACAACCGCATCGGCCGCAAGTTCCTGAACGCTGGCCCCGGTTATGGCGGGTCCTGCTTCCCGAAAGACACCCTCGCCCTGGTGAAAACCGCCCAGGACGCCGGCGCCCCGCTGGAGCTGGTTGAGACGACCGTCCGGAAGAACGCCGCCCGTAAGCAGGCCATGGCGCACAAAGTCATTGACGCGATGGGCGGCGATGTGTCGGGCAAGACCATTGCGATCCTGGGTCTGACCTTCAAGCCCAACACCGACGACATGCGTGATGCTCCGGCTTTGGACATCATTCCCGCTCTTCAGGCTGAGGGCGCACTGATCAAGGCCTTTGACCCCGAAGGGATGCATGAGGCCAAGAAGGTCCTGAAGGACGTGCAGTTCATGGAGGGCCCCTATCAGGCCCTCGACGGCGCCGACGGCGTTGTCCTGATCACCGAGTGGGACCAGTTCCGGGCGCTTGATCTGAAGCGGATGAAGAGCCTGCTGCGCGCCCCCGTCGTGGTCGACCTGCGCAACATCTACCGCTCGACGGAGATGACCGACGCAGGCTTTGCCTATGTCAGCGTTGGGCGCCCCGGCTAAAAGTCACGCACCCTGAGCGATGAACATCGGGGCGCGATAGCCCTCCTGAACGCGCCCATAGCGGATTGGACCGCCATCCACAGTCGTCACTCGCCCCCCCGCGGCGACCAAGAGCGCGTGGCCTGCGGCGATGTCCCACTCCATCACCCGCTGAAAGCGGGGGTAACAGTCCCCCGCGCCCTCCGCCAAAAGGCAGAACTTCAACGACGATGCGATCCCCCGCCGCTCTGCGACGCCGAGCGCCTGGAGATAAGCTTCGGTTTCCGCGTTGACGTCGGACCGGCTGACCAGCGCCACAAGCCGCTTAGGATCGGCAGGCCGCACATGGATCGGCCGCCATGGCCCCATCGGGGCCGGCTCCCCGGGCGCCCATTCCGCCTGGAACGCGCCCTGGCCGACTTCCCCCAGATAAAGCCTCTTCATCGCCGGCGCATACACACACCCAACCACCGGCGTGGCGTCCTGCACCACAGCGATATTGACGGTGAACTCAGGCCGGCAGGCGAGGAAATCCTTGGTGCCGTCCACCGGGTCCACAAGCGCAAACCGCGGCCCAGGGTCAGGCGGACTTCCCTCGGCGCTGCTCTCCTCTGCAATGATCGGCAGGTTGGGCTCCAACGCCTTCAGCCGCGCGATGATCACCGCTTCCGCATCTTCGTCCGCCCGCGACACCGGCGAGCCGTCCTCTTTCGCCCCTTTGGCGCAGTCGGTGCTGAAATGGCGCATGGCCGCGGCCCCGGCCTCAGAGGCAATATCAGCGAGGGCGAGAGCAAAATCCGAGGGCGCAGTCAAAGAGGGTGACATCAAGACGTCTCATGCGGCCGGTCCGGCCGATTGATCCATTACCATCGCCTGATCAGCGACGCCGGGCCAGCGCCCCTTCCACAGGAATGCGCACCGAGATCGGCGCCCCTCGCGTGGCCGCCGCCAAGTCTTCCGTCAAGGTCTCAAACGCCTGATCCGCGTCTCCGGTGGCTTGCGCAAAAGCTTGCCCAAACGAGGTGGTCAACAGAAAGCCCGCCGTTTCCCGCGGCGTCCAGCAAAAGTCCGCATACACTTCAAACGCTTCCAGGTCCCGAAAGGCCGGCGAATCGGCAAGGTGAGCCGCCACGCTCCGCCACGCCGTCAGCCGGGTGTGAGTGTGACCCCGCCAGCGGCCGGCATACACCCGCAAGACCGCCGACACTGCCGAAGGCGCCCCCGGAAAACGCGCCGGGGCCAACCCGCAGCCAAAGAACACGCCGCCGGGGCGCAACCACGTCGCCGCCCGCGCCAACACGCGGTCCACCTGCATCCAGTGCAGCGAGGTGAAAGCGGTGACCGCATCGGCCTCCCCCACGGGGAGCTTCACGTCTTCCGCCCGGGCCTCCAGCAACCGCAAGCGCGGGTGCGGGGCCATGCTGTTCGCCATGGCCGCGTCCGGCTCCACCGCGACCACCCGGTCAAACAACGCGAGAAGGGATTCCGTAGCCTGGCCGGTGCCGGCGCCCAATTCGATACACCACCTCCGCCCCTCAACAGCGGAAGCGAGCCGCGCGATCAGATCGGCCGGATAGGCGGGGCGATACCGGGCATAGAGAGAGGCCCACCCCCCGAACCGGGGGATGGCGGGGCCCGTCGCCATTGTCTCCTGCCAGGCCATGTCAAAAGCTTCCCCACCCCCACAAGGGCGCTGCGGACAGTCCCTGCGTGCGGGATCAACCCGAGGGCATATAGACCGGGTTCCGCGCTCGCCAAGGTTGTGCGATGAGCGGCCTGCCGTCAGGCGCCGGCGATCAGCGCGAGCCATCCGTCTTCGTCGATGACCTTGACGCCCAGAGCCTGCGCCTCGCTGAGCTTCGATCCCGCACCCGGACCAGCCACGACAAGATCGGTTTTCTTCGACACGCTCCCCGACACCTTGGCCCCAAGCGCCGAAGCGCGGGCTTTGGCCTCGTCTCGGGTCATCTTTTCCAGCGTCCCGGTGAAAACCACCGTCAAGCCGGCCACCGGGCTTTGCGCAGCCGCCTTTGGCTGCGCCTTCAACCGCACGCCATCAGGATTGGCGGCCGCATCAAAAACAAGCCGCGCCAGGATCGCGCGATTGTGCGGCTCGGCCACAAAGTCTGCGATCCGTTCCGCCGCCACAGGCCCCACGCCCTGCACGCCGGCCAGCAGCGCCAAACCTTCGCCTGGCCGCTCCTGCGCTGCGGCGCGCACATCCGCGCAAAGCGTCCCCCAATCGGCATAGACTGCGCCCAACCCCTCCCAGACCTTCGCCGCGATGCGCCCGAGCTTTAAAGCCGGCCCCGCTGTTTCGATCGGCGGCGCAAAAAGCCCGTCCGGCACAAAGCGATCAGCATGATCGAGAATGGTCTTAAGCACGGGTTCTGTCACCCTCGGCGCGGCCCGCAGACGCCGATAAGCCGAGCCTGGCCGGTCCGCGGCGGCGGCCTCAGCGGCGGCGAGAAACGCTTCCCACGTCTCGTAATGCCGCGCCAACACCTGCGCGGTGGTCTCCCCCACGTCGCGGATCCCAAGCGCAAACAAAAACCGCGCGAGCTCCACCTCCCGCCGCGCATCAATCGACGCCAGGAGAAGGCCCACACTTTTTTCGCCATAGCCCTCCCGCGCCAAGATCGCCTTGCGATGCTGATGCAGACGAAAAATGTCCCCCGGCTCCTTCAAGAAGCCTGCGCCGAAAAACTCCTCGATCTGCTTGTCGCCCAGGCCCTCGATGTCCATCGCCCGGCGGGCCGCAAAATGTTTCAAGTGCTCGATCCGCTGGAACGGGCAGGCGAACTCCCCCGAACAGCGGCGCGCGCTGGAGAGCGCTTTGCCGGCCGAGAGCTCTGGCGCCACCGGCGTCTGCAAGGGACAGGGGCACACGGTGGGAAACACGTAAGCCGTAGCATCTTGGGGCCGCTGCTCAAGCACGACGTCGACAATCTGCGGGATCACGTCGCCGGCGCGCTGAATGACGACGGTATCGCCGACGCGCAGGTCTTTCCCGCCCCGGATCGCTTCGCCGTCCGCCCCCATGCCCGCCACATAATCCGCGTTGTGCAGCGTCGCGTTGGTCACCGTGACCCCGCCCACAAACACCGGCTGCAGACGCGCCACCGGCGTCAGGGCGCCGGTGCGCCCAACCTGAATGTCGATGCCTTCCAGGATCGTTGTCGCCTGCTCGGCGGGAAATTTGTGCGCGATCGCCCACCGCGGGCTGCGCGACACAAAGCCCAGTCGCTCCTGCAGATCGAGATCGTCAAGCTTGTAGACAACGCCGTCAATCTCATAGGCGAGCCTCGCCCGCGCCGCAGCGATGGCTCGATAGGCCGCAATGAGTCCCGCCGCCCGCTGCACCCGGCTCATCATCGGGTTGATCGGCACGCCCCACCCCGCGATGGCCTCCATCGCTGCAGCCTGGCTATTGGCGAAGGCGCTTTCCGCCGCAGCCCAGCCATGGGCGTAGAACTTAAGCGGCCGTGTCGCGGTCATGGCGGGATCGAGTTGCCGCAGCGCCCCGGCCGCAGCGTTTCGGGGGTTCACATAAGTCTGCGCGCCCGCGGCGGCGGCCGCCGCATTCATGGCGGCGAAATCAGCCTTCTCCATGAAGACTTCGCCGCGGATTTCGATCCGCCGAGGCCAACCGCGCCCGCTAAGACGTTCAGGGATGGACTTGAGGGTTTTGAGATTGGCGGTGACGTCCTCGCCCTCTCGCCCGTCGCCCCGGGTGGCGCCGCGAACAAAGACCCCATCCTCATAAAGCAGCGAAGCCGAAAGCCCATCGATCTTGGGCTCGGCGGTGAACGGCAACGGCTGATCCGCGGGCCATCGGAGGAAACGGACAATCCGCTCGACGAACGCTTCCGCATCGTCCTCTGAGAAAGCGTTGTCGAGGCTGAGCATGGGCGCGCCATGGGTGACCTTGCCGAACCCTTCGCCCGGCTTCGCCCCAACCCGCAGCGAGGGACTGTCGGACCGGACAAGGTGAGGAAAGCGCGCCTCGATGGCCGCATGTCGACGGCGCAAAGCGTCGTAATCCGCGTCGGAGACCGTGGGCGCGTCATCCTGATAATAGCGGCGATCATGGGCGGCGATCTCATCGGCATAACGCGCCAAAAGCGCCGCCGCCTCCGCCTCGGAGAGGTCTTCCACCGCCTTCAGATGGGCGTCCATGGGGAACGCCCCCTGCTTACGGGATCAGCCGACCCAGCGTCCGCGACACCCAGCCCCGCCGCTCAGCTTCCTCGTCGCCGATCACGGGCACGCCTTCCCCAGTAAGGAGATTATACGACCGCGCGTACCACTCGCTGCCGGAATAATTGTACCCCAAAACCGCCGCCGCGCGCTGCGCGTCTTCGGTCATACCGACCGTGAGATACGCTTCCACCAGCCGATGCAGCGCCTCGGGGGCGTGCGTCGTCCGCTGCATGTTTTCATTCTGGATCACGTTGCGAAAGCGGTTGATCGCCGGCAGCGTCTGCCCCGCCTCCAGATAGAACCGCCCCACATCCATCTCTTTGCCGGCGAGTTGGTCGTAGGTCATGTCGATTTTCAGTTGCGCATCCCGAGCGTAGTCCGACCCCGGATACCGCCGCACCACTTCCTGCAAGGCCTGCAGCGCACGCTCGGTCATGGCCTGGTCGCGGCCCACGTCCATGATCTGTTCAAAATAGCACTGGGCGATGAGATAATAGGCGTAAGGCGCGCTCTCGTTGCCCGGATGCAGAGCCACAAACCGCTCCGCCGCCTCGACCGACTCCTCATAACGCCCGGCCTCGTAATTGGCGTAGGCGATCATCAGCATCGACCGCCGCGCCCAGGACGAATAGGGGTGCTGCCGCTCCACCTCTTCGAACATGGCCGCAGCCTCAGTGTAACGGCCGCGGTCCAAAAGGTCCGCCGCCCGGTTATAGATCAGCGCCACGGGTTCTTCGACGAACTGCACCTCTTCCCGGGCGGCCCCGCCTCCGCAAGCCGCAAGGGTCGAGGCCAGAACCGCCGCGCCTGCGGCCCGAACAATCCAAGTGCTACGCCGTGTCATGCGTGTTCGCCTCGCACGATTCCCCCGCCCCTACAAAGGCGCGACCATGGCCCCGCCCCCGCCGGGAGGAATCTCCAGATGGGTCTTAAGCGCCACGCATACATGACCCAAGTCGTGGCGAAAAGCAGGCGCCTCAGACGGAAACCCATTATCCGTTCCATGGCCATATTCTCATTGACCATCACACAAACCAACATAGATACAAGACAGAACGAATGGTATGGAGAGGGCCGATAAGCAGCAAGACGCTGCGGCCGCCATGGGTTGCATGTCCCCGGGTGGGCGATGCGGGAGGGTTTAGCGTGGACGACGTACGGTTCAAAGGCGCACGGCATGCGGCGCGAATTGACCACCACGTCGGAGATCGCATCCGACGGCGGCGCACGATCCTCGGATACACCCAAGAACAACTCGCCGACGCCTTGGACATCTCCTACCAGCAGATCCAAAAGTACGAGACCGGCGCCAACCGCGTCAGCGCAGGCCGTCTGTTCCAGATTTCGCAGCGCCTGGAAGTGCCGATTACGTTCTTCTTCGATGGCCTGGGCATCGATTTCGTGGATGAAGGCGCGGCTTGGTCGAACCGGTCCACGATCGAGACCGTGCGCTCCCTGAACCAGATCAGCGACCCTGCGGTCCGCATGGCCGTCTTGAGCCTCGTGAAGGCGTTGGCCGCCTCCCCTGAGACCGAAACCTCAGAAACCGGGCACAACGACAACGGGGCCGCCCACACCAATGGCGGCTCCAGTCGCTCCCGCAACCTCGGCGACGGCGACGACAGCCGCTGAGCTTTAAATCGGGCGACGGCGCCAGGCCTGAGGCTGCGCTAGCACAGCCTGCATCAACGCCACGGTCAGCGCGTGCCCGGGCTTCACGGCTTGGCAAAGCCCGATCACCGGCGAGCCCAAAAGCGCCAGATCCCCGATCATGTCGAGCGCCTTGTGCCGCACGAATTCGTCGGGAAAGCGAAGGCCTTCTTGGTTCAACACCCGTCCGTCGTCGATCACGATGCTGTTGTTGAACGAAGACCCAAGACCACGTCCCTGCCGCTGCATCGGCTCCAGATCTTTCAGATAGCCGAACGTCCGCGCCGGCGCGATGTCGGACAAAAATCGCTCCGGCGTCACCTCAAGACGCAGGCTCTGCGTCCCGATCGCGCTGTCGTCGAAGGCGATCTCCACCGCAATTGCAAGCCCCGCCCTCCCCGGCGCGGGGAGCAGCGCCGCCCGCCGGTCGCCATGCGTTACCCCGATAGGTTCCACAATCTCGATCGCGTCAGCAGGGGCGGCCTGATCCTGAAACCCTGCCGCCAACAGCGCCTCAGCGTAAAGCCGGGATGACCCGTCCATGATCGGCGCCTCAGGCCCGGTCAGCACAATCTCGAGATTATCGATGCCTAGGCCGAACACCGCGGCCAAGACATGCTCCACCGTCGCCGCCTCCGCACCGTCCGGGCTCCGCAGCGTGGTGCCGAGGCGAGCGTCAGCCACCGCCTCCACCTTGGCCGGGATTGGCCCCGGCCCGTGCGGACGGTCAGCCCGCACAAACGAAACGCCCGCCCCTTCCGCCGCCGGACGGAACAGAATCGTCGCCGGCTGGCCCGAATGAACCCCGATCCCCTCAAGGCGGGCGGGAGCGGCTATTGTGCGTTGCGCGCGCGCGGTCATGCCCGTTTATATAGGCCAGACCGCGGCGCTGCACACCTGACCGTGGCACAGCCTCAGCGCCCCGGATAGCTTGCCGATCAGTCATGACCCGCCCCCCGTCCCCTTTCGAGAACGCCTTTGCGGCCCTGCTGGCCCAAGCGGATAATCCGGCACGCCCCGCCACGGAGAGGTTCGCCGCCGCCATGAAAGCTGGCGACCTGGCCGCCCCCCGCGACGGCCGCCGCGCTGTTGACGCCTACCGCCGCGCCGCAGCCCTCGATCCGCTCGACGGCCGGGCAGCCATCGCCGCCGGGGCCCAACTCGCGAAGCTCGGGGCCCTCGCAGAGGCGCGAGGCTTGGCGGCGCAGGCCTTCCGGAGCGCTCTCGACGAAAGCGTCCGCGCCGACGCGGCGTTTCTTCTGGGTGAAATCGCCCTCGGTTCGGAGGCCCTCGAGGAGGCTGCCGACGCCTTCCTCGCCGCCGAGCAACTCTTTGACCGCGTCCATCGCAACGACCCCACGGATCCCGACTGCCTCCACGCCATCGCCCGATTGAACCTGCGCCTCACCGATGTCGCGTTGCTGCGCGGCGAGATCGCCGCCGCGGCGAAAACCCTGCCGAAGGCCGCCGCCCTGCTCGACGCCTTGCAGCGCCATGGCGGGGACAATCCCGCCCTCTCCGCCGATGCCCGCGCCTGCATCGACCGTCAAATCGACGTGGCCCTTGCCCACGGCGACATCGCCGCCGCCCAAACCTGGATGGGCCGCCTCATTCCCCTGGCCGAAGCCGCCGCCAGGGATCGCGACGCTCCGGCTTTGCGCAATCTCGCCGCAACGCGCCTGAAGGAAAGCCGGATCGCCGAAGCCCAAGGTGACATGACCCGCGCTATAGCTGCGGCGGATGCGGCCCTTGGCCGGCTTGGGCTCTTGGCGACCCGCCGTCCCGAAGACACGGTCGCCGCCCGCGAACTGGCCCGCGCCTTGAAGCGCCGCGCCGAACTGGATGACCGCTTCGGCCCCGGCCTTAACGCCGTCGCATGGCTGCAAGAGGCCGCAACGCGCCTTGACGCCCTTATGGCTCTGAATCCGGGCCACGCCGGCCTCGCCCGCGAACGCGCCGCGGTGTCCATCCTCGCCGGGGACGTCGCTTACAAAGCCAAAGACCTCGCGACGGCCCAAGACCACTATGCCGACGCCCGCGAACGCTGCGCCGCCTTCGCCCCGGAAAAGGGCCCCTGGCCTCTGGCCCTGGCGACCGCCCACGATCGTCTGGGAGATGTCGCCCTGGCCCAGGGGCAGGCCGCCGCCGCCCGCGCAGCCTATGTCGAAAGCCTGAAACTCCGCCGCGCCGCCGCCGCCCAGGCGGGCGCCGCCGATCGGCGCGCCCTCGCCGTCAGCGCCTCCAAGCTTGGGGAGGCGGCCTTGGTCCAGGGCGACCTGGAGGCCGCCCGCTCCGCCTTCAAAGAAGGCCTGCGCCTGCGCCTAGGCCTATTGGCCGACAATGAAGGCGATCCCGCCTTACGCCGTCAGGTGGCCCTATCGCTTGAACGGGTTGCGCTGGCCGCTTTGGCCCGGGGCGAACGACAGGAGG
>JBILVS010000009.1:0-42633 GCA_044370335.1 Caulobacterales bacterium
TGTCACAATATCACATATATTTCAGTGCATTAAAGAGATCCGTGACAGATCGCGCCAAGCTCCGCCAAGCTATTTTTTCAGATACGAAATCTGGGGGTCAGGAGTTCGAATCTCTTCGGGCGCGCCATGGGGGCCTTGGGCTTCAGGACTTTCCCAAAATCCTCAAAAAACACCGTGCCCCGCCAGTGCCCCGCTCCAGCGTCGGGTTTGATCAGGTTTGATCGGGTGGAACCTGCCATTCCGGCTTTCGGGGTAGCGCTTGGTCGACGGGGGCGCTCGTTGCTCGCCGAGCCAGCCCTAAGAGCGCCGCAAGTCAGCGGAGGGCGGCCAGTGTCGCTGTCTCAGCTTTCAATATCTGTGCGAGGCAAGTCCCGGGCGCCATGCAACAGACGGATCAGCGTGATGACCCGGCCTTCCACCCGATAGAAAAGTAGATGTGGAAAAGGGCTAATTCGAATTGATCGCAACCCCGCGCCCAATTCTTCGCGTGGCACGCCGATAAACGGGAAGCGCTGTAGACGAGCGACAGTGATCGCTGTCAGAGACAACAGCCGCTCAGCCGCCGCGATGTTGTCGCTGGCGATCCAGGCATAGGAGCTTGCTAAGTCATCGACAAACTTTGGGCGGCGAATGACCTGCATACGGCCTAAGCGGGCCGTCGGGCGGCGAAGCGCAAGCGAACTTCCTTTTCGACCGCGGCAGCGTCCCAAGCCAGCGCGGGACCGCTGGCCTCGCCCTCGGCAATCAGGGCGCGTAATTCACCGTCGGTGTAGCCCAGGCCGCTCAGGTCAGCATCATCTGCTGCCATAGCACCAGCCAAAAGCGCTTCGGCGGCCGCATCAAGGCTGTCGAAGCCGGCCTCCTGCCGCTTGCGCTCCAGTGCTAGCGCGAGACTATCAGAAATCGTAATGACGATGCTCATAGCTTTAGAATAGCGATTGCTGGCCGAAGACGCCACCCTTTGGGGCATGGGCGTTCGTCTGTGTCGGGATGGGCCCTGCCGGTTCGATCGATGCTGGGAGACCCCCAGCCGGTTGTGCCGGCGCAGTCGGCTTCAGCGCCCGCGCCGCCAGCGTGCTCGTCGCTCTCCGCGTTTCGATGAAGGCCAGGACGTCTCCATAGCGATAGCGGACGGCTTTGCCGATCTTGAAGAAGGCGAGGCTCGGCATCGAACCATCCTCGCGCCAGGCGGCCAGCGTGCACGGCTGAAGGCCCAAGAAGGCTGCTGCCTCGTCGGGTTTGAGCAAACGGTTTGGGTCTGATGTCATAGGTCACGCCCCAGCTTGACTGCGGTAAGCGTGTCAGCTCAAGGGATCGCCAGCGACGGTCTTCCCGGGAGAGGTGAGCCCAAAAAAGGCAGCAGTTGCGCCTGGTTGGCGAGAAGGCGCGCCGAGCCGCCTCCATCGTCAGCGCGCCTTGCCGTCCCGCTCGTCAATCGCCAGCAATTTCCGGCCGTTTTCGTGCGTTGCATTGCGTTACCCGTGCGCCCCATTGAGGCGCATTGCAGCGCTGTGCGTCGCCCTGCGCAGAACGGTGGCCGTTCCCCTACCGAGCGAGCAAATCCACAAGGGGCGTTGCGACGCCACGCCGCAGACAGGTGAAATACACGCCTGCCCGAGAGGCGGCGTTCGGGGCTGGCCACTACGAAAAGCTCTCCGAGCATTGGTAAAAGGCGCCCTGGCTCAAGAGCGAGGGGCGCCTGCAACGGGGGTTGCGTCCATTCGGGTGGTGTAAATTCCTGACGGAGCGCCCTGGGCGCGCGGACCGCAAGAGTCTGCGCGCACCCAGGGCGCGGGGGCGGTCATCGGAGAATCCCGGCAATGGTTGTGTTGCGACACGCAACTCAAACCGAGGATCGAATCCGATGGCCAACGACAACTTGCAGCAATTGCTCGCCGCTATCCAGATGAGCGAGGATGGCGACTTCCTGCGCGTGCTGGCCGAGACCACGCGCAACCGGCTGATGGACTTTGACGCCGACAATGCCGCCGGCGCCACCCGCCACGAACGCTCGCCCGAGCGCGCCACCTATCGCAATGGCTACCGCGACCGTGTGCTCGAAACCCGGGTCGGCGCGCTCGACCTGAAGATCCCGAAATTCCATTCCGGGCCAAGCGATTATCCCGGCTTCATTCTGGAACCGCGGCGGCTCATGGACTTTGAGCGAACAGAAATCGATGCGGGGCATCGATTTCCGCGAAAAAGGCGCTGACGGCGGTGATCCAAGAGGCATGGATCAATGGCGTGTCCACGCGGCGCGTCGAAGAGCTCGTGCAGGCGATGGGCATGAGCGGCATTTCAAAAAGCCAAGTGTCCAAACTGTGCAAGGAAATCGATGAGCGCGTCGGATCATTTCTTGACCGCCCGCTTGAAGGCGAATGGCCCTATTTGTGGCTGGACGCGACCTATCTGAGACAGCGCCAGGGCGGCCGAATTGTCTCGGTCGCCGCTATAATCGCTGTGGCCGCAAACACCGATGGTAAGCGCGAAATCATCGGCCTTTCCATCGGCGACAGTGAGGCGAGCGTCTTCTGGACAGACTTCCTTCGCAGCCTTGAGAAGCGCGGCTTGAAGGGCGTGAAGCTCGTCGTTTCCGATGCCCATGAAGGCCTCAAAGCCGCGATTCAGAAGGTGCTGAACGGCTCGACCTGGCAGCGCTGCCGCGTCCACACCACGCGAAATCTGCTTGCCCGCGTGCCGAAAGCGCAGCAATCGCGCCTCGCGGCATTGCTGCGCGAAGCCTTCACCGCGCCCAACGCGGAGAAGGCTCACGCCGCCTGGCGCGCCGTCGCCGATGCTGCGCGCGACACCCATCCCAAGCTCGCCGAGGCGATGGATGAGGCTGAAAACGATGTGCTGGCATATATGGACTTCCCAGCCGCCCACCGCGCCAAGCTCCACTCCACCAACGGTTTGGAACGGCTCAACAAGGAAGTGAAACGGCGCGCCGATGTCGTCGGCATCTTCCCCAACGAAGCTTCGATCGTGCGGCTCGTCGGCGCCGTCTTGATGGAAGCCAATGACGAGTGGCAGCTCCAGCACCGCTATTTGTCTATCGAAGCGCTCGCCGAGATCAGCGCCGGCGAAGACAACGACAAATACACCCTTGCGCCGCCCGTCGCCGCGCCGATACTGACACCGCGCGCGGCCTGAGCCGGTTACACCGCCGGCCGCCCCAATTTACACCACTCCGGTGGACGTGACCAACGCGGAGGCCCGGGAGAGCGTCTCACGGCTAATCAACCAACCGGCCTATCTCCCGCGCCCACGCCTCGAGAGCCGCCCGCTTTTCGCGCAGATACTCGTTGCGGTCATAAACCCGGCTCACCGCTGACCCCACCAAGTGCGCGATGACCCGTTCCGCCATTGTCATACCCCACCCCGACCCGCTCGCCAGTCATCATCGTCCGCCCCGTCCGCCGGAGGTCATGCGGCCCGGCCTGAGGGATGCCGAGGATCTTGCAGGCCCGCTCCATCGCCCGGGTGAGGCGCTTGGGATCGAGTGCGGTTTCGCCGGCGCGATCGTCTTTCCCTGCCTCCGATGAATCCCACTTGTTCATCGAGTACCCAGAGCCGATCGCAACTTGAGGATGTTGTGCGTGTGTGTTTAGTTCGTTTGCTTTCCCCATGCCGGAAAGGGGTCTTGGCGCCCAGTGAAGACCTTTGAGTCGAACCTGGTCGCTGTCGGCGAGCCTGTCAGGCATGCGTCCAGCTCCGCCTTTATCCAATTCCTGTCGAGGTCGATCCCGATAAAGACCAATTCCTGGCGACGATCCCCATAAACGGGGTCCCATTGCTTGGCGATGTAATCGAGGGTCTCTTCATCCTTCGGCCAGCGTTCCTTCGGCACATCGGCCCACCACCGGCCGTAACCCTGATGACGGACCATCGCGCCCGCCTGCCCCATTTCGCCGACCCACTGAGGCCGCGTCGCCAGCCAGAACCACCCCTTGGCCCTCAGAACGTTCGGCCAAGGCTTGTTGAAGAATGCGTGCAGCTTTTTCGGGTCAAACGGCCGGCGCGCCCGATAAACATACGAGCTGATGCCATACTCTTCCGACTCAGGACGATGGTCTTGAGGGTTCTGGAGCTCCTTAATCCAAGCAGGGTAGCTCTCTGCCTTTTCCATGCTGAAGAGACCAGTATTCAAGATCTCGTCCAGCGGCACCGCGCCGAATGACGCCTCCACAATCTTTGCGCCGCTATTCACGCCGCGCACCACTTTGCGGACGATGTCCAACTGTTCCGGCGTGACGGCGTCAACCTTGTTGATGACGATCACGTCGGCGAATTCGATCTGCTCCACCAACAAGTCCACAAGAGCGCGCGCATCGCCTTCACCGGCCGTTTCGCCCCGATCCGATAGGAAATCCTGGCTTGTGTAGTCTTGCAGTAGGTTCACCGCGTCCACCACCGTCACCATGGTGTCCAGGCGCGCTACGTCTTCCAGGCTGTCGCCCTCTTCGGTGCGGAAACCGAAGGTGGAGGCCACGGGCAGGGGCTCTGAGATCCCGGTCGACTCGATCAGCAGGTAATCGAAGCGCCGTTCATCGGCCAAGCGGCGGACTTCATTGAGAAGATCTTCCCGCAGCGTGCAGCAGATGCAGCCGTTCGACATCTCCACAAGCGTTTCGTCCGTCCGCGACAATTGCCCTGCGTCCGCCACGAGGCTCGCGTCAATGTTGACCTCGCTCATGTCGTTGACGATCACCGCCACCCGTTTGCCCTCTCGGTTGGCGAGCACGTGATTGAGCAGCGTGGTTTTGCCGGCTCCCAGAAATCCCGACAGCACGGTCACAGGCAGGCGCTTTGTCGCTGTGGCGAGATCGGCGGTGGACATCGGGCATCCCCTTCGAGAGAGTGTTACATTATAACATTTGGATGCGAGGTGCGTAATGGTCAAGCCGGGTCTTTGGGACGGCGTCGCAATCAGCGCGAGCGGGCTTTGTCTTGTCCATTGTCTCGCGTTGCCGGTGGCCAGCGCCGCATTGCCGATCCTAGGCGTGGCCGCGGATGCCGAGTGGATCCATTGGTTGTTTCTGGCGATCGCCGCGCCGGCGGCGCTGTTCGCTTTCCGGCATGGGACTGGCGCGTCAACCTGGGCTATGCGCGGCTTGGCGGCGCTTGGCGTCGGGCTTTTATTGCTCGGGGCCCTGGGCTGGCCAGACCATGAGTGGGAAACAGGTTGGACCGTGGCCGGCGGGAGCGCCCTGATCATCGCGCATCTGTGGAACTTTCGACGGCGGCGTCACTCCCATTGACGCCGCCGTCAGGCACTATCCCGGTTGCTAGCCCGGTTGCTAGAAGCGGAGGCGCACCGTCCCAAGGACGCTGCGGCCCTGGCCGATGTTAGCCATCGCGTTTTGGCCCCCCGCTCCGGTAGCCCAGGCGGCATAGTCCTCGTCGCCGAGGTTTCGTCCAATGATGGACAGGTCCACGCCCGGCGCGACGCGCCAGCGCACATCCGCGTCGACCAGGGTGTAGCCGGGAAAGCGGATCGTGTTGGACGTGTTGGCGAAAATGCCGTCGACAGCGCGTACCGCCACGCCTGCGGACCAGTCCGGGGCAAAGCGCCAATCGGCGATCACGTTGGCGACAACCTCGGGAGCGTTGGGCGGCGTGTTGCCGGTGCGCAGGGCGCCAAACTCAACGAACTGGGTGTATTCGGCTTCAACCAGTGCAAGGTTCGCCTCGATCGTCACGGTCGCGATCGCGTTAAGGATCAAAGCGCCTTCAAAGCCGCGGCTTTCAATTTCGCCGATCTGGATGGTGCGAGCAGGGTTGTTCGGGTCGGTGGACGGAATGTCTTGTTGCGCCAAATCGAAATAGGCGAACGTGGCCTGCAAGCGGCCATCCATCCGCCGGGCTTTCAAGCCGGCTTCAAAGCCTTCCCCGGTCGTGAGGTCAAATGCGGCGTCCCCGGACGATCCGATCACCAAAAGGCTGTCGACCGGCGTCGAAGAGCGCCCATATTGCGCATAAGCGTTCAGGGCGGGGGTCACGCTCCACACCACGCCAAGGTTCCAAGACACAGGATCGTAGCTCGCGCTGTAGCGGGCGACAGGAGCGGCGTCGAAGCGGACGAAATCGGCCTCCACCTGATCGACGCGCACCGCAGCCTGCACAGCGAACTGCTCGGTCGGATCGAGCCGGCCCTCGGCGAAGATGCCGATCTGTTCTACATCCGTTTCGCGGGCCTGTACGCGAGGGCGACCAAAGATGAAAAAATCAACCGGTCGCGGATTGAAGCGGTCAACCTGCTGTTGAAGCCCGAACGGCGCAGAATATTGATGCGGGCTGGCGAAGTCCGTTTGGGAGGCGTCCATGTCCAAAAGCGCCTGGAAGCGCTCGCCTTTGAAGCGGCCGAACAGACGTGCCCCCACAAGCTGATGGTCGTAGCCGAGATCCTCCCAGAAGGTGCGGCCTACAGTCTGCGTGCCGGGGTTCCAAAGAAACCGTCCGATATTACGCCAGTCTCGCTGAGCGTCGTAGCTATAGATCACATGGCTGAGCGTAAGCCCATCCGACATCGCCCATTCAGTATTTAGGGTGATCCACAGAACCTGATCCTCGTACAGATTATTGGTCGCGTTGTTGTAGTTGACTTCGCGCAGTTCAAATGGGATGCGCCCGTCGATCAGCGGCGTTCCCCAGTAGGCATCTTCGAGGCTCTGGTCGAACCAGTCGATTTGGAGGGTTGAAGACAGCCGCGGGGTCCAGTCCAATCGCGCCCCGGCCAAGAACTGGGTCGTGGTCGTTTCATCGCCGCGGACCTGCGTCCCTTGCACACTTTGCACCGCGTCGAACCGCACCGCGAGGGCCTCAGACACTGGGGCGTTTACCCCTGCGCCCAAGCGCCAGCTGCCAAACGAGCCGGCCTCCGCAAGCAGTTCGTAAGACGCCCGATCGTCTTGAAAGGGCTGCTTGCGCACGTAATTGACCGCGCCTGCCAAAGCGCCTTCGCCGAAGAGAGACGACATCGGTCCGCGGGCGACTTCGATCGCTTCGAAGGTAAAGGCGTCAGAGTTGCGGGTGGTGACGGTGGAGTTTTGGACCCGAACCCCGTCAAACAACATCGCCACGGCGTTCTCGGTAAATCCGCGCCAGCTATAAACGCCCGCAGCCCCTGCGCGGTTTTGCCCGACAAGGCCCGTCGTGCCGTTCAGAGCGTCCACCACGTTGGCCCGACCCCGGGCGACGATCTCGTCTTGATCGATGCGATCGAGGCTGACCGGCAGATCGAACAAAGGCGCATCTCAGCGCGAGGCTGTGGGAACCGCGGCGTCAAAACTCAGGTCCCGTTGGGCTTGACCAACAACGACGATCTCATCGGCCCCGTTCGTTTCGGGCGTCTGAGCATACGCCGGCGCCCCAGCGAACGACAAAAACACAGCGGCAGCGGCCAAACGCATGTGATCCCCCTTTAAACGCAGGTCGGTGTAACAGTATAATATTATGTGGAGTCAAAGGCAGACAGATGCTGGAAGCGCGTGGGCTGACAAAGCGGTATGGGGACGCGGTGGCGTTGGATGGTCTTACGTTGCGGGTTGAGCCCGGGCAGGTCACGGCGCTGCTGGGCTCGAACGGCGCGGGAAAGTCGACGACGATCGGGTTGTTTCTTGGGTTGATCTCTCCCACTGCCGGGGAGGCGCTGGTTGACGGCGTTTCTGTTGCCACAGCCACAACGGCGGCGCGGTCCAAGCTCGCGTATGTCCCTGAAACCGCCTCGCTTTATCCAAGTTTGACCGGCATTGAGACCCTGCAGTTTTTCGCCGATCTTGCAGGCGGCCCCCGCCCCACAACGAGCGAGGCGGTCGCGGCCTTGACCGCGGCGGGATTGCCCGAAGCCGCCGTGCGCAAGCGGGTCGCCGGCTACTCCAAAGGGATGCGTCAGAAGACCGCTCTTGCGATCGCCATTGCGAAAAACGCGAAGGCGCTTGTGCTGGATGAGCCCTTGTCAGGCCTTGATCCGGTCGCCGCCATGGAGACCACTGCCGCCATTCGTGGCCGCGCGGAAGCGGGGGCGGCCGTGCTCATGGCCACGCATGATCTGTTCCGCGCCCACGACATCGCCGATCGGCTGGTGATCCTGAAAGCCGGGCGCGTAGTGGCCGAGACCACTCCAAACGACATCGACGCTAAAGGTTTGGAAGCGCTTTATGTGACCCATATGCGGGGCGCCGCATGAGCGCCGCGCTCGCGATTGCCGGCAAAGACCTGCGGGAAGCCTTGCGCGCCGGCTGGCTTCTTGCCGCAGGCCTTTTGGTCGTTTTGCTCGCTCTGGCCACCGCCTTGTCAGCTGCCGTCAACCGGGGCGAGGCCACGCGGACTTTGGCGGCGGCCGAAGCGCAAGAGGAGCAAACTTGGCTCGATCAAGGGCCACGCAATCCCCATGCGGCTGCTCACTTCTCAAGGTTTGCGGTTCGCCCGCCCAGCGCGCTCGAGGATGTCGATCCTGGTCTACGCGCCTTTGTCGGTGGGCATGTGTGGATGGAGGCCCATCTCCAGCGGCCTGCAGAGGCGCGGCCGGCGGAAGATCGGGTCGATCCCTCGCCGCTCGGGTCCCTGACCCCGGCCTGGATTGTCCAGCATCTTTTGGCGCTTTTGGGTCTGATGATCGGTGCAGTCAGCGTGTCTCGGGAGCGCGAAGAAGGCCGCCTCGCCCTGCTGCGGGGCCATGGGGCAGGGGTTGTCAGCCTTGCTTTCGGGAAGGTGCTCGGCGCGGCGGGTCTGACCGCGCTGATTGGGGCCGCCGCCCTCCTCGCCGCCACGGCGAGCGCGTGGGCTCAGATTGTGGCCGGGGCGGGGCTTTATCCCGACGCCGGGTTGCGGCTGGCGATATGGTCCGTCGCGGCCCTGGGCTATGGAATGGTCTTCGCCATTTTGGGCGTCGCAGTCTCGGCTTGGTTCGCCACAACCCGCGCAAGCCTGATGGCCGCGCTGGTGTTATGGGCGCTCACAGCCATCGTCGCGCCCCGGATTGCGATGACCACGGCCGAAGCCATCGCTCCTGCTCCCTCCCCGGCGACATTCGTCGCCATGCTGCGGGCCGAAATCCGCGATGCGGTCATGGCGGCGGGGGACGGCCACGGCGCCCCGGCGACCGCCACCGTCTTGGACACGCAAGGGCGGACGCTAAGCGTGCGGGGTCTGCGTCTGCAACAGGGCGAAGAAATCGGCGATGTCATCCACGACCGACGCTACGGCGAATTGCGCGCCGCCTATGCGCGGCAAGCCGATGTGCGGCTGGCTTTCGCAGCCGCGTCCCCGACCTTGGCGTTCTCCAGCCTTTCCGCGGGTCTTGCAGGCGGCGATTTCGCACATCATGCCGACTTTCTGGCGCAGGCCGAAGCCCATCGCCGGATCATCATCCGGCGCCTTAACGAGGACGACATGTACAACGCCGGCGACCGCGGCGGCGCGTATCTCGCGGATCGGTCCCTTTGGGAGCAAATCCCTGCCTTCGCCTATGAGGCGCCTTCGCTGCCGGCGGTGTCGGGCGGATACGGACGAGAGGGACTTGCGCTGTTGGCCTGGCTGGTCGGTGGGCTCGCCTTGGCCATGGCGTCAACGCTGATCGCGTTGCGGCGGAGGTAGGCATGTCGTTCTGGCGAATAGTCGGATGGGATCTCCTGATCCTGTGGCGCAGCGGGGCGGCGATCGCGACCGTGGCGTTGCTGCTTGCCGCCGCCTTGCTCGCCTCCCGCACCGGGCTGAACGCGCAAACCGCGCACCGAACGGCGATCGCAGAAGCCCAAGCCTTGGCGCAGGCCTCTGCCAGCCCTTCCGCCCCTGGGCTGGCGTCGCCCCATGCGGTGCGTCTGCGGATGATGGCTGAAGAGCCGCCTTTGCTGGATTTCGCTGTCGGACGAACGGGTCTCGACCCTATCTTGGGAGAGGCGACGCCGCTGACGCCTTTGCACAGGGTGTTTGAGAACTACCAGGTCGACAATCCGTTGAGGCTGGCCCTGGCGCGGTTCGATTTCGTCTTTCTCGTGACGCTGTTGGCGCCGTTGCTCCTTGTCGCTTTGTGCGCGGGACTTCTGGGCGAGGAGCAAAGAACCGGACGGCTGGCGCTGCTCATGGCGCAAGGGGCGCGGCCCGGGCGGATTGTGTTGGCGCGGGTCACGGCGCGCACGCTGCTGGTCGTCGCGCCGCTGGGGGCCGCCCTTGTGGTCCAGGCTTTGATCGGTGGCGGATTTGGCGGCGCGCGAGGTCCCGCTTTCTCTGTCTTCATCGGCGCTGCGTTGCTTGGATTCATTGTCTGGGCGGGGCTCTGCGTGGCGGTGAACGGCCTTGTGCGCCAGGGATCAAACAGCGCCGTCGCCTTGTTCGCGGTTTGGCTTGTCCTGGCGGCGGCCGGACCCAGCGCCATCGCCGCGGCAAGTCAGGCCATGGCGCCCGCCCCTTCGCGGCTTGCATTTCTCGCCGACGCCCGAAGCGCCGAGATCGCCGCGGTGAAAGACGCAGAGAGCCTCGCTCAGGCTTATCTCAACGATCATCCCGAGTTGGAGCAGGGCGGCTTTGACGTGCCTGGTTGGGCCAAGTCCCGGTACGTCGTCAGCCACCAAATCAATGAAGCCTTGGCCCCGCTGCGCTCCGATTTTGATGAAAGCCTTGGGCGCCAGATGGCGTTAGCCACGGCGTTGCAGGGGCTGACGCCGACACTCGCGCAATCGATCGCAATGACCGACATCGCGGGCACGAGCGCGCTTGCGGCCTTCGACAGACAGTCTGGCGCGCGGGCTGAAATGGAGTCGTTCCGCGCCGCGATGGGGCCAGCAATCATGGGAGGCCGCGGTCTGGGCGCTGAAGAGGTTACGGCATGGAGCACTAGGCGGCTCGCTGCGCCCAGCCTTGTAGCATGGGCAAGCCTGGGGTGGCTTCTGGTGTGGGTCGTTTTGGCCTGGGGCGCGGCGCTGATCGCTGTGCGACGCTCTCAGCGTCTAGATTGAAAAGGGGAGCTCTCTTTTTGGCGCAGCGGCGGCCTAGGGGAGAGGCTACGGTTAGGGAAGGGGCGTATAGGCGCGCCCCGACTGACCCAAGATCCCCCGTTGCGCGTATAGCAAGCCATGAGCTTGTTTGACGCCCCCGAGCCCCTCCGCGGCTCCGTGGCCTGGACCCCGACCCGCGCCGCGGGTCTTGCCCGCTTAGAGGCGTTTCTGCCCAACGCGGGCCGCGCCTATGCTCGCGACCGCAACATCGACCGCGGTCCTGATGATCGCGCCAATGTCTCAGCCCTGTCGCCCTGGATCCGCCGTCGCTTGGTCACAGAGGAAGAAGTCATCGCCGCGGTCCTGAAGCGCCACAGCTTCGCAGCCGCCGAAAAGTTCATCCACGAGGTGTTCTGGCGAAGCTATTGGAAAGGCTGGCTCGAAATGCGCCCAAGCCTGCTCCGTCGCTTCGACGCCGAACGCCAAGCGCTGCGTCAGGCCTGGGCGGATGACCCCCGGCTGAAAGCCGCTCTGAACGGGCGCACCGGCGTCCTCTGCTTTGACGCCTGGGTTGAGGAGCTTCAGACCCATGGGTGGCTGCATAATCACACCCGAATGTGGTTTGCCTCCATTTGGATTTTCACGCTCCGACTGCCTTGGCAGCTGGGCGCTGACTTCTTTTACAAACACCTGCTCGACGCCGACCCGGCCTCGAACACGCTGTCCTGGCGGTGGGTGGCGGGGCTGCACACGGCGGGAAAAGCCTATCTCGCTCGCGCCGCCAACATCCGCGACAACACGCTCGGACGCTTCGACCCGAAAGGTGAGCTTGACGAACGTGCGGCGCCCTTGACGGAAGCCGAGCCGCCTCCTGTGCCGGAGCCTGCGCCGCATGGCGATTGTGTCCGGGAACGGAAGGTGGCGTTGCTCCTGACCGCGGAAGACCTGCATGCGGAAAGCTGGCCATTGACCGCTGACGTCTCCGCCTGCGCCGCCCTTGCGGTTGCAGAAGCAGGGAATCCGGAAAGTCAGACATCGTTGTTTCTGAAGGGCGCCATTGAAGATGGCCTTGCACGCGCGGGCGCCCATTTTCAGAAGCCCACAGAGCATCTGTGTGCGGATGAAGTGGCGTCATGGGCGAAAAAGACAGGCGTTGTCGAGGTCGTTACCACCTATGCGCCCGTCGGCCTGACTGCATGGGCGTTGGACCGGATCGCGCCTGCGCTTGCATCGCAAGGCGTTCGCCTGGCGCGCCTGCAGCGTCCCTTTGATCGCCGGGTCTGGCCCCACGCGCGCGCCGGCTTCTTCAAATTCAAGGAGAAGATCCCGCAGCTGATCGAGGGCGCGCCGTGATCCAAGTTGTCTGGTTTAAGAGGGATTTGCGGGTGCATGACCACGCCGCTCTGGCGGCGGCTGCAGCCACGGGCGACCCGGTCTTGCCGCTCTACATTTTGGAGCCGGAATTGTGGCGCCAGCCCGAAATGGCTGGTCGGCACTTTGCGTTCCTGATCGAAAGCCTCGCCGATTTGGATGCGGCCCTGCGAACCCGTGGATCGAGCTTGACGGTTCGCGTTGGGGAGGCGGTTCAGGTCTTGCGCGAACTGCACGCCGCGCTTGGCGTCAAAGCGATCCATGCGCACGAAGAGACCGGCCTTCTATGGACCTTTCATCGTGACATCGCGGTGCGTCGCTGGGCGCGCAAGGCCAGTGTTCCGCTGAAGGAGTATCGCCAGCACGGCGTCTGGCGCGCGCATTATGATCGCAACGGCTGGGCGGCCCGGTGGCAGGCAATGATGCGCGCTGACCCGTTCCTCGCCCCAAATAACATCCGGTCTGCTATGGATGCGGGAAGCGACCCTTGGCCCGACGCCTCAGCTCTTGGTCTCCCGAACGATCCGTGCCCGGATCGACAGATCGGCGGTCGCCGTGAGGCTGCAGCGCTGCTGAAGTCATTCTTGACAGACCGCGGACGGTTTTACCGCAAGGCGATGGCCTCTCCAGTGGAAGGAGCCGCCGCCTGCTCCCGCGTATCGGCGCACCTTGCGCTGGGTTGCCTGTCAATGCGTGAAACCTATCAGGCGTCCCTTCGCGCCAGAGCCCGCTGGCAGGCCACTGACGATCAGGCCTTCGTCCAGTCAATCGCCTCCTTCGTCTCCCGGCTGCACTGGCATTGCCACTTCATCCAGAAACTCGAAGATGAACCTGAAATCGAACGCCGCGCTCTGCATCGCGCCTATGAAGACCTCCGCCCAATCCAGGCGGGCCATGAAGCCATCGTCGCCGCCTGGGCGGAAGGGCGTACCGGCTTTCCGTTTGTCGACGCTTGTATGCGCAGCCTCCGCGCCACGGGTTGGTTGAACTTCCGTATGCGGTCAATGGTGATGGCCTTTTCAGGCTATCACCTTTGGCAGGATTGGCGTCGGCCTGCCCAGGAGCTTGCGCGCCTCTTCACGGACTTCGAGCCCGGGATCCATTACCCGCAAGCGCAAATGCAGTCCGGCGTCACTGGCGTGAACGTCGCCCGCATCTACAACCCTGTGAAGCAATCCCGGGACCAGGACCCCTCTGGCGGCTTCATTCGGCGATGGGTTCCCGAGATTGCTTCACTTCCGGATGAAATCATCCACGAACCCTGGAAGGCGCCGCCGGCGCTCCTCGAAGACAACGGCATCGCCTTAGGCGCAACCTATCCTGTACGCCTGGTTGACCATGAAGTCGCCGCCCGCAGCGCGCGGGAGGCGGTTTATGGAGTGAGGCGCGGCGAGGACTTCGCTGCTGAAGCGCGCGGCATCCAGCGCCGCCACGGCAGCCGCAAGGCAGGTCTTCCGTCCACGGAGCGTCGGCGACGGCCGAAGCCCAATCGGACGTCCACGCAACCGGAGTTCGACTTCTGATGGCTCGCAAGAACGCCAACGGCGTCAGACCTGACAAGGCCGATCTGCCGGTCAAGACCTGCCCGGCCTGCCTCAGGCCATTCATATGGCGTAAGAAGTGGGCGCGAGATTGGGCGCACGTTAAGTATTGCTCCGACAGGTGCCGCGTCCAAGGCGGCAAGTCCTAGCTCTGTGGGATCGCTGGGCTTGATGAATCCGCGGAGCGTGCGGTCAAGTCATCAGCAAACTGATGGTTGACATCCCGGTGTCCGGCCTCGTCGGCACGCACCGCCAGAACCACGTCGCGAAGCCGCGCATCCGGACGAAGCTTCCAGTAGCTGATCGCAAGATCCGGCGCCGGAGGATTGGGCAGCCGGCCAGAGTCGATCTCGGTGAGGTAGGCCGAATAGCTGATAACCGCCTCTTCTTCGAAATATCCAACGAGCCGATGCGCGGTGCGCGGTGAAAGTAGATAAAGTAGGAAGAAGGCATTGAAGAACGCTCCCTGCGCCAAGACGATAAGCAGGCGCTCGAGTCCGCTGGGTTGGGCCACGGCGACGAACGTCATCAGATGCATGCGCTCGTTCTCGGCCTCATCTAAAAGGGTTTTGACCCATCCGTGATCGTCCTGCATGCGCCGCAGGCACTTTAAGTGATTGAGCATCCCCGCGACCATGCCCGGGACGGCCGCCACGGTCTCCAGCACAACGGCGCGGTGCCCGTAGCGCTTCTGGAAAAGCCGGTCGGCCAGAAAGCGAAGCGCCTTTGTGATCGCGAGTGCGACCCGGTCGGACGCATCCTGCGGCGACCGATGAGTGCATAAGACAACAGGGGCTGACGGCGCCATCGAGCGAACCTCCGGGCAATGATGAAAAGTCAGCGCAACGATCAATCGCTCGCTGATGGTCCGACATCACGCCAACCAGATCGTTCGCCTCGGCGTCAGAGGGGCCCGGCCCGCAGCAGCCTATTTAGGGCCGAGCCGGAAGCCGAAAAGACAAGGCCCAGGGACAGAACGCCGCAGGCGAGTATTCAGATTAACGCCTTGATTAATCAAGCGTTTTGCGGAACCGCATCAGCGCCAATCCTGTCAGAACGGCAAGGATGACGCACAGAATGGCAAGATCCCGGCTGACATCGCCGACCCCACCACCCTTAAGCATGACCCCGCGGACGATGCGCAGAAAGTGGGTTAACGGCAGCGTTTCCCCCAACGTTCGCGCCCACTGCGGCATGGCCAGAAACGGGAACATGAAGCCCGATAAGAGCATCGAAGGGAGAAAAATGAAAAACGTCAACTGCATCGCCTGCATTTGCGATCGCGCCACAGTCGAGATGAGATACCCAAGCATGAGGTTGGTGAAGATGAAGAGGGCCACCCCAAGCAGCAGCGCCACAGGGCTGCCCGCGAACGGTACCTTGAACAGCAAATGCGCGGCAATCAGCACGAGGATCGTTTGCACCGCCCCAACAGCGATGTAGGGCGTGGTCTTCCCGATCATCACCTCAACCGGTCGGACGGGTGTCGACAGTAAGGTCTCCATTGTTCCGCGTTCGGATTCTCGCGTCAAAGCAATGGAGGTAATCATGACCATCGTCATCGTCAGGATCACGCCCAAAAGTCCGGGAACGATATTGAAGGCTGTTACGCCTTCTGGATTGTACTGCGCGTGGGTCACGATCTCAAAGGGCGGCGGCCGCGGCGCGAGGTGCGCCAGCGGCCCCGCTAGATCAACCGCAAACGCCCGCCGCGCAATCTCATCAATGGCGCTGAGGGGCCCCGCCGCCGCCACCGGGTCCGAGGCATCGGCCGCGAACAAAATCTGCGGCCTTTCCCCGCGAACAAGGCGTTCCTCAAAACGATCCGGAATCACCACAAGAAAGCTCGCATCGCCCATGCGCAAAGCCTCTTCGCCTTCGCCGGCCTGCTCTGTCACAGCGACCACATCGAAATAACTCGACGCTTGAAGCCCCGCCACGAAGCTGCGCGTCATGGGCCCAGTATCATGCGCCTCGATCACCGTCGGCATATGCCGCGGATCAGTGTTGATCGCATACCCGAACAGCAGAAGCTGCATCACGGGCATCATGAGCATGATCGAGAAAGTCATCCGATCCCGGCGCATCTGCACCAGTTCCTTCAGGAACACCGCCGCGATCCTGGCGAACGAGAAAGCCTGGTCCCGCGCGCTCATTTGAAATTGTCCGATGCGTTCGCCATCAGGTGAATAAAGGCCTCTTCAAGGCCCGTGGGGATCGGCTCGACCAAAAGGCCGCCAGAGGCGCGCAGCCTCTGCGCCGCCGCAGAGGCTGCCTCGGCGTCACCGCCGGCGGCGTGAATCTGCCCGCCGAAGCGCGCGACCAGACTGAAAGCCGGCTCCTGACGCAACAGCGCTTCAGCTGCATCCAGGCTCTCCGCCACGACACGATACACCGATAATCCGACGTGACTCGGAATTTCCAATGTCGGCGCATCAATCATCTTTTTGCCATAGGCGATAAAGGCGATTGAATCACACTGCACGGCTTCGTCCATGTAGTGCGTGGAGACGAGCGTTGTGACGCCCCCCCGCGCATAGGCGCGGATCTGGGCCCAAAAATCCCGTCGCGCCTTGGGATCGACGCCTGCCGTCGGTTCATCCAGGAGCAGCAACTGCGGCTCATGAATCATGCAGGCCGCAAGCGCCAGCCGCTGCTTCCAGCCCCCCGAGAGCCGACCTGCAATCTGGCCCGAGCGCTCCGAAAGGCCGAGATCGGACAAAGCCGCATTGACCCTCTCCTGCAGCCGGTCCATGCTGTAAAGGCGACAAATAAATTCTAAATTTTCTCGGATCGACAGATCTTCATAAAGCGAAAACCGCTGGGTCATGTAGCCTATCCGCGCCTTGATCAGCGCGCTCTCGGTCAGCACGTTGAAGCCCAAGCATTGCCCAGAGCCCGCATCCGGCTTCAAAAGCCCGCACACCATTCGGATCGTCGTGGTTTTCCCCGACCCGTTAGGCCCGAGAAACCCGTAGATCGCCCCCTTAGGGACAGTCAGATCAAGCCCGTCCACCACGGCGCGCCCACCATAACGTTTGGTCAGGCCCTGAACCGCAATGACGGGCGGCTCATCCCGAGGCGAAACGTCGATCATGGCGCGGCGACGTCCACCGGCTGCCCCGGTCGGATCGCCAAAGGATCGCTTGGCTCAGCCTCGATCAGATAGACCAGCCGCCCCCTATTGTCGGCGTCATAGATGATCGGCGGGGTGAATTGCGGCTCGCTCGCGGTGAAAGTCACGCGGCCGCTGAGGCCTGCGGGGCAGCCATCGCAGCCGATGCTCACCTGCGCTCCTGGCGCAAAGCGTGCAAGTTGGTCCTGTGGGGCGTAAAACCGCACCCGCATGTTCTCCGGCGCAAGCAGCGCAAGCACCGGCTCACCTGGCGCCACGACTTCTCCAGGCCGGCGATAGATGCGCTCCACCCGTCCGGTAACGGGGGAGGCGACGGCGATGTCCTCCTGCCGCTGCGCCGCAAGCCGAGCCTGGGCCAAAGCGGCCTGCGCCTCCTGCCGCGCCGCGGCCTGCTCCGCCCGCACCTGGGCCAAAGCCGCTTCCGCGCGCCGCACCGTCGCTTGATCCGCATCGAGCCGCGCCCGGGCGATCAGGCCGCGATCTGACAGCGCCTGCGTCCGCTCCAAATTCTGACGGGCTAAACCAACGTCAGCCTGCGCCCGCACCACCGCATCCGCCAGTGCTTCCTCCGCGCGCGCGTTCGCCGCCTGTGCGCTCCATCGCGCCGCCTCGGCTGCTGTAATCTCTCGAGCGGGATCGAGCGAGAAAAGCGGCTGGTCCGCCACGACCGCATCGCCCTCCCGAACCAACAACTCCGCCATTCGACCGCCGTCGCGGGACGAGGCGTAAACGTAAACCGCCTCACCATATCCCGTAAGTGTCGGCGCCGCCGCCCCCTCGCCGCAGGCCGCAAGGCCGATTGCCAAGGGGACAAGAATGATCGCCCGCCTCATGCTGCGAGCCCCCGCAAAACCAGATCCAAATGCGCGCCAGGGTCCGGTGGCGGCGCCTCGGCCTGCAGCACGTGCCGCAGCAGCGCCCCCATCACGAGCGGCCCGATAATGAGCCGCGCCGCTGAATCTGGGTCCACCGGCCGAATAAGCCGCTGGGCGATCCCCGCCCGAACCAGCGCTTCCACCGCCGCTCGCGCGCGGTCGACCACCGCGTCGCGATAAAAGGCCACCAACTCAGGAAACCGAGGCGCTATCAAGAGGACGAGCCGCGGCGTCGCCGCGACCCTCGGGTCCTCAAGACGAGCCGTCACCGCTGCAACAATCAGCGTCAGCGCTTCCAGCGGCCGCTGTTGGGACCCGGCGGCCAAGGCCTCCGCCTGATCAGCGATAGGCTTCACGGACCGCACAATCAGCGCCTTCAGAAGCGCCTCCTTGCTCTCGAAATAGAGATAAATCCCCGCCTTCGAAAGGCCGGCGCGCCCCGCCACATCCTCCATCCGCGTCGCCTCAAATCCACGATCCAGAAAGGCGTCGAGGGCCGCGTCCAGGATTTCGTCCGGGCGTGCGTCAGGACGTCGACGGCGGAGGGAAGGGGCAGGGATCGTGTTCATAACTGACCAGTCAGTAACAAACCCGAGGCCGAGCTTTTGTCCAGGAGGCGCCCCGACGCACCCCAAAACGGGTCATGGCGAGCCAAGCCTTGACCCGGAGGCCGGCGCGCCCGAGGTGTGGCTGCATGATCCGATCGCTGACGCTTGCGCTGTGTTTATCGGCCGCGGCCTGCGCGCCGGCCGAGTCCGCCGGTCCCCCGGTGTGGCGGCTCGAGCGCGGCGAGACGACAATCTACCTCTTTGGCTCAGCCCACGCCCTGACGCCTGATGCCGAGTGGCGCAGCCGCGCCCTTGACGCCGCTTTGGCCGATGCCGAGCAGGTCCTGTTCGAGATCGCCCCGGGCGCCGCCCTCAGCCAAGAAACGCAAGACCTCTTCACAGCCTTGGGCCGCAATCCCCCCGGTATGACCCTGTCCGCCCAGCTCACGTCCGAAGACGCCGCGCGCCTTGACCAGATCGCTGAGCGTCTCAACCTCTCGCGGGACGCTTTGGAAACACTGCGCCCCTGGGCGGCCGCGCAACAGATCGCGCTAGCCACAGCCCTCGCCCAAGGCGTTCGGCCCGAGCTCGGCGTCGAGGCGGTCTTGACGCAGGCTCTGGATGGCCGCCCCGCCGCAGGCTTGGAGACGCCAGAACAACAACTGCAGGTCCTCGCCGCGCTGTCCCCTGACCGCGAGCGCCGTCTCCTAAGCCTGACATTGGCGCAGGCTGAAACCGATCCGACGGAAGTCCTTGAAGCCGAGGCTGCTTGGATCAGGGGGGACAGCGAAGCGATCGCTGCTCTGACCCGAACAGGCTTTCTTGGCTTGGATCAAGCATTCTATGACGCGATGATCACAGAGAGAAACCGCGCCTTCGCTGCGGCGGCCGCCGAGCGTCTCACGGGCGCAGACGAGGATGTTCTGATCGTTATCGGTGCGGCGCACCTAAGCGGTCCCGATGGCGTCATCGCCATGCTCCGCGACCAGGGCTATGCGGTGGAAGGACCCTAGCCCGCGGGCGGGAAAACGATCCGATCCTGCAGTGTCCGCTGCACCTCCGCCGCGTCATATGCGTCAGGATTCCCTTCCGGCTTAGGCCCGAAGCCGAACAAGACCTCCGCGCTCGCCTCATAGCGGGTCACTTCCCGCAACGAGCGGTCATCCCAAAACGGGTCGTAAAAGGGCGCCCAGCCGTAGAAGGGGTGATAGTAGAAGTGCGAGAACCGCGACCGGCCGACGCCGGTCTCGACCAATCGCATGTCCGCTTCGGTATCCCGCTGCACCAAGATGAAATGCTGCGCGCCCCGCATCAAAGCCAACTCTGCGGCGCGGTAGAGCAGATAATCATCCACCTGTTCGCGGTCGGTGAGGCTGTTGCCCCGGAACACGATCCGCACACGGTTCTCTTCGATCGGCTCTTCAGCGTAGCCGTAACCCTGCTCGCTTGCGGCGGGTTGGTAGGGCGTGGACGTGGCGCACGCGCTCACTCCCAGAACCGCCGCCAAAGACAACACAACAACAATGACACGCATCGCGCCCTCCAAGGCCCCCTTTATACGCGCCAAACGCGCAAGGATTAAGGGCGGTGGCGCCGATGTGATGCGCTTAATGCCACAGGCGCAGTTCTTGCGCGGCCTGCATCCGCGCCGGCGCAAGCGCCTCTCCCGTGCAAAGCCGCACAGAATGGATGTGCGCCTCGATCTCTTTTTTCCAAAAGCCGAGGAAGGCAAGGATGCGCGGATAGTCCGGGCCCCGATCGAGCGTCTGCCAGATAAACGTCTGCAACAGGCCCGGATGATCCGGCATCCGGTACAAAACCTCCACTGTGGTCAGTCGCCACCCCAAGAGCCCCAATTCGAAATCACTCCGGCCAAAATCGCTGCGATCCATGGTCACGTCCTTGAGATCACCCCGCGCGATAAACCCTTGCGTCCCCGCTGCGGTCCTTTTAGCACCGCAGCGATCGCTGTTTATGTCAATATATCAAAGGCTTAGCAGCAAAGCCGTCCGGGTGCTGCTGATCACGATCGCGTTAGGATCAAACCCGCCGCTGTCACCAGCAGAAACCCCACAATCAGGTTGAAGCCCCGCCGAAAACGCCGGTCCTGCATGCGGAAGGATAAGGCGCCGCCCGCTAATCCGTAGGCGCCCATCGCCGCCAGATCGAGCATCAGGGTCCCGGTCGCGAAGGCGGCGAGCTGCGCTGCCGCCGGCCGCGTCGGGTCCAGGAACGGCGGCAGGATCGCAGTGAAGAACAAGACCGCCTTTGGATTGGCGATCTGCACGCCGAACCCTCGCAGAAATGCAGATCCTTTGAGTGGCGCCGCCGCTTGCGCCTCGGCCTCGCTGGGCGGCCGCGCAGAAGCCCACAGCGCCCTCGCCCCCAACCACAGAACATAAACCCCGCCCAAAAGCGCGATCAGATGAAAAGCGGCGGGAAACGCCGCAACCAGCGCCCCAAGCCCAAGGGCCGCCGCAGCAAACCACACAAGCGTTGCAGTGTTCATCCCCAGCACGCCCATCAGCGCCGCGCGCGGGCCTTCCGCCATCCCGGTGGCGATCGCGAAGAGGTTGGCCGGACCCGGCGTCACCGCCAGTGTCGCCATCACAAGAAGGAACAGCCCATAGGTTGACGGATCAACCGGGCTTTCCGAAAGGAAAGACGTCATCACAAGTCATCCAAGACGAGGGCCGCTTCGGCCCGCGGGCGAGGCGAATCAGCCCCTCGCGGCGGGGAGCCGCCAGGAAGGGAACCAGGGAAGGCGATATGATAAGCTTCAGCCGCCCTGGTCGCCTTGAGCGCCGGCGTCACGCCGGCCGCGCTGCTGGTGCTGGCCGAACGCTCCGCCCAGCGGGCGGCGAAGCGGGGTGTGGGTCCTCCAAAGGCTCATCCCTTGCCGCTATCGGGTTTTTATCGTTTGGACAAGCGCCATGAAGCCCCCATGGGACGCGATCGTTTTGGGGGCAGGAGCGGCGGGCCTGATGGCCGCGGGCGTGGCGAGCGCCCGGGGCAGGCGCGTGCTCGTGCTGGAGCACACCAATGTAATCGGGGCAAAGATTCTGATCTCCGGCGGCGGCCGCTGCAACTTCACCAATCTCGATGTCCGGCCCGAGCGGTTCTTGAGCGAAAACCCCCACTTCGCTCGTTCGGCTCTGGCCCGCTACACCCAGAACGACTTCATCGCTTTGGTGAAGAAGCATCGGATCCCGTTCTACGAGAAAACCCTGGGTCAGCTCTTCTGCGAAGGCGCCGGCAGCGCCCGCCGCATCGTCCAGTTGCTGCTGGATGAGGCCTCCGGCGCTGAGATCCGCACCGGAATCACAGTCAAAACTGTCGCGAAAGGGGCTGTTTTTCGCTTGGAGACGAACGCGGGGCCGTTTGAAACGCACGCCCTGATCGTCGCAACGGGCGGGCTTTCGATCCGCAAATTAGGCGCCACCGACTGCGCCTTCCGCATCGCCAAACAATTCGGCCTGCGGCTTGTTTCGCCGCGCCCTGCTCTGGTGCCCTTGGTGTTTGGCGCCGAGGACCGCGCCTGGATGGCCCCGCTGGCGGGATTGAGCGTCGACGCTGTGACCCGGTGTGGCGGCGCGGCGTTTCGAGAAGGCCTGCTTTTCACCCATCGTGGGCTGTCCGGCCCCTCGATCCTCCAGATCAGTTCCTACTGGCGCCCCGGCGAGGCCCTGACCGTAGATTTGTGGCCGCAAGGCGCCGCGGGCGAAGCGCTCACCGCGTACAAACGCGCCCATCCAAAGGCGCAGACGGCAACAGCGTTGGCCTCGCTGGTCCCCGAACGGCTAGCGGACGCCTTGGCTGAGCGTTGGGGCGCCCCGGATCGCCGGTTGGCTGACCTGAAAGACAAAGACCTTCAAACCCTGGGCGAAGCACTTAAAGCGCTCACCCTCATCCCAGTGGGGGACGAGGGCTACGCCAAAGCCGAAGTCACCGCCGGCGGCGTCGACACCAAGGAGTTGGACCAAAAGACCATGCAGGCCCGCTCCCTGCCGGGCCTGTTTGTCGTTGGCGAAGCCGTAGATGTGACCGGCTGGCTTGGCGGCTATAATTTCCAGTGGGCTTGGTCCTCGGGCTGGGCCGCGGGCTCCGCCGTCTGAACCGGCCTCCGCTTCAGCGCCGCCGCCCGCAGCCGCTGCGCCGTCAACCGCAAATGCAGACGCCGCGGTCGCCGCCCTCGCGTCACAGCCAAGGCCTGCTCAAACCGCCAAGCCCCATACCACAACGCCGCCCACCCGAGCAGGACAGGGGCCGCAGCCACCGCCGCGGGCAACAGACTGGAGATCCCCGCCGCTAGGCTCGCAATCGCCAGCCCGCACGCCAGCAGCAGCCCGATTCCCATCAGGATCGCGCCGACCATAACGGCAAACCGCCCCTCAGCCCGCAAGAACGCGGCCTCGGCTTTCGGACTGTTGCGATTGACAGTTGGGTTGGGCATGGGCCCAAGCCCTTGCAAAGACGGCGCCTTTTTCCGCCCGTCACGGCGACCCGAAAACCCGCGCAAAGATGAAGTCCACCTGCGCGAAGTGATAGGCCTCATCAAAGCACCCAGCCAAGACCTCCGGCGAAAGCGCCTCCGTCACCTCGGGATCGCTGCGCAGCTGGGCTAAGAGAGCATCCCCCGCTCGCGGCGCCGGCATGCGCCACACCGCCATCGCATTCCGCTGCACCAGCCGATAGGCGTCCTCCCGACTTTTGCCCGCTCGGGTCAGCGCCAAAAGCACCCGCTGCGAATTGTGCAGCCCGCCCAGGAGCGCAAGGTTCGCCGCCATGGCCTCCGGGTAAACGGCAAGCTTTTCAAGGACTCCCGCCAGCCGATGCAGCGCGAAATCAAGGTGAATGGTGGCGTCCGGCCCAATCCCGCGTTCCACCGAGGAATGGCTGATGTCCCGCTCGTGCCACAGCGCGACGTTTTCCAGAGCCGGATAAACGGCCGACCGGACGAGCCTAGCCAAACCACACAGGTTCTCCGTCAAGATCGGATTTCGCTTATGCGGCATTGCCGAGGAGCCTTTTTGGCCTTCCTCGAAATACTCCTCCGCCTCGAGAACTTCCGTCCGCTGCAGATGCCGGACCTCCGTCGCCAGCCGCTCAATCGCCGACGCGACCACGCCAAGCGTTGCAAAGAACATGGCGTGCCGGTCCCGCGGTATGACCTGGGTGGACACCGGCTCCACCTGAAGCCCGAGCTTCTCCGCCACATAGGCCTCGATCCGTGGATCGATGTTGGCGAAGGTCCCGATCGCCCCCGAGATCGCGCAGGTGGCGATTTCCTCCCGCGCCGATTCAAGCCGTTTTCGGCAGCGGGCGAATTCGGCATAGTGTCCGGCCAGCTTCAGCCCGAACGTGGTGGGCTCGGCATGAATGCCATGGCTGCGGCCGATGCAGGCGGTAGTCTTATGCTCCTGAGCCCGCGTTTTCAGCGCCGCGAGCACGCGATCGACGCCGGTCAGCAACATGTCGCTGGCCCGGCACAACTGCACCGCAAGGCAAGTGTCGAGCACGTCCGACGACGTCATGCCTTGGTGCGCGAACCGGGCTTCGTCGCCGACATGCTCCGCCACATTGGTCAGAAAAGCGATGACGTCGTGCTTCACTTCCCGCTCGATGGCGTCGACCCGCGCGGTCTCAAACCGGCCTTTCGCGCGATAAGCGGTGGCGGCTTCCGGCGGCGCATGGCCGTACAAGGCCATGCCCTCCAGGGCGAGGGTTTCGATCTCGAGCCAAATCCCGTACCGGCTTTCGTCGGTCCAGAGGGTGGCCATCTCAGGGCGGGCGTAGCGTGGAATCATGGGCTTCTTTGAACCCCCAATAGCCTCCGCCGCAAGCATCCAGAAGACGCCCGCCGCGCGAAATTGGCCATCGCGGCACAATTTTCCCCACCGTTGGGTTGGACGTCGAGCGCTAACGTGTATTAAGACTTTCCTGGGGTCGGATTGTGGCGGGGGTGCGTCAATCCGAGGCATTGGTGTTGAAGGGGTTGATGCGATGACGTGGAAGCTTGGCCTTTTGGCGTCTGTGGGCGCTATGATCGCCACCGTCGGCGGGGCCTTTGCTCAGGATGGCGGCTATCCCGCAGATGCCCAACCGGGTCAGTGCTTCGCCCGGGTCCTCATCCCTGAATTGTCAAGCGTCCGCGAAGAGCAGGTGATCGACCAGCCGGCGCGGACTGAGATCCGCATGATCCCCGCGGACTATGAAATGGTGGATGAGCGGGTCCTCGTCCGCGAGGCGTCTGTCGAATACCGGGTCATCCCCGCCACCTATCGGACAGTGACCGAAACAGTGGTGATTGAGCCAGAGCGCACCGAGCAGATCGCTGCCCCAGCCTCGGTAGAGACCTACGAGGAGCGGGTTCTGGTTCGTCCCGCCTACACTACTTGGAAGCCCGGCTCGGGCCTGTTCGGCCGCACTGCGGCGACGACGGCGTCCGCTGGCGGCTCCGAAGTGCATACCGGCGAGCTGCTCTGCCGGATCGAGGTGCCGGCCGAATACACGACGGTCACCCGGACCCGTACAGTGGAGGCCGCCAGCGCCCAGACCCGGGTGATCCCCGCCCGCACCCAGACCATTCAGCGCGAGGTGGTCGCCACTCCGGCGCGTGTGGAGGAGCGGCAAATCCCCGCCGAGTACCGCACGATCAAAGTGCGCCGCCAAGTGACGCCTGCTCGGCAGGAAACGGTGAGCATCCCCGCCACCTTCCGGACCTCGCAATCCCGTGTCGTTACCCGGCCCGCCGGCGTCGAATGGCGCGAAGTGCTGTGTGAGACCAACGCCACCCCGGCTACGGTCCGCGCCGTGCAGGCCGCCCTGACCGCTCGCGGCTACCCCACAACAGCCGATGGCGAATTCGGTCCCTCGACCCTTGCAGCCATGGAGCGCTTCCAGCGCGCCAACGGTCTCCCTGTGGGTTATCTGACCATGGACACCGTCCGCGCCCTCGGCGTGACCCCTTAAGCGAATCGGATTGAGCCAAAGAAAAAGGGCAGGGCGGCGTGGCCGTCCTGCCTTTCGTGATTGCTCAAACCGTCGGCCTAAGTGCTGTAGGCCTTGATCTCCTCGCGGATGGTCCTCCGGCCCATCAGGAACAGCACCACCGCTACAAGTCCGACAGAACTCGACAGAAGGATCGCCCAGCGCAGCCCCTCCGCTGCGCCCATCCCCTGGCTCACCGCCAAGTAATCGCTGAGAGCCCCCAGCGCGAGCGGCCCAAGACCTAGGCCGATCATGTTGACGATGAAGAGCATGATCGCCACTGCCGTCGCCCGCAATTGCGGTCCAGCGACCCCTTGCACCGCTGCATAAATCGGGCCGTACCAGAGCGAGTTCAACGCCGTGGGGATCGCCAAAAGCGCCAGAGACGCGACAGCGCCTTCCACCAGCATGCCTACCGCGAAGAACGGGATGGAGCACACCATTGCGATGGACGGCACTGTAAAATAGGCCCGCGTATCGCGCTTCGCGGCCCGATCGGCGATTTGGCCGCCGATGAAGGTTCCGATCATCCCCGAAACGCCGAGCATGATCCCCAAGGCTAACCCGATCTGGCCCAGCGGCATTTCATGCACCCGCGCATAAAAGCCCCCCAGGAAGGCGGCGTGGCCATACCCCAGAAAAGAGATCACCGACGCGCCGAAGCAGGCGTACCAATAGGCTTTTCTCGACGCCAAAGCCTTCAGAGCTTGGCCGAACTTCATCGGCTTGTGGTCAGCGGGCGGGGCGGCGAGCAGGCCAAGTCGGCGGGGCTCTTTCAGAATGCTCCAGGTGAGGAGGGCGACGAGAATGCCTGGAATGCCCACCATCAAGAAGGCGACTTTCCAGCCGAACTGTTCCGCGATCACCCCGCCGAATGAATAGCCGAGCAGCGTCCCTAAAGGCACCCCCAAGGAATAGAACGCCAGCGCCCGCGCCCGCCGGTCGGCAGGCACATAATCCACGATCAGCGAATGCGCCGGCGGCGTGCAGCCGGCTTCCCCAACGCCAACGCCGATCCGGGCGAGCAAAAGCTGCGAAAAGTTGCCCGCAAGGCCGCAGAGCGCCGTGAATCCGCTCCAGACCGCAAGAGCCAGCGAGATGACTGTCACCCTGTTGGAGGTGAACCGATCCGCGTACCGCGCGATGGGGATGCCCAGCACAGTATAAACCACCGCAAATGCAAGCCCGGTGAGAAGGCCCAGTTGGGTGTCGGAGAGCGACAGATCCTGTTTGATCGGCTCCGCCAAAATGTTGACGATCTGCCGATCCAAGAAATTCAGCGTGTAGATCAGCAGCAAAAGCCAGAGCGCGCCTTGGACATAAGACGGACTCAACGGCGTCACGGCGGGTCCGCCAGGCGCGACGGCGCCGGGCTGGGGCTGGTCTGTAGCGCTCATTGGCGGCTTTCTCCCTCCCAGTGGGCTCGCTTTTGCGCACGAGCCGCTGTCTGGGCACAGAACTTGGCGTAACCCTGCGGCGTGTCCAGCAGGATTTCACTGATCACGGCTCAATCCGGCGGCCATTGGCCTACATCAAGTGCAGCGCCTTGAGGCTTGCGGCCCCGTCCCGCCCGATCACGATATGGTCATGAATGGTGATGCCCACTGCCTTTGCGGCGGCGACCACGTCCCGAGTAATGGCGATATCGGCGGGCGAAGGGTGGGGATCCCCGCTTGGGTGATTATGCACCAGGATCGCCGCCGCCGCCGACAGCTCAAGAGCCCGCCGCGCCACCTCGCGCGGGTAAACCAGCGCATGATCGATCGTGCCTTCCCCGAGAAGCTCGTCGGCGATCAGATTGTTCTTCACGTCCAGGAACAGCACCCGGAACTGCTCGCGGGAAGCATGCGCAAGACCCGCCCGACAATAAGTGATGAGCTGCGTCCACGATGAAATCACAGGTCGGCGCTTGAGTTCGGTCCAAGCCGCCCGCTCCAGGGCGGCGTGCATCACCTTAAGCTCCAAAGCAACCGTTGGCCCCGCTCCCGGGACTTCCGCAATCAGCCGCTCCGGCGCCGCCAGCACCGCCGCAAAGTCTCCAAACTGGGACAAAAGCGCCTTCGCCAGAGACTTGGTGTCGCGCCGCGGCACGATCCGGAACAGCAGCAGCTCCAAAAGCTCGTAATCCGCCAGCGCGTCCGGACCCGCTTCTTGGAAGCGCCCCCTCAGCCGCTCGCGATGATTGTGATAGTGCGGCGGAGGATCAGAGGCGGCGTCCGGGACCGGCGGGGCGAGGCGCCCCTTGAGGGGCGGGGGCAGGCCATCCGCAGGGATCATATCTGCCGCGAACAAGAAACGCGAGGCGTCCTCCACCGCTTGGCGCAGCACCGCCTCGTCTCGCGGGGGAAGTTTGCTTCGCCGGCCCGCCATGCGCCTGAGCGCCTCAGACCGTGGCGGCGGAGGCGTGCGGCTTGTCGTGGCCGCCAGGCGACAAGGTGAACACTTCCACCCCGTCCGCGGTCACGCCCACCGTATGCTCGTATTGGGCGCTTAAGGCCTTGTCCTTGGTCACCGCCGTCCAGCCGTCCTGCAGGATCTTCACCGACGGCGAACCCAAATTGATCATCGGCTCCACCGTGAACATCATCCCCTCGCGCAAGACCTCGCCTTTGCCGGGCTTGCCGAAATGCAGGATGTTCGGCGCGTCATGGAAGACGCGCCCGACTCCGTGGCCGCAGAAATCTCGCACCACGCTGCAGCGTTCGCCTTCAGCATAAGCCTGGATGGCGTGGCCGATGTCGCCCAGTGTCGCCCCCGGCTTGATCGCCCGAATGCCGCGCCACATCGCCTCAAAGGTAATGTCCATGAGCCGCATGGACTTCCGCTTCTGTTCGCCAATCGCGTACATCCGGCTTGTATCGCCGTGCCAGCCGTCCAGGATCACGGTCACGTCGATATTGACGATATCGCCTGCCCGAAGAACCCGCGGCCCTGGAATCCCGTGGCAGACGACGTGGTTCAAAGATGTGCAGATGGTGTGGTTGTAGCCGCGGTAGAAGACGCAGGCCGGCAGCGCCCCATGATCCAGAACGAAGGTTCGGGCCAGTCTGTCAAGCTCCAGCGTGGTCACGCCCTCCTCCGCGTGCTCCGCCAGCATATCAAGGCACGCCGCCGCGATCCGCCCCGCCGCCCGCATCCCAGCGAACGCCGCGGCGTCATAAAGCTTTACGTCTCCGGTCTTGGTGGGCGGCGCCGTGGCCGCGCTGACGTACTTCATCGGATCCCGACTTTGCGAAAAAGGGGGCGCAAAGCCATCGCTCTCCGCCCAGGACACAACTTTAACACAGCCCTACACAGCGCCAACCTAGCATAGATCGGCCATTTAGCGAGCGCGCCTTCAGCTTACAACAGCACCGGTAGCGAACCCGTGAACCGCGCCCGGTAAGGATCCATCGCCGTGGCGAAGGCGAAAAACGCCACCCCTGCCGCTTTCGCCCGCCGCGCCGCGGCCGCAAACGCAGGATCATACGTCTCAGAGGGCGTTAACCGGTTGCAGTCGCTCCTCTGGACGACAAACACTACCGCCGCCCGGGCCCCGGCCGCGACCATAGAGGCAAGCGCGTCCATGTGCCGCGCGCTTCGCTCGGCCTTGCAGTCGGGAAACTCCGCCAAGCCGGGCTCAAACATCGAGTGACAGTTCTTGGCCTCGAGATAAAGCGGCGGCTCGCCATCCGTCTCCAACAGAAAATCGACCCGGCGGCCCACCCCATACGCCGCTTCGGCGCGGAAACGGTCGAAGCTGAAGCCGGGCAGGGCGCGCTGCTCTAAAGCCGCCTTCACAAGCCGGTTCGGCATCAGCGTGTCGACCCCCGCCCAGCTCGTCGGCGTTTCCACATAGCGCAGCGTGTAGGGCAGCTTGGCCCCTTCCCGCGCCGGCGACAGCCACACCGTCATCCCGGGGTCTTTCAGCCCGATCATGGCGCCTGAGTTCGGCACATGCGTGGTGACCGTCTCCCCATCGTCAAACCGTACGTCGGCCAGAAAGCGCTTGTAGCGGGCGATCAGCGTCGCCCGACGCAAAGGTGGTTCGAACCGGATCATCGAGCCGCTATATGAAGCCCATGACCAAAACTGTCACCGCCGCCGTGCTCCTGATCGGCGATGAGCTCCTCTCGGGGCGCACCCAAGACACCAACCTGAAGACGATCGCGACCTTTATCGCGCCCTTGGGCTTGCAGGTGAGGGAAGCCCGCGTGGTCTCCGACGAACCGGAGGCAATCGCAGAGGCGGTGAATGCGCTCCGCAGCGCCTGCGATTATGTTTTCACTACAGGCGGCATTGGCCCCACTCACGACGACAAGACCGCCGACGCCATGGCCCTGGCCTTCGGCGTTTCCATCGATGTCCGCGATGACGCGAAAGCCATTCTGGTCGCCCACTACGGCGGCGAAGACAAACTCAATGAGGCTCGCCTCCGCATGGCGCGCATACCGCAAGGGGCGAGTCTCATTGCCAATCCCGTGTCGAAAGCGCCGGGCTTCCAACTTGGCAACGTCTTTGTGATGGCCGGGGTGCCGTCGATCATGCGCGGGATGCTGGAGGATGTCGGCCCGCGCCTCCACGGCGGCTCTGTGATCGAGACCGTGACGCTGCGCTGCAAAGGCCTGCGCGAAGGCGATCTCGCCGCGGGTTTCGCCGCCATCCAGGCGCGTCTGCCCGGCGTAAGCCTCGGCTCCTACCCTTGGTTCATCCCTGGCGGCGACTTCGGCGTTCACCTCGTCGCCCGGAGCCAGGATGCGCCGACCCTCGCCGAAGCCGGCCGCGCCATGGAGGCGCTGGCCCGGGATTTGGGGGCGATCCCCGAGCGCCTTGGTGCGGACGGCGGGACTTGAACCCGCACTCTCTTGCGAGAAGCGGATTTTAAGTCCGCTGCGTCTACCGATTTCGCCACGTCCGCATCACCGGTCTTGCGCTTTATTGGCGTTCGCCTCGCCGCAGGCAAGACGCCTGCGCTGGAACCCCTTATATATGCGCCATGATTGATCTCTCCGCAGCGCCAGCTTGCGCCTCTTCCCTGCCTCCCGAGATCAACATGCGGTTCACCGCCGCCGACTTGGAGGCCATCCGCCTCGGTAGCGAAAGGCGCTGTCACGATGTGGGCGAGGTCCTCTTCGAAGAGGGCGATGTTCGCGTCGATTGCCGCATCGTCATCTCAGACCAGTTGGACGTTTATCGTGACAACAAGGGTCAAGAAACCCGCGTGGCCTGGCTTGAGCCGGGCCAATTCCCCGGCGACGTCGAAATGCGGACGGGTCAAGCGGTTTGGGCGAGCGCTCGCACGGTTGAAGGGGGCGGGGTGCTGCATATCCCCCACGACCGGTTTCAGCGTCTGCTTGTCGTGAACTCTCGCCTCTCCGATATGTTCATCAACGCCATGGTCGCCCGCCGCGCCCTGGCCCGCGCGCGCGGCCGGTCCTCAATCACGATCCATGGCCAGCCCTATGACCGCGAAGCCTTCGCGTTCCGGACGTCGATGGACAAACATGGCAATCCTCAAGTTTGGCTGGATGTCAAGGCCGACCACGCGTTGCTGCATATCCTCGCCACAAAAGGGTTGGCCCGCGACGATCTCCCCGTCGTGTTCCGCGGCGCGCGGGAACGGTGGGTTCGCCTCAGCCTGGCGCAGCTGTCTGAGGCTTTGGGCTTCGATCCCCCGTCGGACGGCGCTTGCGCTGATGTGCTGGTGGTCGGGGCCGGCAATTCCGCCGGCCAAGGCGCGATGTATCTGGCCCGCACCGCCAAGACGGGCTGCGTTATCTACCGCGGCGACAACATTCGTGACACGATAAGCGAATGCCTCGTCCGCCGCTTGGAAAAGACCCCTAACGTCGGGCTTCACCCTGCTTGCGACATCCACGTGCTGAAAGGCTGTGAGGAACCCCTCCGCAAGATCGAACCCAATGCGCCGCAAAGGCCTGAGATCCTCGGAGCGCCCTTCGTGTTCTGGGTCATCGGCGCAGCCCCAAACACCGAATGGCTCCCCGATACGCTCTGCAAAGACCAGAACGGCCTCGTCCACACCAGTTCTCAGATGAGCCCCCCCCAGCTTATGCGCGCGGGTTGGGCTTTGGAGCGAATGCGAAGTGCCTATGAGGCGAGCTGGCCCCGGGTTTATGCTGGAGGCGACGTCCGCGCCGCATCGGTGAAGAGGGCGGCGTCTGCGGTGGGCGAGGGCTCGGTTATGGTCCAAGCTACCCGCGCCGCTTTAGCTAACGCCTGAGGAGAGCGCCTATGGCCAGAGAACGCCTGCACCTGGTTGAGGTCTCTGCCCGCGATGGGCTGCAGAACGAGCCGGAGATCCTCCCCACGGCGACAAAGCTGCGGATGATCGACGGCGCGCTTGCCGCCGGCTTCACGCGGATGGAGGCGGGCTCTTTCGTGAACCCCGCCAAAGTGCCCGCGATGGCGGATACGTCGGAGGTGTTCGCGAGCCTCAAAGGCCGCACCGACGGCGTGTTCATCGCCTTGGCGCTCAACCTTTTCGGCCTTGACCGGGCGATCGAGGCCGGAGCCCAGGAAGTCAATTACGTCTTTTGCTGTTCCGACGGCTTTTCGATACGCAACAATGGCGCCCCGGTGGCCGACACCCTCAAAGTCTGGCCTGAGGCCGCCGCGAAGGCGAGAGCCGCGGGCGTTCGCCTGTCCGCGACGCTCTCTACGGCCTTTGGCTGCCCCTTTGATGGGGAGGCGCCGGTAGCTCGGGTCTCGCAGGTCGTCGAAGCCGTGGCTACCGAACGCCCGTTCGAAATCGCCCTTGCCGACACCATCGGCGTGGCGACTCCCAAAGACGTCAAGGAGCGCTTCGCCGCCGCCATGGCGATCGCACCCCAGGTCCAGTGGCGCGCGCATTTCCATAACACCCGCAACACGGCGCTCGCCAACGCTGTGGCGGCGGTGGAGCAGGGAGTGCGGGTTCTGGACGGGTCGCTAGCCGGTATCGGCGGCTGCCCTTTCGCCCCGGGCGCGGCCGGGAACGTCCCGAGCGAAGACCTCGTGTACATGTTTGAGCGCATGGGCTTCGACACCGGCGTTGACCTCGACAAGGCCATCATCGCCGCTCGCTTCATTGGCCAAGCGCTCGGCAAACAGACCCCCGGCATGGTGTCCCGTGCAGGCGGGTTTCCGAAGCGTGAAACCGCAGCTTGACCCCTTGCAGAATTTCCGCAACAGCGTTGCGGAATAGGGCTGTCTGAGACAAAACGACGCCCTACGTCACGCCCACGTGACTTGGTCCGGGCCTCTATGACGTGCGCGGCGGCGCATGTGATGTCGGACCACTTCCCATCGCTGCAAGGCGCGGCCGCGGCGCCAGCCATCGAAAGAGGGTCCAACCCCGTGTCCGAATTTATGCTCGCAGAGTTTGCCGGTCAGCCGATCGCCCTCTGGATGGCCTTTTTGGCTTTTATTGGCTTCCTTCTTTGGGTCGATCTCGGTCTTCTAAATAAGAAGGATGAGGTCGTCTCGCCGAAGAAAAGCGCCCTGATGTGGGCGGCCTTCGCCTCTCTCGCTATCGCTTTCGGCGCCTATGTGTATTGGGGCTACCAACCTGATCCGCAGTACTACAACAGCCCCGACAACCTGAACCAACAAGCGGTGATCCAGTATTTCACCGGGTATCTGCTTGAGACCGCGCTCGCCTTTGACAATATTTTCGTCATCGGCATGATCTTCACGTTCTTCGCAGTCCCCCGTGAATACCAACACCGCGTTCTTTTCTGGGGGATCATCGGCGCGATTGTCTTCCGCGCGATCTTTATCGGCCTTGGCGCCGCCGTTGTGAACGAGTTCACCTGGATCCTGTTCATCTTCGCCGCCTTCCTAATCTTCACGGGCTGGAAGATGATCTTCGGCGGCGACCACGAAATGAAGCTGGAGGACAACCCCGTCCTCAAGTTCATCAAAAAGCGAATGCGCGTCACCGACACGATCGAGAACCACAACTTCTTCGTCAAGAAGCCCGATCCCGTCACTGGCAAGATCGTTCTCTTCGCGACGCCCCTGTTCCTGGCGCTGATCATGGTCGCAGTGGTGGACATCGTCTTTGCCGTCGACAGCGTGCCCGCGATCTTCGCCGTCACCCGCGACCCGTTCATCGTCTATACGTCGAACATCTTCGCCATTCTCGGCCTGCGTTCGATGTATTTCATGCTCTCGGCGGCGGTGGAGCGCTTCAAGTATCTGAAGTACGGCCTCTCCGCGGTGCTGATTCTGATCGGCGTGAAGATCATCTGGAATTTTGGCCTCTACAAAGGCTGGAAGGATGCCTACGGCAGTCCTCTGGTGCCCTATCTGGAGCCGCAGTGGTCGCTCATCGCCACCCTGACGCTCCTCGGCGGCGCCATCGGCTACTCACTCTGGAAGACCCGAAATGAGCAGGACCCCACCGCCCGTCCTGCTGAGTAAAGAAGAAAAATCGCCAACCAAAGCGGCCGGGGCATCCAAGCCCCGGCCGTTTCTGTTGCGGACAGCCGCTCAAGCCGCCGGCGCTGCGATCGGCCCTGCCAATCCGTCGGCCACAGCGGTCGCCCGTTCCACTTCCGCGGCGCCCCAGGCTTCAATGTCAGCCTCAGCCACCCCCGCAAACCGCAGGACCGCCTTCGCTAGCAGCAGACCGGGCAGGGGGTCATTATCCAAGATGGGCCGCATCCCAAGGCCCGCATACAGCACGGCTTCTGCTTCGTTGCTCGCGGCCACATAGCGAGTGAGATGCGGATATCGCTCCCGCACCATCGCAGTGCGCTCCGACGATATGTCATAACGCGCCATCGTCAGGACAATCGCCCGCGCCTCCTGCGCCCCGATCGTCTCCATGAAGCGCATGTCGCTGGCTGCCCCGAAAAGCGCCTCATACCCGTCCGCCACCGCGGCGCTGAACCGGTCTGCATCGCCGTCGATGGCGATGGCGGGCTGCTCAAAGAAACGCAGCGCCTCGCTGACCCGGCGCCCCGCCTCCCCAAGCCCAACAACGATGATCGGCTTCCCAGCTTCGCTGAGCGCAGGACTTGTCGCCGCAACCGCAGCGGCAGGCCGTTTCAGCGTCATGGTCCTGGCAAGCTTCCGCCCGGTCGCCATGCCGACTTGCGCTGACACCGGCGTCAACGCCAGCGTCAAGGCAATCGACGCAATCAGCACAGAGCTGGCCTTCGGTCCCAAGGTCCCGCTGACTGCCGGGAGCGCCAGAATGACGAACGCGAACTCCGACCCCTGCGCGAGGACCGCCCCGAGCTGCAGAGCCCCGGGAGCAGACCAACCCGAGGCCCGCGCCGCGAGCCAAGACGCGACGAGTTTCACAACGATGATCGCCGCCGTCACGCCGATCACCGCAGGCCAAACCGGCGCCAGGGCCGTCAGGTCGACCTTCATCCCCACGGTGAAGAAGAAAAAGCTCAGCAGCAGCCCGCGGAACGGCTTGGCTTCGGTTTCAATCACATGCCGATAGGGCGTCGCAGCAATCATGAGCCCGGCGAGAAACGCGCCCAACGTCATGGTTAGCCCCACAAGCGTAGCCGCCGCCGCCAACGCCAACGCCAGGAGCAAGGCGACAGCGGTGAACGCTTCCTGGTTCCGGCCTCGCGCCAAAGCTCGAAACACCGGAGACAGAAGCGTCGGACCGATCGTCAAAGCCAGCGCAAAGCCGATCGCGGCTTTCGCCGCCGCCTGGCCGACCTCGCTCAAGACCCCCATGGGGCCCCCCGACGGCGCAAGCAGCGACGCCCCATAGATCAGCACGAAGATCGCCGCGATGTCCTGAAACACCGAAACGCTGATCGCAGCCTTCCCCACGGGGCATGTGAGCTGGTCCCGTTCCGCCAGAACCTGCGCGAGAACCGCCGTTGAAGAGATCGACAGCGCGCCGCCGATTGCGATCGCAATGGGCGCCGGAATGCCAAAGGCCGCCGCCATCAGCCCGAACGCCGCCGCGCAGAACAACACCTGCAGCGGCGCCAGACGCAGCATCACAGAGCGATTGTCACGCAGCGTTTTGATGGTGAACTGCATGCCCAGCTCAAAAAGGAGGAACACGACGCCGAGCTCGGCCAAGAGCTCGGTGGTTTCGTTCTCTTGGATCAGGTTAAACCCGTGTGGGCCAAGCGCCACGCCCCCTGCCAGGAACCCCACGATCGGAGACGCTTTCAAGGGGCGGGACGCCAAGATGACCGCCACGCCCGCCGCCAGCTGAATGATCGCCGGGGTCAAAGCCTCGAGCGGTGAACGCATAAGGTTGTCCCCCTGGGGGGCGCGGGATGGGAGCCTGCGAAATGACAACGCCGCCGTCCCGATAAGAGGACGGCGGCGAGGGTTAAACAAGCCATCGGGACGCAATGGTCCCGATCGACGCTGACTTTAGAGCGCGCGCTTGATCGTGAAGATCACGCGCTCGTCCGCCAGGTCGTTATCCAGGTCAGTATCCACGTAGCGGAGGTCGAGGCCGAAGCCATAGGCATTGGCGGTGCCGCCGACGTTCCAGGTCGTATAGGAATCGGTGGCCGTCGCGCCGTCCACGAAGTAGGCCGCCGCATCGACCGACTGCTGGCCGACAGCGCCCGAAACCGAGAAGGCGTCGGTGAACGCGTACGCGCCGTTGGCTTCCAAATAGAGGCCGTCGCCGCCATCGAAGGTGAACTCTGGCGAATAGAAAGCGCCAGCCCCGAGCGTCAGGCCTTCCGCCGGGCTAATCGAGCCCGCAGCTTTCAGTTCGAGATAGTCCGCTTCCGCCGCGCCGTCGTCGAGACCCGGATAGAGGTAGCCGACGACGCCGATGTCGAGGGCGATCGGGCCGAGCGTCGGCTTAATGCCTGCATAGAGGTCGACTTCCGCCGTGCCTTCGACGCCGAAGTCGATGCTGGAGCCCCAGACGCCGGCGTAGAAGATGCCGTTGCCGTAGTCGAAGCCGCCTTGCACAGCCGGATTTTCCAGCGACTGCGAAATGCCGCGGAACTGATAGTCAGTGGTGAGGGCGATGTTCCCGGAGAACACCGGCTCAGCGTGGGCGACGCCAGAGACACCGGCCACAGAAGCCGCGGTCATGACAGCGGCCGTAAAAAGTTTGCGCATCGTTTTCATCCCATAAACTCCGCGGGCAGGCCGCGCTGACCCAAAACAGCACGCGTTTGGTCAACGCGAGGTTAACCGCGCCACGTTTCCGCTGCAGCGCGGTAGGTCCAAGCAGAGATCATGGGATAAGGCCCAAGGCTCACAGCGAGGTCTTCTTTTTGCACTGCAAAAAGGCGCCGACGCCGTTCCCGCAGGCGCCCCTTACCGGGCCGCAAGGGGAGCAAAGCCGAGATGCAGCCCTGCATCCACCATCAGCGTTTCCCCCGTGATGTGCCGCGACATCGGCGACATCAGAAAAAGCCCCGCATCAGCAATATCTTCGGGTTTTGAAGCAACTTTGAGTGGGGTCGTTGATTCGACATTTGCCCGGATCCGCGCGGTCGTCTCTTCCCCATAGGCGTCTGTGAACCAGCGTGTGTCGATGAAGCCGGGGCAGAGCGCATTCACCCGAATCTGAGGCGCGAGCGCCCGCGCCAGAGATAAAGTCATCGTATTCAAAGCCCCTTTGGTCGCCGCATAAGCGACCGAAGAGCCGATCCCCGTCACCCCCGCGATCGACGACACCATCAACACGCTCGCGGGCTTTACGGCCGCCTGCATCAGGCTCTGGCAAGCCCGCACCATCTGAAACGGCCCGACGACGTTGATCCGGTAGAGCCGGAGAAAATCCTCGTCCGTCAGGGCATCGAGCTGCGCGTGGTTAGGCGCGTGCTTGGTGATCCCAGCATTGTTGGCCATCGCGTCAATACGTCCGAAAGCGCCGGCTTTGGCCGCGATGTCCCGACAGGCCGCGTCGTCGCCCACATCCCCCTGAGCGATGGTGACGGCAGCCCCCGCAGTCCGGACCTGGTCGGCGGTCTCCTCTGCCTCTTTGAGACTCTTGGTGCAATTCAGCACCACCGCCTTCGCCCCCCGCTGTGCCGCGCCCAACGCTAGCGCCGCTCCAAGCCCCGTAGCCGAGCCGGTCACAAACACCACCATGTCATCGAAGTCGCGCATGCGTTGTCTCTCCCGATTATGACCGCGCCGCCTTGCCGCACTCGTCGCGGCGCCCCACGTGCGGGTGAGCTTATCGGGGTGGACGAAGAGGGGCCAGAGCGATGGAAACTGCGTTTGAGATCATCATCGGCTTGGCGCTGCTGGCGTTGGGCGGGGAGGGCGTCGTCCGCGGCGCTGTGGGTGTAGCCCGGCGCTTGGGCGTGTCTGAGCTTCTCATCGGTCTGACCCTGGTCGGCTTCGGCACCTCCACGCCCGAGCTTTTGACCTCGATCAACGCCGCCGCGGCAGGCTCCCCCGGCATCGCCATCGGCAATGTCGTCGGCTCCAATATCGGTAATGTTTTGCTGATTTTCGCGGTCGTGGTTCTGGTGCGGCCGGTTTTAGTCGACCGCAAAGCCATCACCCGCGATAGCGCCGTCATGATCGGCGTGTCCGCGCTCCTGGTCGCGATTGCTGTTTTTGTAGGCGAATTGTCTCGCGTGGTTGGCGGGATCTTCCTCGCAGGCCTGATCGCCTACATCGTCATGGCTTTCCTGCTGGAGCGCAATGGCGGTGGCGCAGCGGAGATGCATGCCGGCGAGGTGCAGGAGCACACGGGCCCAAGGCCCGAACCCTTGGCAATCTCTATCGTGTTCGCCCTTGGCGGCCTTGGCCTGCTGATCGTCGGCGCGGACCAGCTCGTCTCAGGCGCAATTACCCTCGCCCAGGCCGTCGGCATGTCGGAAACCGTCATCGGCTTGACGATTGTGGCCATCGGCACGTCGTTGCCGGAGCTGGTTGCGTCGCTGGCCGCCGCTCTGAAAGGCCGGTCCGACGTCGCCGTCGGCAACATTATCGGCTCGAACGTCTATAACATCCTCGGCATCTTGGGTCTGACCGCTCTGGTTGCGCCGGTTCCGGTCCCGCCGGACATGATCGCCCGCGATTGGATTGCCCTATTGGGGGCGGCCGTTCTGCTCATTGCTCTGGCCTTTATCAATGGCAAGCTGGGGCGCATGACGGGCCTTGCGTTCCTCACCCTCTACGGCGTTTACACCTATCTCCTGTTGCAAAGCGGGCCGGTGACCTGACCCCGCCCCCGACCCGAGGATTGCATGAGCCAGCTCACCCAGCTGGGCGCCGCGGTTGCGGCCCCCCAATCTCCCGACGAGGCGGTGCTTGAGCGCGCCCCAAACCCCCACCCGGATGCCCTCTATCTGGCGCGCTTCGCTTGCCCGGAGTTCACCTCGATCTGTCCGGTGACCGGCCAGCCCGATTTTGGCCACCTCGTGATCGACTACGCCCCGGCTCAATGGATCGTGGAAAGCAAAAGCCTGAAGCTGTTCCTCCAAAGCTTCCGCAACCACGGCGCTTTCCACGAAGCCTGCACGATTGAGGTCGCCAAGCGCGTCATCGCCTCCATCGAGCCGCGCTGGCTGCGCATCGGCGGCTATTGGTATCCGCGCGGCGGCATCCCGATCGATGTATTCTGGCAAACGTGCAGCCCGCCTGAGGGCTTGTGGCTCCCCGACCAGGGCGTTCCCGCCTATCGCGGGCGCTAGGCCAGGGTCACAATCCTCGACAAATCCGGCCGCGGCCGCTCGGTCTGGGTCTGGATTTGGGTCCCGATGTGGATGTATCCCGCGACCTGCTCGTGAGCTCCAACGCCCAAAGCCGCCTTCGCGCCTTGGTCATAGGCCGCCCAACCTGTGAGCCAGACTGCCCCGAAGCCCATGGCTTCCGCGGCGACCAAAAGCCCGTAGCAGACCGCACCAGCGCTCAAGTGCTGCTCCCACAACGGGATTTTCGGGTGCTCCGCCGCCGATGAGATGACCGCGATCGAGAACGGCGACCGGGTGAAAGTCTGCCGCGCCGCTTCAATCGTCTCCGCACTGGCCCCCGCCTGCTCGGCCGCCGCCGCCGCGAGTAGGTCGCCAACCCGCCCCCGGGCGTCCCCCTGGAGGACCACAAACCGCCACGGCGCGAGCTTGCCGTGGTCGGGGACCCGGGTCGCCAACCGCAGCAGCGCCTCGACTTGCCCAGGATACGGCCCCGGCTCCGCGAGATGAAACGGCTTCGACGATCGCCTCCGCGCCAGAAGCGCAAGGGTGTCGGGCGATGCCTTCGCGGGCGCATTGGGCGCATCGAGGGCAGGGGCGGCGGGGATCAAGGCGGGGTCAATCGTCATGTCCTTCTTTTGACGCGATCCCTGCCTCCCCGCTAGACCCACGGCCTCGATCCTCCGGACGCGACCGCCATGACCGAAAAGCCCCTCTCCTCCGAAGGCGAAAAGGACCCCTGGGTCCGGCTCGCTCACCGCCGCGTTTACGAGGGCCCTTATCTCTGTTTAGACGAATACGATGTCCTGCGCCCGGATGGTCAGCCCGGCTATTACGGCGTGGTCCGCATCCAGCGCATCGGGGTCGGCGTTCTGCCGATCGACGACGAAGGCTGCGTTTACCTGGTCGGCCAGTGGCGCTTTGCGCTGGACGCGTACAGCTGGGAAATGCCCGAAGGCGGGGCCGAGCCGGAAGAGGATTGCGCCACCACCGCTCGGCGGGAACTGGAGGAGGAGGCGGGGCTCAAAGCCGCCGCCGTTGAGGAAATCCTCCGCATGAGCATGTCCAATTCGCTGACCAACGAGGTTTGCGTCGTGTTCCTGGCCACTGGCCTTAGCCCCGGCGCCCACGCCCCCGATGAAACCGAGGTCTTCAGGCACGCTCGTGTCCCTTTCCAGGAGGCCCTTGCCGCAGCCTTGGACGGCCGAATCAACGACGCCTTAACAATTGCAGCCCTTCTCCGGGCCCACCACATGGCGGTCACGGGCCAGTTGCCCGATCCCCTGCGGCGCGCCATGCTGCCCGAGCCGACCGGCGCTTGAACGGATAAGGACGACCCATGCCAGAAGCCAAAGCTCGGGTTTTTGAGGCCTCGGGCGGGGTTTGGGCCCAGCTGCGAGTCGAGGCCATGCAATCCGCCGCCGAAGAGCCGCTTCTCGCAAGCTTCCTCCACGCCACGATCCTCCACCACGAACGGGTCGAAGACGCCCTGAGCTACCATTTGGCTCAAAAGCTCGGCGGGGCTGATATGAACCCCCTCCAACTCCGGGAAGTGGCGATGGAGGCCTACGCGGCGGAACCGGAACTCGTCCGCCAGGCCGAGCGTGATATGCGCGTCGTCCGCGAACGCGATCCCGCCTGCCGCACGTATGTGCAGCCCTTCCTTTATTTTAAGGGCTATGCCGGCCTCCAGGCTTACCGCATCTCAAACTGGCTCTGGCGAAACGAGCGCGAAACCCTCGCCTTCCACCTCCAAAGCCGGATCTCAGAGCTCTTCAGCGTCGACATTCACCCCGCTGCGACCATCGGGGCGGGCGTCTTCATCGACCACGCCCACGGCATCGTCATCGGCGAAACCGCCGTTGTCGAAGACGACGTTTCGATGCTGCATTCGGTCACGCTCGGCGGCACGGGCAAAGAACGCGGTGACCGACACCCCAAAATCCGGCGCGGCGTGCTCATTGGGGCGGGCTCAAAAGTCCTCGGCAATATTGAGGTCGGCGAGGAAGCCCGGATCGCTGCTGGGTCGGTTGTCCTGAGCCCGGTCGCGGCCCGCTGCACGGTGGCGGGCGTGCCGGCGCGTCCTGTAGGCGGCGTTTGTTGTGAAGAAGGCCCGCCGGCGGCGCAGATGGATCAGACCCTGACGGCGCAAATCCTGAGCGCCTTCGGCGATGGAATATGACACATCCAGATAATTGAGTCCCGGACATAAAAAGGGGCGCGTCCGGATGATCCGAACGCGCCCGAAGTCTGTTTGGACCAGCAGTCCGCGCGGGGCTCAGTGCCCGCGGATAGTGTAGGTGGCCGAGTTGCCGACCGCGGTGGCTGCGCCCACGACATGGCCCGTGCTTCCCGTGACCATGGTGGTCGCCGCGACCACCGCGCCGTTGTTTATTTGCCGGTTGTTGGCGATCAACGTCGCGGGGCCGCACGCCGTGCAGACCGCGCCTGACGTCATGTTGCCCACCGCCATGGAAACGCCCGTGGCGCCGACGCCGCCGCTGCCGGAGACCGTCGTGTAAGAGGTCACCCGGCCGCCGTTATATTGGTCGGTCGTGAAGCGTGCGTCCGCTCCGGTGTTCTGCGCCACAGCCGAGTTGCCGACGCCGTAGGACGACGCGCTGGCGGAACCGGTGAAGTCGCCGCCCACCGTCACGGCGGAGGACGACGTGACGGCAGAGGTGTTCACTTGCGTCGTGTTGAACTCCAGCGGCGCAAACGCCCCGCCGTAAGTCGCCGCGTTGCCGTTGGCTGCCGAGGTCGCGAGGGCGTCGCCGGTGTATCCCACATAGAGGTCAACGAGGGCGATCACTTCACGGCCGGAGCTGCGTTGATCGGCCGACAGGGTCGCCGGGCCGCCGCCTGTGCTCGTGCCGGTGATGTTGTTGGCCGAGGCGACCGCCGCGCCCGTCGCTGCGGTCCGCACGCAGCAGTGATCGCTTTCCGCAGTGGCGCGGATGTTGGCCGCGCTGTTCTGCATGATCCGGGCGTCCACACCGCTGTTTGCGCCGTTCAGGGTCGCGACGTTGCCGCCCGCCGCCGCCGCGTTCGCCGCCGCATAGACGTTTCGGCTGCGGGTGTAGCTCCACGCGTTCACGTCTGCGCCGGGGTGGACGACCTGGGTCGAATTGATTGTTTGCGCCGTGGTGTCGGTCCCGACGGTGAGGCCGTTCGCTGTCGCCGCAGCGGAATTCGCGATCGCGCCGCTGGCGTGGCCGACATCCATCGTGGTGTGCGCGGTGGTGGTTCCGAACGCGCCCTGCACGTTCTCGATAATCAAGCCGGAGGCGTTTTCCGCCCCCGCGGTCAGAAGATTGGCGCTTGCCGCCGAGGCGGCGGACGCGGCGCTGACCGCGTCGGCGTCGAGGTCAAAGCCTGCGAACGAGCTGCTCAACTGGATTTGCTCGTTCTGGATGAAGGGGACCTGGCTCCCGCCGCCGCCGCAAGGCGTGGTCGGCGCCGGTTGGCAGGTGGGGGCTGTCGGGGGCGGAGCGGATGCCTCGGTCGCCGCTGCAGGAACGGCCATCAGCCCAAGGGCGACGCTGCTCAGGAAGAGGGTGGAGAGTTTCATGGAACAAAGTCCTGAACGCTGAAAGGGAGGGGAGGGGAGGGGAGGGGAGGGGAGGGGAGGGGAGGGGCGGCGGGG
>JBILVS010000010.1:0-42524 GCA_044370335.1 Caulobacterales bacterium
AGGCTCCGATCTTAAGCGAACATCCTTGGTGGCCCTTGAGGCGCTATCGTTGGCTTACTCGGGAGACGCCCTTCTTGTAGGGGCTATCGACCCCGTCAATGGTGATGCGGAGCAGGACGAGCGCGACCTGATGCGCGCCAAGCCAAAACAATGGATTCTTGAACGCTTCTTTGAGGATCGGCGACTGCTGGCGCAGCTTATGCTGGCGACTGTCCTGATCAATGTTGTCTCGCTGGCGATGCCGCTATACCAGCGCGCCATTTACGACAGGGTCATCCCGAACCTAGCGATTGAAAGCCTCTGGGCGGTCTCGATCGGCATGGTCATCGCGCTGGCGTTCGAGTTTATGTTGAAGACGGTGCGGTCGGACTTCATAGAAGCGACGGGGCTTCGCGTTAGCCATATGGTCCAACATAAAGTCATGGTCGGGCTTTTATCGTCGAAGCGGGAAGCCTCGCCGACGTCAACCGGTCAAGTCCTTGTAGCGCTCCGGGATGTTGATGGGTTGGCCTATCTTGCTCCATTGGCCATTGCGACATTTCTTGTCGATCTGCCGTTCTTTGTTCTAACTTTGTTTCTCCTTTGGCTTATGGGGGGGCCGATCGCCTTTGCTGTTTTCGTGGGGGCCGCGGCAATCGCCCTGTGCGGCATGGTGGCGGCGTCTGGCCTTGGCCGGGGTGGGGAGCGAGGGTCAAAACTCTCCCGAGCCCGGAGTAATCAGGTCGTCGATGCGGTTGAAGGCTTGCAAACCCTGAAGACCAATCAGGCAGAGGGCCGTTTTCTGCGGGATTGGTCGACTGTGTCGGACCATATGGCCATGTCTGGGCACGGCCAACGTCAGTGGACAGAGTGGTCGAACTCCGTCACCGCATTTGCCGTTCAAGCCGTGACGATCCTTGTGCTGATTGTGGGGATCTACCAGATGCAGGCTGGGGCGTTGACCGTTGGCGGTTTGATTGCGTGTTCGCTCCTTGCGGGGCGCGCAATGCAGCCGATCGCGACGGCGACGGGGATTCTGGCGCGGGCGCATCAGGCGCTGTCGCAGTTTGCCGCTTTGGCGGAACTGATCGCGCTGCCGCCTGAGCGGGACACCGCCTCAAGTTCCATATCCAGACGTCAACTCAAGGGCCACTTGGAATTTCGCAGGGCCTCGTTCAGCTACGAAAAAGACCAGCCTCCTGTGCTTCAGGAGGTCTCTATCCGGATTAATCCCGGTGAACGAGTCGCGCTGATTGGAAAATCCGGGTCTGGTAAATCAACCTTCCTTACCATGGCGGCTGGGCTTGCGGAGCCCACACAAGGCAAGGTTCTCTTTGACGATTTCCCAAGCGACCACTACGGCGTAAGCCATCTGCGCCGGGCGATCTCGTTTGCCAGTCAAGAGGCGCTCATTTTTGACGCTCCGCTCAAGGATAATCTGCTCCTTGGCGCTCCTGACGCAGCGGAAGACGACATCATGACTGCGATCCGGATTTCGGGCGTGGATCAGATTGCCGCGACCCTGCCGGACGGGTTCGGCGCCAAACTGGGTCATCGGGGGGGGCGGCTATCGACGGGTCAGCGCCAGTGCGTGATCCTGGCGCGGGCGCTGTGTCGGCGGACGCCCATTCTGTTATTGGATGAGCCCACCTCCGCCCTGGACGCGGCTAGCGAAGCACGCATCCGCGAAGGGCTGTCGCAATTGCCCAGAGATCGGACGATTATTCTCACGACGCATCGTTTAGAGCTGTTAAGCATCGTGGACCGGGTGATATGGCTGGAAGGAGGCCGTGTGGTGGCGGATGCTCCGACTCAAGATGTTATGGCGCGATTGCGGGCGGCCGGTTCAGTCCGCCCGGCCGCGGCGGGTTAAGACAAGGCGCTTACCGAGCCTTAGCACTGCTGTGCTAGACTCGTGTTTGTTGTGAGGAGCGCGTGCGTCATGGACCATCTCATCCGTGTACTGTTGGTGAGTCAGGACCGGGGCTTGCGCGCGGACACGCAGGCTGTCTGCGCCGGACGCGGTGACCCCGGCGTTGAGCGGGCGCATCGCGACTTTGCCGATCGGCTTCAGGCCGTCGGAGTGCGTGCGACAGAATTAGCCCGGGAGCCCAGCAGTGCTTGGCGTTTCGAGTATGCTCGCTCGATTGACGCGGCGACTGACATGCTTGAGACTCCAAGTGTGGTTAACGCGGCTGCATTCTTGGTGATTCTGGACTGTGACTGGGAGCACCAGGAGAACATTCTGCTTTTCACGCTGACCCTCCAGGCGGTTTCAGAGTCGGCGCACTTGGTCTTTGTCGGGACAAAGCCTGAGGGTCAGCTTCGCTCTCTGGTTGCTGAACTTGGCGAGGCAGATCGCGTCTCGTTTATGCGCAAGCCCTTCAGTGGTGAGGAGTTGTCCCGTGTGCTGATGAATCTGGCATGGCGGGGAATCGTTGCGCATAACCTTCGGCAGGCTGATGTTAAGGGTTTCTCTGGCGTGGGTGCGGCTGAACTGGCTGGCGCGCTGCTCGTGGAGAGCGAAGCCGAGCAGCGCCGGATGGCGGTCCAAGACTCCTTGACAGGGCTTGGCAATCGACGCCTCTTCGATGCAAGGCTGGCTGAAGTCTTTGCCCTTGACGCTTCCCGCCGCAGCCACGCCCTGCTGTTGATTGACCTCGACAAATTCAAGAGCGTGAACGACACGATGGGCCATGCGGCTGGCGACGAATTGCTTCGTCAGGTGGCGGATCGTCTGCGGGAGCAAGCAGGTCCTGGGGACATCATTGTGCGTCTTGGCGGCGATGAGTTCGCCATTATCCGGGCGCAGACGGATGGAACGCAGGACATCGCGGAGGCCATTGTCGCCGCCTTGTGCACGCCGTTCCAAATCGAAGGGACACAGGTTCAGATCGGCGGTTCCATCGGATGGGCGTCGCTTCAGGATGACGCCAAGGATGCTGCCGAACTCTGCGCTCGGGCTGATACAGCGCTCTATGCGGTGAAGGCGGCGGGTCGGGGTTCCGCGCGACGCTACACGCGGGATCAGGACCGTCAACGGGCCGCGCGAGAGGCGCTGGAGCGAGAGATGCGGCAGCGGATTAAGGCGGGTCCGGCGCCGATTCTCTTTAGTCCGATCGCGGAGGCTTCCTCCGGAGCGATCGTTGCCGCAGAGGGCATTTTGGATCTCACTGGCGAAGGGTTGGCCGACATCACGGAGGCGCGCCTTGAAAGCCTCCTTAACGAACCTGCCCTTGCGATGGACGTGGCGCTATGGACGGTTACGAGCACGATCGCACAGGCGCAACGGATCCCGAGCCTGGGGATCAGTTTCAACCTGACGCCGCGGTTGTTCCGGAGCGACCAAACCGCCGAGCGCCTGGCAGAGGCAATCGCCATGGCGCAAGTGGATCCGGCTAGGCTTGTGGCGGAAATTCCGTGTACGGCGGTCTTTGTCGATCCCGATCTTGCGATCGCGCGGATCAAGGCCCTCCGGGACATCGGGATCGCAGTGGTGCTTGACGATTTTGGCGTCGGGCCCATCTCGATCGACACGCTGGTGCGACTGGACGCCACCGGAGCTAAGGTGGCCTCAGACTTCACTCATGCAGCCGTTGCTTCCGCGCAGGCCGCTCAAATGATGCGGGGACTGACCTTTCTAGCAAGCGGCGCAAGCTTGTCCTTGACGGCGGCTGGGGTTGACACCGGGGCCCAATGGCTTTCGATGAGTTCTTTCCGATGCCAGCACCTTCAGGGCCGCGCGATCAGCGCCTTGGTCAACAGGGACGGCCTTCTGGCGCGCATCAAAGAGCCTCTGGTCAGCGAGACCGGGGCGACGCAGGAGGCCGGCTGGGCGCGTTGATCGTCAGTCTGCGGTCTTCCCGCTTATATCCTTATACGGAAATTTACCTTGTTCCTTTGCGCGATCGCAACGGTATCTGAGTTAAAACGCGCTTTGAGATTGGGCCCCGGGCTTTCCGATTGGAAGGCCGGAAACAGGGGTTAACAGGGTTTCGGGAAGGGGCATTTTATGGCCGGCGCTTCGGCGGAAGGCGAACAGAATCCATGGCCCGCGTTCGTCGATGTGTTGACGACGGTGATCATGGTCGTGACCTTCCTGCTCGTCATTATGAGCGCGGCCGTGATGCAGGCGTCGCAGGCGGCCATCGACGAGATCCGGGAGAGCGTCTCAGCGGAAGCGATGGAGATTGCGCAAGCGCGCATTCGGGAACTGGAAGCGCAGATTCTCCAAATGACGAACGGGGCCGGCGCAACCGACGGGACGAGCGCCGCGGCCCTGCGCGCTGTGGAGCTGACGCAGCTTCAGGCGAGCGAAGGCGATCTGCGGCGCGCCGTGGCGAGCCGCTCGCAGACCGAAGAGGGGCGCTTTGTGGTGCAGAGCGAACAAGATGAACCTGTGGAAGGCGGGAACATCGTTCAGAGTGCTGATGTTCTGTTTACGTTGGAATTTGATCCGGAAGCCGTGCGCGTCGGAACGGCTGTGCAGGAACAGGCCATGGCGCTTATAGAGCGGGCGGACATTCCACCCGGTGCGGCGCTCGAGATTTGGTCTGAGGCGCCGACGACAAGCACTGTTTCAGAGGCCGAACGACTTGCCTATTACCGCGCTCTTGTGGCGCGCAACATTCTCATCCGCGCCGGCATCCCGGCCACTTCCATCACCGCGCAGGTTCGTGCGATCGAGGCTGTAGAGGGCGTCCATGCAGTACGTGTCATTGTCAAACCGTAAAGGCGGCGGAGCGAATCCGCGACCGGCGGGCAACGGTGCGCGGAAGCTGCCCGTGGGCTGGTCAGAGGAGGATTCACAGTCGCCGGCGCAGCAAGGGCGCGCGGCGCTGATGCAGGCCAAGCTCGGGCCGCGGGTCGATCTGAACGGAAAGATCCAGGAAGCGATTATCCGTCAAGCGGTCTTTCTGATTGGCTTGGCGGGCCTCGGAATCTACGCACACGATTTCGTTGTCGAAGGGATCATGGCGAAGGCCGCCTTGAACCTGACGATCGTCGGGGTGTTCCTGCTGGCTTCCGGGATCAGCATTTCCATCGTTCTGCAAATGCGGAACGAGAAGAAGGCGCTGGACGCGCTGCGTATTGACTTTGGAGACCCCCGACCAACGCTAGACGTGGTTGATAGGCCGGCGACGGTGTTCAAAAAGCCGAAGCTTCTCGGTTACGGCTATCGCCTCGTTACGGAAGAATTGCTGGCCCGAAACAAGGGGCAGCTGCCGACGGAAACCATCCACATCCTGGTGGGCGATGTCGACCACCGCATCAAGGACGCCCAAGCCACAATGGGCTATTTCGGCGGCCTGCTGGTGTTCCTAGGGTTGCTGGGGGCCTTCATGGGCCTCATGAAAACAGTTTCGTCCGTTGGCGAATTGATCGGCAGTCTTGGCGGCGACGGCGGCGGCGGCTTCAACGCCATGATCGAAGGGATGAAGAAGCCTCTGCACGGCATGTCGGTCGGCTTTTCGTCGTCTTTGTTCGGCCTTATGTTCTCCATGGTGGTGGGCGTGCTTGACCGCTTTATGGTCAGCGCGATGAAGGCGGTGCGCAACGAGTTTGAGGCGTGCCTCATCGATCTTGCACACCTTGAAATGGCTGACCATGAGGCCGACCATGCGCCGGCGGCGGCGCACTGGCCGGCTCACGCGCCGACCTATGCGCCGAACGCGCTCTCTGTCACCGAGGATTCTGCGGCGCTGCTTGAGCAGCTCAAGCGCAATGAGCAGCAAAGCCAGGAAACCAATCGTCTGCTTTCGGATATGAACGCGACGATGTTCGCGTTGGCGACCAGTCTGCGCCAGTCGGCGGAGGCGGACAGCCGGACGGCGCTGGGTGAGGTGTTGAAAGGGCTGGCGCGGTCGCAGCGGGATCTCGCGGCGCAGCTTTCGACGATGAACCAGGAGTCGAGCGATCAGAACCTGCGGATCGTGAACGCCATCGAGGCGGCGTCGCGGTCGGCGGAAGAGACGCGGACGGTGATGCAGGATCTCGCCTTCCGGATTTCTCAGGGTCCAGAAATTCCGATGGGCGCTGTGGGCACTGGGCTGCATCACCCGGCGGCGCAGGCGGCTCAAGCGGGAGATGCCGCGCCGGTCATGATCGGTCGGATGCGGCGCGAACCACCCCCGGTCGGGGCTCCGGCGGCGACCCCTGCTTTGACGCCCGCGCAGAAGCAGCAGGCGATCATGGCGCCGCCGTTCCCGATGCCAGCGCAAGCCATGCCCGAAGACCCCAACGAGACGGGCGCGCGAGCGCTTATGGCGAAGTTGTCGCAGGCGATGGGCCAGCGCAAAGGAAGCGGCGCGCCGACGCTGGGCAAAGGCGTCAGCGAGGAGAAGGGCAAACAGTTGGAGCGCGCGATGCTCGCCACCCAGCAGCTGTCGCGCCAGGTGCTGCGGCGCATGGACGAGCAGCGGCGCGACGAGACCCGAAGCGCGGTCGCCATCTCCAAGGCGCAGCGTCAGGTCATCGCCAGCATGGATATGCTTGTGAAACGGATCGACGAACTGATGGACAGCGGCGAGATCGTGGCAAAAGGAGGCGTCGAGCGTCTGAACTCAACGCTCGACCAAACCAAAGCGCTTCTCGATGTGAAGATTGACCGGCTTGAGCAGCATCTCAGCGCCAACCAGCGGATCGCAGAGCGGACTGAGAAGGTCGCTGCAGAAACCGCCAAGGCGCTCCAATCAGCACCGCCGGTTCGGGCCACGGCCGTGGGAGAATGATCGATGGGAAAGCTGTTGACGAATCCGTTCCGGCCCAAGCGCGTTGCGGAGCACAAGCGTTACGATGTGCGCCTGATCGGCGGCCTCGTGCTGCTTCCGCGAGACATTGAAGTCGAGGGCATGATCCTCAATGTCAGCGAGGGCGGCTGCCTGTTCCGTCCGTTCCAGAACTTTCTCATGAACCGCACCGGCGACATGGTGCAGGTCGCTTTTGAAGGACATCGCGTCGAGGGACGGGTGATGAACACCATTGATCGCGGCTACGGGGTCGCGTTCAAAGACCTTGTCGACATCCGCATCTTCGGCGTGCGGCGCGGCGCGGCTTGAGCCTCCGCGCTCAAGACCGCAAGGCCACCACTTCGTCGTCGATTTTGACGCCGCCGCGATCGATGACGAGGAACTGATAGTTCCTTTGGCCTTCTGTCGTGGTGGCCTCAATGTCGGTGACTTGGCTGGCGAACTCCCGCCGAAGATAGGCCGACAACTCGCCCGCCGTGATGATTTCATCGCCGTCTGCATCGCTGTCGCCGGCCAGGCCGTTGCGGAGGAAATACGACAGGTACCCGCCGGCGCGGAATTTCTCGGCCACAGAACTGGTCAGGTCCTCTTCGGAAGAGAACAGGCCCATGACGTTCGGCCGGCTGACCACATCGCGGGCAAAGCCGCCGGCGAAGCAGGCGTCGATGGCAAGCAGCGCCACCCGTGACCGCACACCGCCGAACCACTGGGCTAACTCATTGTCGGAAATCTCGCCATCGCGGAGCACGATCGCCTCTTCATAGCCGTCCGGCTCTGTGGGGCTTGGCTGGCTGCGGTTTTGGACGCCATGGCCGGAGAAGAAAAACAGGAACGTGTCGTTGGGGCCTGCAAGAGCGGCGACCTGTTGGAAGGCCTGGCGGACGCGCGCGGTCGTGGCTTCGGCCTCGGTCAGCACGACACTGCCCGGCGCAAGCACGCCGCGAAGTTCCAGGGTTTCGCCCAGTTTCACAGCGTCTTCGGCGGTGAATTCGAGGTTGTTTGCGGTCCCTGCATAATCAGAAATGCCGACAAGAACGCCAAAGATGCGGCTGTCATTGCGCTGCTGGTTCACCGCCACCCCGGTGGCCTCAAAGCCCACGGTGAGGGAATAGCCGCCGGTTTCGCCAGGTTGGTAGCTCGTGACCGTTACTTCGTAGATGCCGTCGGCGGGGAGCACTTGGACGATCTGGCTGTTCAGGGAGCCGTCGCCCCGGTCATCGTTCTCAATCTGGCGGCCGTCGGGCTGGACCATCATCAGGTAGGGGTCGAACTCGCTCGAGGTCAGCGTGACGGTGGCCCGCTGGCCGCGGCGGCCTTCAAAGCGGTAAGTGTCCATGAATTCGCCGGACCGGAGGCGCTGGTCGCCGGTGGCGAGTCGGCCGCTGGCGGGGCGGTCGGGGGCCAACGTGGCGTCGCCGGAGGCGGTCGCCTGGCTTTGAGAGGGAGCGGGGGCGGCGGCCACGACCGGGGTTTGGCTGGCGCGGCTCAAATCCACCACCGACACCGCATAGGCGCCGGCTTCGCCGGGGCGGTAGGTCGTGGCGATGATGGTGTAGGTGCCATCCTGGCTGAGGATCGCATCGAGCCGGCTGTCGGTAACGCCGACAGCGGCGTCGTCGTTCTCTTCCTGGGAGCCGTTGGGGCCGATCAAGATCAGGTAAGCGTCCACGTCCTGGGCGGTCATGGTGATGCGCACCCGTTGGCCGGCGACGCCTTGGAACTGATAGCGGTCGGTGAATTCGCCGGAGATCAGAGCCGCATCGCCCTGTTCCAGCACGCCCTGGGAAACAGCGCCCAAGGTCAGGACGGGGCCTACGCCTGTCTGGGCCATGGCCGAGGCTGGTGTCAGCACGGGCTGGGCGCCGGCGTCGCGGACGGTCAATTGGTAATTGCCCCGCTCGCCGGGGGCGTAGCTCGAGGCGCGGATCGTATAGAGGCCGGCTTCGGGCAAGGTCACGACGAGGCGGCTGTTGGTGCTGCCGGTCTCCATGTCGTCGTCGTTGACGGCGTTCAGGCCGGGCCCGTCAATGATCACGAGGGGGTCCAGGGCGGCGGAGGCGAGGCTGATTTCGAGCCTTTGTCCGGCGCGACCTTCGATCTGGTAGGCGTCGACATGGGCGCCGTTGGGCAGGGTCGGGTCGGACGCGGCGAGTTGGCCGGTCACGGCGCGATCGAGGCCGATCCGGGTCGCCGCCATAGGGGTGGCCAAGGCCGCGACGGGAGCCGCGCCGGGGCCGTTCACATCCACTTGGAGGCGATAAGCACCGCGTTCGCCCGGCTGGAAGCTGGTGGCGATGACGTTGTAGGCGCCTGCCTGCGGGGCCACGACCGACAAATGCGCATTGCGGCCGCGGCCGGGGGCGTCGTCATTGTCCTGGGTGACGCCGGGACCACGGATCATCAGGTACGGATCGAACTGGTCAGAATCCATGGCGGCGGTGATGACCGCTCCCGCCTGGACCTGAACAGTGTATTCGTCGCGGTACTCGCCGCTTTGGAGGCGGCCGTCGCCCTGCTGCAGCTCACCCTGCGCGGACACGCCCGGTTGGAGCGCCACTTGGGCAAGAGCGACAGGTGCTGCGACGCTGACGACAACGGCGCACGCGGCAAGCCAAAGCTGTTTCATAGACGGCAGTCCCCTCGGATCATCCGGCGATTTTGAGCAACCGTAGCCGAAGGTCCCGCCGGGTGGAAAGGGTTTAGAAGTCCGCGCCGAGGCCGAGGGAATTGGCCAACAGGATCTGGGCCTCCAGAACTGCGCCGTCGGCCTGGGCCAAGCCAAGCTCGGCTTCGGCGAGCGCGGCGTCCGCTATGGTTACGTTTAGAAAGCTAGTCAGCCCGGAGGCGTAGCGGCTGCGGGCGAGGTCGGATTGCTCTTGTGCGGAGGCCACGACAGCGGCCTGGCCGTCTCGGGCGGCGCGGGTTTCGCGCAGGCGCACGAGGCTCGTCTCCACATCGCCGACGGCGTTCGCGACCGCGCGGCGATAGTCCGCTTCAGCGGCCTCGGCCTCGGCTTGCGCCGCTTCGGACAAGGCCTCGCGGCGGCCGGCGTCGAAGATCGGCTGCAGCAGGCTCCCCGTCAGGGTCGCAGCGGCGCCGTGGGGAGGAATGTCGGATTGGGTGACGCTGAAGACCGCTGCAATCGAGAGCGTGGGCCAGCGATCGGCCTCGGCCGCGGCGGCTTCGCGGTCGGCCACGGCCAGGGCGGCAAGGGCGAGGCGAAGGTCCGGGCGGCGGGCGAGGACCGTCGCTGGGGCCTCCACAAAGGGCGGCTGCGCCAGGGCGAAGGGCTCTGCGGCGCTCAAGGATTGGGCGCCCAAGGGGCGGGCCAACAGGGCTTCGAGGCCCAAGCGGGCCTGCAGGCGCGCCTGCGTCAGAGGCGGCAGCAGAGCCGCGGCACGGTCGCGAGCGGTGCGGGCCTGGGCGACGGCCAGCGCATTGTCCAGGCCGGCGCGACTGCGGGTCTCGGCGAGGTTGAGGCTCTCCTGCGCCGCGGCGAGGCTGCGGCGGGCGGCGGCTTCCTGGGTCTCGGCGGAAAGCGCAGTCGCGATCAGGCGCGCGGCGGTCACGCGGGCGTCGAGGCGGGCTGCGGCAAGGGACGCGTCGGCGGCTTCAAGCCGGGCGGCGGCGGCGGCTTCCCGCAATCGTTCAGCGCCCGCAAGATTTCGGCTGTAGCCGACCGTCGCGCTGGCGCTGGAGGCATTGGTCTCATCGGCGTCGTCGGCGCGGCCGGAGACTTCGAGGCCGACGCTGACCGAGGGGAAGAGGGCCGAAAAGGCGGCCTGCAGCCGGGCCTCGGCGGCTTCCCGGCGGGCGCGCGCTGCTTCCACCGAGGGCGTTTGTCCGGCCTCTTCGGCAAGGGCGGCGAGGGCGGGATCGGCGAAGATCTGCCGCCACCAAGGGTTCTGCGCGGCGGCGGCCTGCGGACCGAGGAAGGTCCAGGCCTCCGGCGCCCCGGGGGCGGGCTGGGTGGGCGCGCTTGCGGTGGCGCAGGCTGTGACGCTCAGAGCGGCGGCGGCGAGGAGCGATAGGCGGCGCATCAGGGCGCCCCGGCGGCTTGGCCAAAGGGCGCGGCCTGGACATAGACGTCCATTTGCTGGCCGACAAAGGCCGGAAGGGTCCCCCGCTCCATGGCGTAGATCGCTTCGACGACGCGGGTGTCGACGCGCTCGGCGCCGCCGTTGAGGTTCTGCTTCGGCACGGCCTGAGGCTCAAATCGGACAAAGGTGAGGGGCGCTATGGCCGCGCCTGCTCCGCGGAGCGAACCTTCCGCCGCCGCTCCCATCGCGACGCGGGCGGCGTCTTCTTCGTCGATCTGGACACGAACGTGCAGGGGCGAGGTGTCGCCCATGGCGATGAGGGGATCTTCCAAGGGACCGGCGGCGGCGTATTCGCCAACGCGGATATTCACCGCTAGGATTTCGCCGGCGATCGGGGCGCGGACGGTCAAACGGGCGCGCTCGGTTTCCAGGCGGTTCAGATCGGCGCGGGCGAGGGCGAGAGAGGCCTGGGCGCGATCCGCAGCGAAGCGGGCGCGGTCGCGCTCATCGGTGGAGATGGCGGGGGTGTCGCCGGCTTGGGTGTAAAGACCGAGGCGGGCTGCGGCGTCACGGGCTTCAACCTGAGCGACAGCGACAGACGCGCGGGCGGCGGCGATCTGCGCATCGAGGCTGCGGCTGTCGAGGCGGAAGAGCGGCGCGCCGGCCTCCACCGTGTCGCCGGGGCGGGCCAGAACTTCGCGGACGACGCCGGGAAGTTCGGTGGCGACGGCGATGACCTCGCTGTTGGGTTCCACCACGCCGACAGCGGCGACTACAGCCCCAAGGCGCTCCGGCGGTTGGGAGGGATCGGCCACAGGGGTCTGCTGGGCGCCGGCGTCATCGCGCTGGGCGGTGACGACGGCAAAGCCGATCAAGGCGATGGCGGCTAGGGGAAGGGCCGCGCGGCCCACCATCCGGATGCTGGGTTTCATTGCACATGCTCCTGCGGGGCGCCTTGGATGCGTCCGTCTTCGATAGAAATGATGCTGTCGGCGTAGCGGTAGATCCGGTCGTCATGGGTGACGACCAGGACGGCCCGCTCGGGGTCTTTGGCGGCTTCGACGAGAAGCTGCATCACGGCCTGGCCTGCGGCGGCGTCGAGGGCGGCGGTGGGTTCGTCGCACACGACAAGGGCAGGCTTGTGGACCAGTGCGCGAGCGATCGCCACGCGCTGCTGCTGGCCGCCGGAGAGTTGGCGGGGCAGTTTGTGGGTGTGGTCGCCGAGGCCGAGCTGGCCGAGAAGCTCTTTGGCTTGCTTGGCGGCCTTATCCCAGGAGACGCCGTCAGCGATAAGGGGGATCGCGGCGTTTTCGGCGGCGGTGAGGGTCGTGATCAGGTTATATTGCTGGAAAATGAAGCCGATGCTGCGGCGGCGGAACTTCACCAGCGCGCCGGCGCTGAGCTTATCCAGCCGCTTGCCCATGACTTCGACTGCGCCCTCGGTGGGGGTCAGGGTGCCCGACAGGATCGAGAGCATGGTGGTTTTGCCCGACCCCGAAGGACCGATGAGGAAGGTCATGCGGCCGTAAGGCAGGTTCATATCGACGCCATGGAGGACGCGGATGCGGTCGGCGCCGGAGGCGAACTCCATGACGACCCCGCGGGCGCTCGCGGCATAGGGGGAAGAGGAAGCAACCATGGTCGTCTCAGCTCCGAAACACGATGGCGGGGTCCATGCGGAGCACGCGGCGGACGCTGATCAGGGCGGAGAGCGTGACGATCACAAAGATCACGGCGGCGGCGCCGGCGATGACCTGCCAGTGCATGTCAAAGCCTTCCAAGGATGGGTTGTTGGCGGACTGGGCGAGGAAGGCCGCCGTGCCGCCGATGCCTAAGCCGAAGCCGATCAGACCCACAAGCCAGGCTTGGGCCAGGACCATGCCTATGATCTGCCAGTTGGTGACGCCGATGGCTTTCAGCGCCCCGAAGGTTTTGAGGTTTTCGGCGATGAACATCGCCAGCGTCAGGGCGGTGATGACCACGGCGACGATGACGCCCAGGGCTATGGCGACGCCGAAGGAAATCGGGATGCCGGTGTTTTCAATGATGAAGTTGACGCCGGCCCAGGCGAACTCATCCCTGGTGAGGGCCTTGAGGCCGGTCTCCTGTTCAATGCGTTCGGCGAGCTGGGCGGCGGTGACGCCATCCTCAGGGTGGACCAGAACAAAGGAGAGCTTGTTGCGCTCGGGCGGGGTCATGGAGATCGCGTCGGTGTATTTCATGTAGGCCACGGGAAGGCCTGCGAAGGTGGGCAAAGCGTTGGTAAGGCCCGTGACAACGATGCGGTTATCGTTGATTTCGGCGACTTGGCCGATGGGATTGCGGCCGTCGGACCAGATGAGGCGCAGGCCGTCGCGGTCGAGGATGACGGCGTTGCGGCCGCGGATGGCTTGGGCGGCTTCGGCGCGGTTCTCCGGCGGCAGGCCGATCATACTCTGATTGTCGACGCCGATGAGGGTGACGGCGGCGATTTGGCCTTCGACGGTTTTAAGGGTGGCGGTCGAGCGGAAATAGGGGACCGCCCACTGGACGCCTTCGACCCCGCGGACCCGGTAAAGCTGTTGATCGTTCAGGGCGAGGCCTTCGTCCGGCTGACGGACGCGGGGGTCCATGACCCAGACCTCGGCCTCGCGGACGTCGCGGACGGCGTTGGCGCCCCACGTCAGCAACCCGATGAAGATCGACACCTGCTGGGTCATCAGCAGGGTGGCGAACCCGATCCCGAAAACGAGGCCGAGGTATTTCACCCGGTCGCCCATCAGCATTTTCAAGGCGACGCCCAGCATCAGCCTCTCCCCTCTCTATGATCGTTCCGCCCCTGGTGGACGGCCCCCTTGATGCCAACATTCACATACTGGTACGTTCAGTATCGTTATTTGGATTTAAACTGTACGGTACAGTATGTCAAAAGCGAACGGACCGATTTCCCGCGGCCGTCCGAAAGACGACGGCAAACGCACCGCCATCGTGGAGGCGGCGCGCCTGCTGTTCATGGGCCAGCCGTTCGACCGGGTGAGCGTGGAGGCGATCGCGGCGGAAGCGGGCGTCTCGAAGGTGACGGTCTATTCCCACTTCCCCAACGGCAAAGAAGAGGTGTTTGTCGCGGCCATCAGTGCGGGGTGCGCGGCGCTGTTCGACGGGGCTTTCGTGTCCGTCGACAGTGGGGGGGATCTGGAGTCTGCGCTGGCGCAGCTTGGGGCGGACTTTGTGAGCATGATCACCTCCGATGAGGTGGCGGCGCTGCATGCGGTCATGCTGGGGGAAGGCGTGCGCAAGCATCCTGCGCTGCCCAAGCTCTTTTACGAGAACGCGGTGCGGCGGTTGACGCTGGATCTCGCGGAGCGGCTCAAGCGGGAGGCGGCGCGGGGCGTCATCGCGTGTCCCGAGCCTGAGATGGCGGCGGAGCAGTTCCTCGCCATGGTGCAGGGGCAGATCGTCTATCGGATCGAGCTTGGGGTGGGGCCGACGCCGGAGGCGGAGCGGCGGCGGTATGCCAGGGCGTGTGCGGCGCTGTTTATGCGGGGCCACCAGCCTTAGGCGCTTGTTAGGCGCGGACCTTGGCGGTCAAGGCGCGGGCGATGGCTTCGGCCAGCTTGTCCGCTACGGCGGCCTTGGGCATTGAAGGCCAGGCTTCGACGTCGTCGCCACGGATGAGAAGAACAGTGTTGGTCTCCCCGCCCATGACGTCGCCGGAGACATCATTGGCGACGATCCAGTCGCAGCCCTTCTTGGCGATCTTGGCCTTGGCGTGGGTTTCCACATTGTCGGTCTCGGCGGCGAAGCCGATGACGAGGCGCGGGCGGTTTCTCCCTTTCTGCGATAGGGTCGCCAGGATGTCGGGGTTTTCGACCAGGGCCAGCGGCGGGGGGGCGGCGGTCTTGTCTTTCTTGATTTTGCGGCTGGCGGGGTCTTCGGGACGCCAGTCGGCCACGGCGGCGACGCAGACGGCGGCGTCAGCGGGGAGGGCCTTTTCGCAAGCGGCAAGCATTTCCCGGGCGGTTTCGACCCGGGTCACCGTCACGCCCGCAGGCGCATCAAGGGCCACGGGGCCGGAGACGAGCCGGACATCGGCGCCGAGGCGGGCGAGGCTCGCTGCGATGGCGTAGCCCTGCTTGCCGGAGGAGCGGTTGGAGAGGAACCGCACAGGATCAAGCGGCTCGATCGTCGGGCCGGCGGTGACGATGATGCGCTTGCCGTGCAGGAGCTGTGGTGCGCAACCCTCAGCGTAGAAGGCCTCGATGGCGGCGGCGATGGTTTCGGGTTCCGCCAGTCGCCCGACGCCGAACTCGCCGCAGGCCATGGGCCCTTCGGCAGGCTCGACAAAGCGGACGCCGTCGGCCTTGAGCCGGGCGAGGTTGCGCTGGGTGGCGGGGTGCAGCCACATGCGCACGTTCATCGCCGGGGCCATCAGGACGGGCTTGTCTGTGGCGAGAAGGGCGGTGGAGGCGAGGTCCGACGCCAAACCGTTGGCGGCCTTGGCCATGAGGTCGGCCGTGGCGGGGGCGACGACGATCAGGTCCGCCTGCCTTGAGAGCTCGATGTGGCCCATTTCGGCCTCATCGGTGAGGCTGAAGAGGTCTTGATAGACCTTGTCCTCGGTCAGGGACGCGACCGACAGGGGCGTGACGAACTCCGCGCCCGCCTTGGTCAGGATCGCGCGGGTCTTGATCCCCCTCTGAGCGAGGAGCCGGATCAGCAGCAGGCTCTTATAGGCGGCGATGCCGCCGCCGATGATCAGAAGGATGCGCTTGTCGCGGGTCATGCTTTGGTTTGTATAGGCCTTGCCGCGGCAGGGGGAAAGCGGCTGGGTTAAAGGGGATTGGTCGGCAAGGGGCGGCGCGGGAAGGTCGCTGGCGCTGAGGACGACGCGGAGGATGAGGACTTCAGACCGGGTCGCTTGGCAGATGATGGCGCAGGGCAGGACGGGCGCGAGGCGGCGGCCATCGCTCAAATCGTCTCTGGCCACGCCTGTGTCAGGGAACGACCAAAGCCCCTCAAATCGGGCTGCGATGCGGCGAGGGAGTTGGAGGGCGACGGCGGGGTCGGTCTCGGACAGGAGATCGTCCTCGATTTCAAGAAGATCGCGCTGCGCCCCGCGGGTCCGCTCCTGCCGCAGGCTCACTTTTGCAGGGATTTCAGACGGTCGCTCCTGTCGTTCAGGAAGGCCAAGCGCTAAACGCCGCTATTTTTGCGGTAGTCCGCTTCCGCCTCGTCCAAGGACGCGCGCAGGGCCCCCAAGGGCTGCGACCTGGCCGCGGACTGCGGCCGCCACCACAGTTTCCGGGTTTGGGGAAAAAGCCGCCGACGACTTCTTCGCCGATCAGGGCTTGAACATCGGCAGGAGGCGTCAGCATCTAATCATAGGCCTAGCATAGCGCCGGGCGGTTGTCAGTTTGCGCCCGCAATCGGGCTCTGCAACACGATCTCCTGGCCGCCGATGGAGGCGAGCACCAGCATCACCAAAACGCCAACGCCCAGGCCGATCCAAAACGCACGCCATTGGAAGGGCAGGCGCTCAGCCGGGGGCGGGCCGGAGCGGATGGCGTCTGCGGCGCTTTGCAGGGCTTTCACCGTCTGCGGCAGGTGGCGGACGACCTGAAGCGCGTCCATGGCCTCACCCAAGCCCCGGCGGGTGACGCCTTGGGGCCCAAGCTCGCGACGAACCCAGCGCTCGACGATGGGGCGAGCGGCGGCCCACATATCGTGTTTGGGGTCGAGATTGCGGGCGACGCCTTCGACCTGCACCATTGTCTTCTGCAGCAGGACCAGTTCGGGCCGCAGATGCATCCCGAAGAGGTGGGTTACGTCAAACAGCTGCAGGAGCAGCTTCGACATGGAGATGCCGTCGGCGGGTTTGCCGAAAATCGGCTCGCCGATGGCGCGGAGCGCTTGGCCGAACTCTTCGACCGTGAAACGCTCCGGGACATAGCCGGCCTCGGCGTGAACCTCGGCGACTCGGCGGTAATCGCGGCGAAGGAAGCCATAGAGGATCTCGGCCAGATAGCGCCGCTCCTTCTCGCCGATGCGGCCCATGATGCCGAAATCGACGACCCAGAGCTTGCCGTCCTTGCCGTAGATCAGGTTCCCCTCGTGCATGTCGGCATGGAAAAAGCCGTGGTCGAGGGCGGCGGCGAGGAAGCCGCGGGTGACGGCGATGGCCAGCGCGGGGCGGTCCGCGCCGGCGGCGTCAAGGGCGTCGTTGTCGGTGAGGGGGACGCCCTCGATCCAGTCGATCGTCAAAACCCGCTTGGCCGACAGGCTCCAGTCGATGGACGGAACGTGAAGCAGGCCCTCGGCTTCTGCCACCTCTTTGAATTCGGCAGCGGCGCCGGCCTCGAGGCGGAGGTCCAGCTCTCGCTCCATGGCGCTCGAGACGGTGTCGACGAAGGCGAGGGGCTCAAGCCGCCGGGAAGACGGGGAGAAGAGCTCAATGGCTTGGGCGGCGAAGCGCAGGGCGGCCATTTCCCGCTGCAGCTTTTTCTCGATGCGGGGGCGAAGGATCTTCACCGCCATCACGCCCCGGCGGGGTTTGATGGCTTGGTGGACCTGGGCGATGGAGGCCGCCGCCATGGCTTCGGAGATGGAGCCGAAGAGGCTTTCGGTGCCGCCGAGTTCGGCGTTGATCGTGTCCAGGGCCTGTTCGCGGGAAAATGGCGGGAGGCGATCCTTGAGGCGACCCAGATCCTGGGCGGCGGTGACGCCGATCATGTCGGGGCGGGTGGCGAGGAACTGGCCAAGCTTTACATAGGCGGGGCCGAGGCGCTCAAAGGCGGCGGCGAGGCGCTTACCCAAGGGCTTGCGGCGGCGGGGGGGCATGCGCTGGCCGCGAAGGGCGTACCAGAGGCGGATCGGAGCTTCCTGAATAAAGTCGAGCAGGTCGCTCGGGAAGGCCACAGCGGCGCGAAACAGCCGCCAGAAAGGCGGGAAGCGGTCGGTATATTCCTTGGGTAAAAGGGCGTCGTAGCTCGCCAGCGTTCCCGCGACGCGCCCCAGCCGCCAAATGTGCCCAATCCAGGAAAGCATCAGCCCTTCAGTTCCGCCTTCAGACCGCCCAGCCGCGATGGAGGGCGCAGACGCCTCCGGCCAGGTTGTCAAATCCCACGCGGGAGAAGCCCGCGTCGCGGATCATGCCGGCGAAATGTTCCTGATCTGGAAATCTGCGGATGGATTCCACCAAATATGTGTAAGCCGCCGCATCTCCTGCCAGAAGTTTACCGATCGCCGGGATCGCATGAAAGGAATAGGCGTCGTACGCCGGTCTTAAAGGGGCAATCGCCAAACGGGAGAATTCCAGACAATAAAATCGTCCGCCTGGTTTCAATACACGCCGCATCTCCATCAAGGCTCTGTCAATGTTTGTGACATTGCGGATCCCGTAGGCGATGATCACGGCGTCGAAGGAGCCCGAGGCGAAGGGCAGGCGCTCGGCGTCCGCGGCGATCCAGGCGAAGCCGTCTTCGCCCTTGGCGCGGCCGGCGGCGAGCATTTCGGTGTTGATGTCTGAGACGATGATCTCAGCCGCAGGACCACCGCGGCGGCCTTGGGCGGCGGCGGCGCGCTTTTTGAGCCGGCGGGCGATGTCGCCGGTGCCGCCGGCGACATCCAGGATGCGCTCGCCCGGTTGAGGGTTGAGTTTCGCGGCGGCAATGTCCTTCCAGACGCGGTGGAGGCCCGCGCTCATGGCGTCGTTCATCAGGTCGTAGCGGCTGGCCACGCGGTCGAACACGCTGCGGACGCGGCTCGCCTTTTCGGCGCGGGGCACATCTTCAAAGCCAAAAGAGGCGGTGTCGTCGGTCATGAAAGGACCCATAGTCCTGTCGGGCCTGCGAGGCTACACAAGGTTCCATGGACATGCGGTTGATGCGGCAGTTTCTCCATGCCTGAGCTGCCTGAGGTTGAAACGGTGCGGCGCGGGCTCGCGCCGGTTTTGGAGGGACGGCGCATCCTTTCGGCGGAGGCGCGGCGCCCGGATTTGCGGTTTCCTTTGCCGGACCGTTTTGCGGACCGGCTGGCGGGGGCGCGGATCGGGCCTCTGGCCCGGCGGGGGAAATACCTGATCGCGCCGCTCGACACGGGCGAGGCGCTGATGGCTCATCTCGGCATGAGCGGGCGGTTCACGGTGATCGCGCCGGAGGGACAGCGGCGGCCGGGAGACTTCTATTACGCCGCGCCGCCGCACCCGACCCACACCCATATCGTGTTCGCTATCGAGGGGGGCGTGCTGGTGGAATACAATGACCCGCGACGGTTTGGGTTCATGGATCTTCTGCCTGGGGATTGGGAGCGGGCGGGGCCGTTTGCGGCGATGGGGCCGGAGCCCTTGGGCAACGGGTTTTCGGGCGCGCACCTGGCTTCGGTGTTTGAAGGCCGCACGCAGAACGTGAAGGCGAGCCTCTTGGACCAGCGGCTCGTGGCGGGCTTGGGCAATATCTATGTCTGCGAGGCGCTGCACCGGGTGGGGATCAGCCCCAAGCGCGCGGCGGGCCGCATCGCTGTGGCGCGACTGGAGGCGCTGGCGACGGCGATCCGGCAGGTTCTGGAGGAGGCGATCGTCGCGGGGGGATCGTCGCTCAAGGACTACGCCCAAGCGGACGGGGCTTTGGGGTATTTCCAGCACGGCTTCCGGGTTTATGATCGGGAGGGGGAAGCCTGCCCCTCGCCCGGTTGTGGGGGGATCGTTCGACGGATCGTTCAGGCAGGGCGGTCGACGTTTTATTGCGGCGACTGCCAACGGTAAGGGGGCCAGGATGCGGAGCATGGTCGTTGCAGCGTTGACGCTGGCGGGGACAGCGGCGGCGCAGACGCCTTTTCTGGAGGGCGCGCCGGATGTGCCCCTGCCGCAGGGGGCGGTTGCGCTGACGGCTTCGGCGGTCGAGCCGGAGACCGCGGGGGGGCAGCACCTTCTTTATCTCGTCAGCGCGGAAGGGCCTGCGGAAGCGGCGCTTGGCTTTTACGCGGAGACCCTGCCGCAGCTCGGCTGGGCGCCGGCGGAGCGGCAGGACGAGGCGCTGACCTATGCGCGGGGGCGCGATCTGCTGCTGGTGCGGCCCTTCGCGGAAGGGGCGGCGGACGGGCGAGTGACGCTTCTGGTGGAAGTGATCTCCAGCCCCGCCTCGCAGGCGCTGGATTAACAGGCGCTGGACACGCCCGCGGAGGGCGCTAAGCACGTCGCCAACCACCAACACAAAAGACGGGAGGCGCGCCCATGGCCTATGAGTGCATTCTGGTTGAGACACGGGATAAAGTTGGGCTGATCCGGCTGAACCGGCCGCAGGCGCTGAACGCCCTGAACAGCCAGTTGATTTCCGAGCTGAACGCCCAGTTGGACCTTTTTGAGGCCGATCCGGGGATAGGGGCCATCGTCATCACGGGGTCTGAGAAGGCCTTCGCGGCGGGCGCCGACATCAAGGAGATGGCGTCGAAATCGTTCATCGACGTCTATCACGGGGATTTCCTGGGGAGCTGGACACGGCTGGAGCGGTGCCGGAAGCCGACGATTGCGGCCGTCTCGGGATTCGCCCTCGGCGGGGGCTGCGAGATTGCCATGATGTGCGACTTCATCATCGCGGCGGAGACGGCGAAGTTCGGCCAGCCGGAGATCAAGCTCGGGGTCATTCCGGGGTCGGGGGGCACGCAGCGTCTGACCCGGGCGGTGGGTAAGGCCAAGGCCATGGATCTCTGCCTCACGGGGCGGATGATGGACGCGGCGGAGGCCGAGCGCTGTGGGCTTGCGGCGCGGGTCGTGCCGGCGGAGGCTCTTGTGGAGGAGGCGCTGGCGGCGGCGACGACGATCGCGGGCTATTCCTTGACGGCGGCCATGGTCTGCAAAGAGGCGGTGAACCGCGCGTTTGAGGTGGGTCTGTCAGAGGGAATCCGGTTCGAGCGGCGGGTCTTTCACTCCCTGTTCGCCACCGAAGATCAGAAGGAAGGCATGGGGGCCTTCGTCGAGAAGCGGCCGGCGCATTTCACCAACCGTTAACCATCGGGCGCTGCGGGTTTCCGATTGACGCGCGCGGAGGCCTTCGCTAGAAGCCCCCTTCTTGTTTTTCACCACGCGATAGAAGTTCGAGCCCGTCATGGCGAACACGCCCAACGCTGAAAAGGCCATCCGCAAAATCGCCCGCCGTACGGCGGTGAACAAGTCGCGCCGCTCGCGCGTGCGGACCTTTTGGCGGAAGGTCGAGGAAGCCATCTCGTCCGGCGATGCGGCGGCGGCGACCACTGCGCTGAAAGCGGCGGAGTCTGAAACCATGCGGGCGGTGAGCAAAGGCGTGCTGCACAAAAACTCCGGGTCGCGGAAGGTGAGCCGGCTTGCGCAGCGGGTGAATGCCCTCAGCAAGTAAGGGGCGGGGCCCAGGGGCCTCTGGGCCTCGGTTTTCAGCCTCTGCGACTCATGATTTAAACCGCGCCGTCGACCGACGGCGCTTTCTTTTGGGTCGTCGAAATGGTCCGTTCACGGATAATTTCCAGAGGCGCCGAAGCCGCCGTTTCAGGACGGTAAACAATTTTGTGACATCCGGATATGGCAAGTTTTATACATATTTAATGTTCGCCGCCCTCCTATTTTTGTCGTTTCTTTTCAATCAGTTATCTCCTTTCGCGCGCCTTCGGGTTGCCGGTTAACCGCTTGTCAATAGGTATGTTGCGGCGAGGTGGTTCTTTTTTGACTTGCGTCGCCGATCCGGCGTGCCAAACTCCCCTCACTGGCGAGCGATCCTCCGTGCGCCTTCACAAAATTCGCGTTGAGACGAAGCAGTGAAGCGTGCCCCCTGTGGGGACGAATGAGGACGCTTGTCAGCATCGACGAAGCCAGGGGGCTGGCTGCCTAACAAGCTGCGGTGTGCGGCGATGCAAGCAGGGAGTCGCGGGGGCGATGAGCCAATACGAGGATTTTGCCGAACGTGGCCCTTGCGGCCGCGATGCAGCGGTTTTGTTTGAAACGGTCCGGCGCGAGGTGCGGGCGGACGTGGGGGAGAGCGGGTATCTTTCTTACGTGCAGCACCTGCAGTGTTGTGGGCTGTGGAACGGCGCGCTGGTGGTGGTGGCGGACAATGTCGTGCAACGCGACTGGGTTCAGCGACACTGTCACGAGCGGTTTGAGAAGCGGCTTGCGGCGCATGGGGCGCCGGAGCGCGTTCGCATTCTGAGCCGGGATGAGACCCCGGGGGAGTGGCTGCGCCGGACGGGAGCCGCGGATCAAGCAGGGGTCGGCGCTGCGGCGGCGAGCGCGCCGGCTCAGTCTTGGTCGAGCGCGGGGGGGCTGGCAGGCCTGCCGCCGAAGCCGGACATGACGTTTGACAGCTTCGCCGTCGGTGCCAGCAATCACCGCGCCTACACTGTGGCGCGGATGGCGGCGAGCGGGCTGGGCATGGCGTTTCCGGTGGTGCTGATCCACGGGGCGCCGGGGCTGGGGAAGACCCACCTGCTCCATGCCATCGCCAATGACACGCTGCTGCACGACCAGCGGCGCAAAGTGCGGCAGATGATGGCCCAGGAGTTCATCGAAGAATTCCAAGCCATGCTGCACACCAAGAAAGATTCCGCCGGGTTCAAAGCGGGGATGCGGGAGCCCGACCTGCTGCTGGTGGACGATGTCCAGCGCATTATGGGCAAGACCCGGACGGAAGAAGAGTTTTTCGACACGCTGCTGTTCATGCGACAGAAGGGCGGCGCACAGGTGGTGATGACCGCCGATCATGGCCCGGACGGTCTGTTGGGCTTTGACCAGCGCATGCGGCAGCAACTGAAGGCCGCCACGACTTGCGAGATCACGGCGCCGGACTTCGCTCTGCGGCGGTCGATCCTGAGCCATCGCATGGCGCATTATCAGCGTCTTGCGCCGGACTTCCGTCTGTCGGCGGATGTGTTGGACATGATTGCGGAGCGGGTGACGGAGAGCGGCCGGCTCCTGGACGGCGCCTTGGCGCAGCTCCTTGTTGAAACAAGCATTCTGGGGGAGGACATTACTGTGCAACTCGCGGAAGAGGCCCTGCGGGGTAAGCTCGGGGACGCCGAGGTCGGCCATCGCATCACCGTGCAGCACGTGCAGAAGGTGGTGGCGGCCTATTTCGGCCTGACCGTGCAGGAGATGCTGGCGCGGGGGCGGCAGCTGTCGACTCGGCGGCCGCGGCAGATCGCAAAGTACCTCGCGACGGTGCACACGACCTGCTCTTTGCCGGACTTGGGCAAGCGTTTTGCGCTGCCTGGGGACAAGCCCTGGGATCACACGACTGTGATCCACAGCCGCGACTTGATCCCAGATCTGATGAAGAAAGACGCGAAGCTCCGGGCCGACATCGAGGCCCTGACCGCGCAAATCAAGAAGAAGCCCTAAGATCGGGCGGAAATCCAGCGAACAGAAATCCGGCGAACAGAAATCCAGCGAACAGGCTGGCCCGCCGCGCGCGTTCTGCTACGGTTTCGCCCCCGTCGGCGACCAACAAGAGATTCGGTCAATCACGGGGCGGATGAACGGGGCCCTGAAGGCCCTTCGCAGGACGAACCCATGCGTTTGACGATCGAGCGGGCCGCTTTGTTCAAAGCTCTGAGCCACGTGCAAAGTGTGGTCGAGCGGCGGAACACCATTCCCATCCTGTCCAATGTGCTGCTGACGGCGGAGCCGGATCGGTTGCGCCTGTCCGCCACGGATTTGGATATCGAGATTTCCGAAGGGGTGGCGGCGGAGGTGTCGAGGCTGGGGGCGACGTCGGCGCCGGCGCAGTATCTGCACGACTTCGTGCGGAAGTTGCCCGACAGCGTGCCGGTGGGGCTTGAGGTCAAGGATGGGGACTCGCGGCTTTTTCTGCGCGGCGGGGCGGCGAAGCTGAATCTGCCGGCGCTGCCGGCGGCGGACTTCCCGACCATGCCGGCGGACGGGTTTGAGACGCGGTTTCTGATCCACCCGACCGAGCTGAAGCGGCTTGTGGACAAGACTCGCTTTGCGATCTCCACGGAAGAGACGCGCTATTATCTCAACGGGATCTTCGTCCACACCGTGAAGGGCGAGAGCGGGGACATGCTGTTGCGCGCGGTGGCGACGGACGGGCACCGGCTGGCCTTGGCGGAGGCGCCGGCGCCGGACGGGTCGCCGGGGATGCCGGGGGTAATCATCCCGCGCAAGGCCATCATCGAGTTGCGGCGGCTGTTGGATGATGCGGCGGACAGCGTGGAGATCGCGGTGACGCCGCAGAAAATCCGGTTTGCGATCAACGACGCGGTCATAACGTCGAAGCTGATCGACGGGTCGTTCCCGGAATATGCGCGGGTCATTCCGAGGGGCAATCCGCGGGAGCTGCGGGTGATCAACGGGCTGTTCCTGGAAGCGGTGGATCGGGTGTCCACAGTGTCTGCGGAGCGGTCGCGGTCGCTGCGGATGGCGCTGAGCGACGGTTCCTTGACGCTGACGGTCAACAACCCGGACGCGGGCGTGGCGACTGAAGACCTTGAGTGCGAGTACGCCGACGAGGCCATGGATATCGGGTTCAACGCCCGGTATCTGATGGACGTGGCGGGCCAGATCGAGGGCGAGACCGCAATCTTTGCGTTTGCGGATTCGGGTTCGCCGACGCTGGTGCGGGACTGCGCCGATCCGCAGGCGCTTTACGTGCTGATGCCGCTGCGGGTGTGAGCGCGTCCGGTCTTTGGTGCGCGCGGCTTGCGCTCACGGATTTCCGTAATCACGCCGCGACGAGCCTGAGCCTTGATGCGCGGCCCGTGTGCCTTTACGGGCCGAACGGGGCGGGCAAGACCAATCTTCTGGAAGCCTTGACCACGCTCGCTCCGGGTCGGTCGCTGCGGGGCGCTGCGGCGCAGGATTTGGCGCGGGTGGCGGGCCTTGAAGAGCGGGCGCGGTTGTGGACCGTCTCGGCGACGCTGATCCAGAATGGGGACCAGCAGCAGGTGGGCGCAGGGCTTGATCGGACGCCGGACGGCGGGGTTAAGAAGCTCGCGCGGTTGAGCGGGCGCGCAGCGACGGCGGCGGAGCTGTCGCAGGCGGCGCGGATGCTGTGGGTGACGCCGGCGATGGATCGGTTGTTTGTCGGCTCGGCAGGGGACCGGCGGCGGTTTTTCGACCGGCTCGTTATGGCGCGGACGCCTGGCCATGGCGCGGCGGCGGTGGCCTATGAGCGGGCGCAGCGGGAACGGCAGCGGCTTCTGTCCGATGATCGCGGCGCCGATCCGGCTTGGCTTTCTGGGCTCGAGGAGACGCTCGCGGTGCAGGGCGCGCAGATGGCGGCCGCGCGGGCGTCGACGCTCGTGTTGCTTCAAGGCGCGATCGCGGATGCGCCGGAGGGGGCATTTCCGAAAGCGGAGGTGGCCTTGGACGGGCCGCTCGAGGCCGGCGCCCTTGGGGGGGAGAGCCTTGAAACTTTGGCCGAGACCGCGCGGCGGGCGCTGCGGGACGGTCGGGGCGTGGACGCTCGGGCGGGGCGGACGTTGTTTGGTCCGCACCGGAGCGATCTCATCGTGCGTCATGGACCCAAGCAGATGCCGGCGGCGCTGTGCTCCACAGGAGAGCAGAAGGCGCTGCTTTTGGGCCTGATCTTGGCGCAGGCGCGGGCGCTCGCAGCGGACCCTTCGGGAGGCGCGGCGCTAATCCTGATTGATGAGGCGGCGGCGCATCTCGACGCGGATCGGCGCGCGGCGCTCTATGACGCGCTGCTCGCTTTGGCTGGTCAGGCGTGGCTCACGGGAACAGATGAGGGGCTTTTTGAGGCCTTCGGGGCCCGTGCGCAGCGGTTTGAAGTGCGTGATGGGCAGGCGGCTGTGATCGCTCTGCCGTAGTTGGCGGAAATCCTTGGCCCGGCTGAGGGAAAGGCGAGACGGGGCGGTCTGGACGCCCTACAGTCTGCGGGATCCAGTCAACCGATTCGAGACCCATGACCGCGGCTCCAGCACCTTCCCAATACGGCGCAGACTCCATCAAGGTTTTGAAGGGTCTGGACGCTGTCCGTAAACGCCCGGGGATGTATATCGGCGACACCGATGACGGCTCGGGCCTGCACCACATGGTCTATGAGGTGGTGGACAACGCCATCGACGAGGCTTTGGCGGGCTATGCGAAAAACGTGGAGATTATCCTGCACGCTGACGGCAGCGCGGAAATCACCGACGACGGCCGCGGCATCCCCACCGGCATGCACTCCGAAGAGGGCGTTTCGGCCGCGGAAGTGGTGATGACCCAGCTGCACGCGGGGGGCAAATTCGCCAACACCGAAGAGCAGGGCAGCTACAAGGTTTCGGGCGGCCTGCACGGGGTGGGTGTGTCGGTGGTGAACGCGCTCTCCGAATGGCTGGACCTCACGATCTGGCGGGATGGGAAAGAGCACTGGATGCGCTTCCGCATGGGGGAGCGGGAAGAGGCGCTGGCGATCCGCGGCGAGGCGGGCGGCCGGCGCGGGACGAGCGTGCGGTTTCTGCCGTCGCCGCGCATCTTCACGATGGTGGAGTTTGACCGCAAGACGCTGGAACACCGCTTCCGGGAGCTCGCGTTCCTGAATAGCGGCGTGAAGATCGTGTTCAAGGATCTGCGCGGGGCGGAGCCCTTTGAAGAAGCGCTGTTCTATGAAGGCGGGGTGAAGGCCTTCGTGCAGCACCTCGATCGCACGCGGCAGGCGCTTATTCCGGACACAGTCTACGTCACGGGCGACAAAGACGGGATCGTGGTGGAAGCCGCGCTGCAGTGGAACGACGGCTACCACGAGAACGTGCTCTGCTTTACGAACAACATTCCGCAGCGGGACGGCGGCACGCACCTGGCGGGCTTCCGCGGGGCGCTGACACGGGTCGTCAACGCCTATATGCAAGACAGCGGGATGGCGAAAAAGGAAAAGGTCGACATCACCGGCGATGACGCGCGGGAGGGCCTGTCCTGCGTATTGTCGGTGAAAGTCCCGGACCCGAAATTCAGTTCACAGACGAAAGACAAGTTGGTCTCCTCGGAAGTGCGGCCGGTGGTGGAAGGCCTTGTGTATGAGGGCCTAGCGCAGTGGTTTGAAGAAAATCCGGGTCCGGCCAAACAAGTGATGGCCAAGATCGTGGAGGCGGCGGCCGCGCGGGAGGCGGCGCGGAAGGCGCGGGAACTTACGCGGCGGAAAAGCGCGCTGGATATCTCGTCCTTGCCCGGAAAATTGGCCGATTGCCAGGAAAAAGATCCGGCGAAGTCGGAGCTTTATCTGGTCGAAGGGAACTCCGCCGGCGGCACTGTGAAGATGGGTCGGGAGAGCAAGTTCCAGGCGGTTCTGCCGTTGCGGGGCAAGATCTTGAACGTGGAGCGGGCGCGCTTTGACAAGATGCTGTCGTCTCAGGAGATCGGCACGCTGATCACCGCGCTCGGCACCGGGATCGGGCGAGACGACTTTAATCTCGACAAGCTGCGTTACCACAAGATCGTCATCATGACCGACGCCGACGTCGACGGCGCACATATTCGGACCCTGATCCTCACCTTCTTCTATCGTCAGATGCCGGAATTGATCGATCGCGGGCATTTGTTCATTGCACAGCCGCCGCTGTACAAGGCGGCCAAGGGCAAGGCGCATCGCTATCTCAAGGACGAGGCGGAGATGGAGTCCTACCTCATCGACGAGGGCGTGGGCGTCGGCATTCTGCGCACCGCGAACGGGGCGCAGGTGGCGGGCGAAGATTTGAAGCGTCTGGTGCGGGAAGCGTCGCTGGTGCGGGCGCTTGTCGATCGGTTGCAGGCGCGGGCGCCGGCGATGGTGCTGGAGCAGGCGGCGATCGCGGGGGCGCTGTCGCCGGAAGCGCCGGAAGCGAGCGCGGCGGCGACGGCTTTGCGTCTCAATGCGTTCGTCGACGAAGGCGAAGGCCAATGGAGCGCGCGGTTTGATCCGGGGCGCGAATTGGTCCTTGAGCGGACTGTCCGAGGCGTCACGGAACGGGTGGTGCTGGACCAACTGCTCACGGGGTCCGCCGACGCCCGGCGCCTGCAGGAGCGAGCGGCCTCGCTGGGCGAGGTTTACGCCGGGCCTGCGGTGCTGGAGCGGGGCGGGGATCGTGTATCCGTGCACGGACCGTTATCGCTGCTTGAGGCGGTGCTGAATGCGGGCCGCAAGGGCCTTTCGATCCAGCGCTACAAAGGCTTGGGCGAAATGAACCCCGATCAGCTTTGGGAAACCACGCTGGATCCGGACGTTCGCACGTTGTTGCAGGTGCGGGTCGATCACGCTGACGAGGCGGACGAAATGTTCAGTAAGCTGATGGGCGACGTGGTGGAACCGCGGCGCGAGTTCATTCAGGAGTTTGCGCTGGAAGCGGACGTGGACGCCTGATGGCGAGCATCGGCTCGTCAGCGTTGCGACGGCGCAGCATTATTGCTTGGGGGGCGTCTGTGACAGCTGGCTGCTGTTGCGAAGGTAGGATCTCTTGATCCTGGCAGAGCCAATGCCGGCTGTGACGGCGGAGACACCTCATCGCCATCAAGTGGCTTGGCGAATGTTCTATGTCCTGGCGGGCGAATTGACCATGGACGTTGGCGGCGAGGCCTTTCAGCTCCGAGTGCAGGGCGGGCTGGAGATTGCCCCTGGCCCGCCCCATCAGGCGATCAATCGCTCCGACGACGATGTCCATGTCCTGGTCAGATCCATGCCAACTGCGCGGGGCCAACTGCGCGGGGCCAACGACGCGGGGCGAAGGGAATCGACGGCTGAGGCGGTGGTATGGGCAATTGGCTTATTGCCCGATGTCCACCACAGTGACCGTCGCCTCCCGCCGGCGGCCGTTGTTTTCAACGACAAGGCGCACCTGACCGCCGACGCCGACCTGATCGACGATGCGGGTCATATCCAGAAGGCGGCGCACCGGTTGTCCGTTCACGGACACAATCACGTCCTGCACCGCGGCGCGGGTGGCGCCGCGGAGGCCCGCGCGGGCGGCGGGGCCGCCATTGCTGACGCCCATCACGACAAGGCCTTCGACGCCAAGGCGGGCGGCGTTCTGCTCATCGAGGACCTGGACGCCGATGCCGGCGACGGCGACGCGGCCTGTGGCCACGATCTGGGGCACGACGCGGTTCACGGTATCGACTGGGATCGCGAAGCCGATGCCCGCTGACGCGCCGGAGGGCGAGAAAATCGCGGTGTTGACGCCGATCACGCGGCCGGCGCTGTCGAGCAGCGGGCCGCCGGAATTGCCCGGGTTCACCGCGGCGTCGGTTTGAATCACGGCGTCGATTTCGCGGCCGTTCTCGGTGGGCAGGTTGCGGTTGAGGGCCGAGATGATGCCCTCGGTGAGGGTCTGGTCGAGGCCGAAAGGGTTGCCGATGGCAAAGGCGCGCTGGCCGACGCGGAGATCGTTGGACGACCCGATGTCGATGGGGGCGGGAAGGTTCACGCCGGTGACCCTGAGGACGGCGAGGTCCTGGTTGGGCGCCACGCCGACGACAGTGGCCGGGGCGCTTTGGCCGTCAGCGAAGCGGATCAGGATGCCGGGCGCCTGCTCGATCACGTGGAAGTTTGTGACGATGTGGCCGTTCTCGTCCCAGACGAAGCCGGAGCCGCCGCCGATTTCGCGGACGCCTCCGGTTTGGCGGCCGAGCATGTTCATGTTGGGCGCGACCGCGATGACAGACACGACCGAAGGCGCTGCGCGCTCAAACAGCGAAACCAGAGCGCGCTCCTCGGTCGTCAAAGACGGGCGCGGCGCGACAGGGCGCGCATCGGCCCCGCGGCTCTGACTGTCGGCCACTTGGCCGCACTGCGCCATCATCAATCCGCCGGCCAAGGCCAAAGCGCCCAACACAGCCGCGCGGCGAGAAACACTCATCATGAAAGCAAGCTCCCCGGCTCGTCCAGAAGACCCGTAATCATAGGAGATGGCGAAAAAAAGGGGAGCGATGCGCTCCTTGTCGCCGATGCGGCAGAGCGCAGCGCGGCGGAGAGCGGGTCCGAATCACGTCTCTGTGTCACGTCTCTGTGTCCTTGACGAAGAGGCAAGGCCATGATGAACTTAATGGGTAAGAAGAAACCGGCGCTCCCGCCGTCCATTATGCCGAGACGCTACGCAGCGTACCACGTCAGGGCGCGAGAGTTCGGCGCACGAAAGCATCGTGTGTCTTCTTGACTGACCATGAGAGGGCTATGCTTTACAGGCGGGTTGAGTGGAAGACTGCTCCTCGTCTTGGCGGGAACCGATGGTGTCCTGGAGCTTGGGCCTGGGCATGTGGCCGGCGTCTGAAGAGGGCGCGTCAGTCCGGGACGAGGGTTTCCGGAACAAAACGGCAACATGGTGCGCTCCCGGGGGGCGCCTGCGCCTTGGGAGGCCGGAAGGCCGGGCTGGGCCTTGGGACTTGACTGGATTGTCTCGGCAGGGAGTAGCCGCGGCTTATCCGACGGGGTTGGGCGCCGCGCCCACACCGAGCGCGTGACATCGGCGCCGCATTTCAATCAATGGAGGGATCTGCGCCACGCTGCGCTGGCGCTGATCGCCGATGGGCTGACGGGGAACGCGAAGGCTTTCCTGAAGGCGGTCCGGGAGACGAAGGCCCCGGCGATGGTTCTGCTGTTCGCCTTGCCCCGGTCGCTTTGCCCCGGTCGCTTTGGCCGGAGGACGAGGCCGCGGACGACGCCGGGAAAGGCCGCGACGTCGGTCGCGGGCTGGGGGCTGCGACAGCAGTCGCGCTGCTGCGGGCGAGGATGGTTGGCGAAAATCCGCCGAAGGGAGCCTGCCGGTTTGACGGCGCTCCGCCTTCGCTCGCCCAAACGCCTCTTCAGCAGGCAGCATGGGTTCCGGCCAGCGCGGGCCATGATCCGAAACGCTTGGAGCAGCGGGCCACAGCAGCTTTTCTGAGGCTGCAATGGATTTGTCGCTCTGCGACAATCCCGACGCCTATGCGGTGCGACTGCGGCGGCGGCCCGACCGCTCGGACGCGATCCTGACGGCGGCGAAAGCGTCCGGCGTCCAGGCGCGGGCGTCGGCGCGGCACAATCGCTATGCGCGGCGGGCGATCGAGCGCGATTGGCACGGCCGGCGGCGTCGGCGGCGGGACAGCCTCTCAAGCATGGACCACACAGGCGCGGGGCCTTTGGCGGCCGGCGAGCTTCTCGCGGCGGCGACGGACGGCGTGGCGATTTGCACACCGCGGGGCGGAGAGCTAGCGTGGGAGGTGACTCTATCAGCTTCCGCAAAGGATCGCCATGCAGCGTCGCCCGCTTGGCCGCACCGGCATTACTGTCCCCTCCGTCTGCCTCGGCACTATGACCTGGGGCAATCAGAACACCCAAGACGAAGCCTTTGCGCAGATGGACCTCGCGCTCGAGCGGGGGATCGACTTTTTCGACACCGCAGAGATGTATGCGATCCCGCCTTCCGCGGAGACTTACGGCAAGACCGAGATCATCATCGGGAACTGGTTCAAGGCGCGGGGGAACCGCGATAAGGTGATCCTGGCGAGCAAGATCGCGGGGCGGGCGCCGATGACATGGGCGCGACCGGAGGGGGGGCTCGATGAGGGCTTCACGCGGCACACCAAAAAACAGATCGACATCGCCGTGAAGCAGAGCCTGGAGCGGCTGCAGACCGACTATCTCGATCTCTATCAGCTGCACTGGCCGGACCGGGCCTATGCGGGGTTCGGCTTCCATGTGTTCCGGGATTATCCGCAAGACTGGGAGCCGTTCGAGGCGATCCTGGATGCGCTCGCGCCCCATGTGGAGAAGGGCGTGATCCGGGCAATCGGGGTTTCCAACGAGAGCCCGTGGGGGATGATGCGCTTTCTGAAGGCGGCGGACGAGCGTGGGTTGCCCCGGATCGCGTCGATCCAGAACGCGTACAACCTTGTGAACCGGGTGTTTGAATACGGCAACGCGGAGGTGTGCCTGCGGGAGGACATCAGCCTGCTCGCCTATTCGCCTCTGGGCCAAGGGTATCTCACGGGGAAATACCGGGATGGCGCGCGGCCGCCGGGGGCGCGGCGCACCCTGTTTGACCGGCTGCAACGCTATGAGGGGCCAGGGGCGGACGCGGCGATCAACGCCTGTCTCGATTACGCGGCCTCAATCGGGGTTTCTCCCGCGCATCTGGCGCTGAAATTCGTCGAGACGCGGGCGTTCGTGACCTCGGTGATCATCGGGGCGACGTCGATGGCGCAACTCGAACACGATCTCGCCGGGTTCGACATGGCGTGGACCGATGAGATCGAACGGCAGGTCAACGCGCTGCACATCGCGCACCGCAATCCCTGTCCCTGACGCTCTTTGAGGCGGGGCCTTGTTTCGGCCTTGTCCTCGGGGTTTGCTGCCGGGTGTTATGTCCTTGCGTCTGTTCACCGCGCTGACCATCCCTGGGGATATCGCCGAAGACCTCTCGCGCTTCATGCGGGGCGTGGACGGGGCGGCGTGGCGGCCGGTGGAGAACCTCCACATCACCCTCGCGTTTTTCGGCGAGCTGATGGAGCCGGACGCGCGGGATCTCGACAGCGCGATCGAAGAGGCGACCGCGGCGATTGCGCCGTTCCCGCTGGCGCTGAAGGGCGCGGGGACGTTCGGCAAAGAGGAGCCGGGCGCGCTGTGGATGGGGGTTCAGGAAAGCCCCGGGCTGCGGGCGTTGGCGGCGGCCTGTGCGCGGGCGGCGCGGCGGATCGGGGCGCCGGTGGAGAACCGGAAATACACCCCGCACGTGACGATGGCTTATCTGAGCGGGACGACGGTCGATCAGGCGGAGCGGTTTGTGGCCCGGCACGGGCTTTACCACAGCCGGACCTGGCAGGTGGACCGGTTCGGCCTGTTCTCGTCCACCTTCCGAAAAAGCGGCCCCTCCCTTTATCTGGAAGAGGCCGCTTATCCTTTGGCCGGTTAGACGGGGCTATCCTTGCCTTGATTACGAGGTCGGCGGGCGCTGGGGCCGCGGAGTGGGCGCCGGCGGAGGCGCTTGCGGCGCGGGGCCGCTGATGGTCGAGGTCGACGGCGGCGGGGTGGCGCCGGCGTAGCAGCAGCGCACCTGCATCTCCAACACGCGGGTGTTGAATCGGCAGCGTTCGTCGTTCACCTCGCGCAGGATGGACAGGCCGCCGGCGCTGGTGGTGTAGCGGGTCTGAGTGCAGGCGGTCAGGGTGTAGCCCGGATCGCACGTGCCGGTCTGTTGGTTGCGGAGCGTGCGGGTGACGCAGGTCAGCTCTGTGGCGCTCGTCATCGCGAGGGCGCGGTCGGCGCGGTCCCGGGCGTCGGTGGCGAGGCCGAGGGCCTGGCCGATCCGCTGGCCGAGGCTGACATCGCTGGCGCGCATTTCGGCGTGGACTTCGCAGACGTCCTCTTGGGCGCGGCTCGGGTCAGCGCAGTATTCGGCAATGGTCTGGTCTCCGGACCGGTTTGCGCAGGCTGGCGCCAGCGCCGCCAAACCTAAAGCAGCCACAAGGAAAATCAGTCTCTTCATCGGTACACTCCACATCCGCTGACGAAAAGCCGTGGTAAAATTGGATTAGGCTTAAGGTCCGGCGACGAACGGCGACGACTGGTCCATCCCCTTTAGCGACTCACCGAGCAGACAGCAAACCCGGCTGCAAATGAAGAATTGGAGATACTTGTGGTTCCACCGTCTCTCTTTGTTTTAACCGGCGCTGGACTCTCCGCGGAATCCGGGCTTGGGACCTTCCGCGACAAAGACGGTTTGTGGACGAAATTCCGTTTGGAAGATTATGCGACGCCAGAGGCCTTCGCACGCGATCCTTTGAAAGTACAGGGGTTCTACAATGCGCGTCGGCGCAACCTGTTGGAAACGACGCCGAATGCGGCGCACGCGGCTTTGGCCGCTCTGCAGGCCGCTTGGGCCGCCCGCGGAGGGGGTGTGACCTTATGCACACAGAACATCGACGATCTCCTAGAGCAGGCCGGCGCGGGGGAGGTGATCCACATGCACGGGGAACTGCGCAAGGCCTGGTGCCTCACCTGCGATGACCGCACCGCGTGGGACGGGGACCTCGACGCCCTCAGCCTTTGCCGCGCCTGCGGCGTTGCGGGGGATCTCCGGCCCGATGTGGTGTGGTTTGGGGAAATGCCCTACCACATGGACCTGATTGAAACGCGGCTTGCAGCGGCGGACATGTTCGTCGCCATCGGCACGAGCGGATCAGTTTATCCTGCGGCGGGCTTTGTGCAGATGGCGCGGAGGCTGGGCCTGCCGACGATGGAGATCAATCTTGAGCCATCGGACAATGCGGATGCGTTTTCAATCCAGTCCTACGGGCCGGCGACGCAGACCGTTCCGCAATGGGTGCAAAGGATGATCGCCACGCTATAACCACACAAGGGCGGCATCGTGCTGTCCTGATCCGTGCGCGCGCAGCGCCGAAAAGGAGCGTTCATGGTGCATCGATTCCTCATGAGCCTGGCGGCGGCGGCCGCGCTTGCGGCCTGCGCGGCCGGGGGCGGCGAAGCGGCGGCGCCTGCCAATCAGGACCGGGCGCTGCAGCAGCGGGCTGCGGAGCAGACTGCGCCGATCGGACCGCCGCCGCAATCGAGCGGGACCGAAGTGGCCGCGGAAGCCGCCAACGACCCGCCGCCGCCGGCGCCGGGAACAATCGTGGTGCCGGGGGCGCGGGAGCCGACGCCGCTGCCGCCAGGGGATCCGCGGACGACGGATCAGCGGATGGCGGACATCCGGGCCTGGGACCGCTGTGTGATGCGGGCGCAGGCGCAGATGACGGAAGGCCAGCCGGGGCGTCTGCAGGACAGTCCCGAAGAGGTGTGCCGCCGGGCGCTTGGGATGGCGGACCGCGAGGCGATTCCGATCCGGGATTGAGGCTGATGCGGCTAGGACCCGGTCTCGCCGGGGGCCTGTCGCTCCTGCATGCGGTCAGAGCCGGCGCCCCACTGGTAGGTCAGGGCGAGGCGCAGCCGCGCGCCCTGGCTGCTCTGTTCGTTGCGCTCGCTGAAGGCGTCGGTGGTGAAGGTGGCGATGTTGTCCTGGCTTGAGAACACGTCCTGGATGATCAGCACGCCGAAGACGCGGGGCGCCAGCCGCCGCCGCCAGGTGATGTTGGCCTGGAAGGCCGCGTCGGTCTGGCCCTGGAGGCTGTAGCTTGGGCCTGAGAAACGCATATCGAGGGCGAAGTTATCGGCGCCGACGCGGGCTTGATCGGGGTCGCGGTACTCGATCTGAGCGTTGCCGGAATACTGAAACTCCGACCGGCGGGTGAGCCCGGCGCCGGTCATGGCGTCGAACTCGTTGTCCAGGGCATTGGCGCTGAGCGAATAGCGCCAGCCTTCGCCGAAGGGACCGCGGAGGATCGCTTGCAGGCCGCGCTGCTCGCTCTGTCCGGCGTTGACCTGGGTGGAGAGGGTGAGGGGGCCGATCTGCTGGTTGAACTCGGAGGCGACATCATCGCTCCTTCGGTAGAAGGCGGTGAGGCTGATGGTCCGGCCGCGCCTTTGCCAATTCAGGTTGGCTTCATAGGCCTGGGTCGTGGTGGGCTGCAGGTTCGGATTGCCGCTGAGGGCGCGGGTGGAGTCGAGGACACGGATCGTCGGATCGAGGTCTTCCAAGTCAGGCCGGTCGATGCGGCGGGAGTAGGAGAGATCAAGGTCCAGCCAGTCGCTGAGGGCGCGGCGGAGATGGAGCGTGGGGAAGGATTTCGTAGCGGTGGCGTCGGTGGCGCCGCCGAGGCCCGTCACCTCGCGGCGGTACTGCTCCACGCGAAGGCCCGGCAGGATCGTCCAGGCGCCGGCCTCGATCTGAAGCGTGCCGAAGACGGCCAAGGTCTCATCGCGGGCGCTCAAGCTGGAGGCGAAGTCGGCGGCGGAGGGCGCGCCGAGCACTGTCGTCAGGTTGTTTTCCGCTTCGTAGTCGCGACGATCCAGCGCCGCGCCGAGGCTGAGGAAGCGGCTCTCGCCCAGGGGCGTCTCGTATTCGAGTTTTGAGGAGAGGTTGCGCTCGGCATTCTCCGAGGTCGTGCGGAAGCGGGACGCGGTTCCGATCAGCGGGGTCTGGGACACCGTCTGGGCCTCGTCGCGGTCGCGGTGATCGAGGGCGAGATTGAAGGTGAGCTTCTCGCGTTCCTGATCGCCTTCGCGTTCGAAATCAAAGCTCGCGCCGGCGCGGGTGAAGGCGTTGTCGGCGACGGTCAGTTGCGACAGGAGCGGTCCGGCGGCGTTCGACCGCAGGAGCGGGGTCAAGATCGTGGGCTCGCCCCGAAACAGATTGGCGGAGAGGGAGAATTTGTTGGGGCCTTGGGGATCGTATCCCAGCTGCAGCCAGCCGAAGGCGGCGTCGAAGGTGCGTTCGGTGACGCCCTCGTCGGCGGTCAACAGATTGCCCGACAGATCGCGGCGGACGCGGCTGGAGTCGCGGTCGGACTCGTTGTGGTTCAGGCCGGCCCAGAGGCTCGCCGACCAGGGGCCGCGAGACCAGCTTGGGCCGACATTGAGCACATAGCCTTGCGCGGAATTGACCCCGATCGTGGCGGAGCCGCTGGCGCCCAGCTCTTGGCGCCGACGGGTGACAATGTTGATGACGCCGCCGGAGGATTGCGCGGCAAACTGGGCGGAGGGGTTGGAGATGACCTCGATGCGCTCCACCTGACCGCCCTGAAGACTTTGCAGGATTTGCTCGAGACTGCCGCCCGGAACGGGCTGGCCGTTGATCTGAACCGTCACCGAGCCTGCGCCGAGCAAGGTGACCTCGCCGGTGGGGGTGACGCTAACGGCGGGGATGCGGCCGAGGACGTCCAGCATATCGGTGCTTTGGGCCGCGGGGTCGTTGCGGATCGTGTAGGTGCGGCGGTCGATGCGGGCCTGATCGGACGGCGCTTGCACGACAATGGGGTCTTCATCGCCCGCCGGCTCGGGGGCGGCCTCGGGTTCTGCGGCCTGCGGGGGGGCGGGGTCAGTTTGGGCGTGCGCGGAGGCGACGGCGGCCAGCACCGCGACGGAGGCAAAGAAAACGCGTTTCACAGGGATCCTCGGGGGTGGCGCCGTAGTATCGATATTCGATATCGATGCGCATCGATACAAGGATTTTGCCTCCGGCCTCAAGGGCCGATGGCGGCGGCGGCTCAGGCCTCTTCGAGGAGGGCGTCCATGGCCTCATCCGTCAGGCCGAAATGGTGGCCGATCTCATGGATCAGGACGTGGGCGACGAGGTCGTCCAACGCCACATCGCCGCGCTCGATCCATTCATCGAGGATCGCGCGGCGATAGAGGAACACCATCGGGGTCGAAGGGGTGGGGTCCATTATCGACTGCTGGGTGAGATCCACGCCGACATAGAGCCCCGTCAGCTCAAAGGGGCTCTCCATGCCGAAGTCTTTGAGGACCTCGTCTTCGGCGAAGTCTTCAATGCGGATGACGACATCGCCGGCCATCTGGCGGAAGGCCTGGGGCATGGTGGCCCAGGCGGTCTCGGCCATCGCGGCGACGTCATCGAGGGAGGGGGGGAGGCTCACGCCGCAGCCTCATCGCAGAAGCGGGCGAGGGTCACATCCAGCGCGGTGAGGCCGCCGGCGTCATGCGTGGTGAGGGTGACGTCGACGCGGCTATAGACGTTGAACCACTCGGGGTGGTGGTCCATCTGCTCGGCCTTGAGCGCCACCTGGGTCATGAAGGCGAAGGCCTGCTTGAAATCCCGGAAACGGAAGCTCTTGGCGAGCGCGTCGCGGTCGCCCTCCGCCAGAGACCAGCCCGGGGCATGAGCCAAGGCTTCTTCTGTGCTGATCCTGGCGCGCGGCATGGCTAGTCCCCCGTCACATAAAACAGCCACTGGCCGTTTTCGTCGATCCCCGCCCGGGGGCCGAGATAGGCCAGATCGTCAGTGATTTGGGCTGCGGCCTCCTCGCCGACAATGCGGGCGGCGTCGGCGCGGGTTTCGGCGGTGTAGCGGCTCGCTTCCCAGTCATAGAAAGAGGGCCAGTGATAGACCCGGACGCCATCGAGGGTGGTTTCGCCGGGGGGCATGGCGAGGATCGCGGCCAGCTCGCCCACGGGATCGCGGCCTCGCATCTCGGCGCTGGCGATGTATTCGGCGAAGTCGGCCTCGGGGCCGAAGGTGAAGGCGAAGCCTGGGCTCTCGGCGGCGATGGCGATCAAGGCTGCGGCGTCGCCGGCGTCGGCGGCGGCCTTGAGGCGGCGATAGGTTTCGGCGGCGGCGGGGGTGAGGCCTTCGGGGGCGGGGGCTTGCGCCTCCGTGACTGCGGCGCCGGTGGGGCTTGCGGCCTCGGGCGGCGGGGCGGGCGGGTCGGTGGGGCCGCCGCAAGCGATCAAGACAAGGGACAAGCCCGCGAGCCGCGCGCCCCTCACAGAGAGAGCCCCGTGGCGGCGGCGAGGTCGGCCAAGCCTTGCGCTTCGCTCGTCACCTTGATGGTGGTCATGCCCATGGCGCGGGCCGGTTTCAGGTTCACGCCCAAATCGTCCAAAAACACGCATGCCTGCGGCTCCACATCCAAGGCCTCGCACATCAGGCCGTAAATGCGCGGATCGGGCTTTCTGATCCTGATCTTGGAGCTTTCAATGACATGGTGGAAGCGGGCAAGGACGGCCTGGATCTGATGGGCCTTGTCCAGCGAGGCGCTCATGCCCGCCCCTTTCCCGGTCGGGACATTGTTGGTGATGCAGCCGACCTTGTAGGCGGCGCGGCAGGCTTCCAGGGCCTGAACCATGCGGGGGCGGAGGTCGCCGGAGAGGAGCGGCAGGACATCGGCGCCCCGGACGGGGTAGCCGAGAGCCGTGCTCTCCTCCAGGAACAGGCGGTCAAAGGTCATAGCGTCGATCTCGGCCCGCTCAAACAGGGCCCAGGCGCCGTCGTCGGGGGTCTTGGCGTTGACGGTGCGGATGAAATCGACCGGGAGGCCTTGGGCGGCCTCGAACCGATTGAACGCCTCAAAGGGCGAAGAGGTGATGACCCCCCCGAAGTCAAATATAATCGCCTGGAGGGGCATCAATCCGATCCGCCATTAACAAGGAATTGAGCCTCATGTCGTAAGCTCAGGCTCTGGAGGAACGCAACCGCCATGACCCGCTTTCTGGTCTCCGACGAAAATCCCGCGGGCTACAAGCTCGAGGAAATCCTCACTGTGCTTCGGGCGGACGTGCTGAAACGCTGCACGAAGATCGCCCTGGATGAGCGCCCCGAAGCCAAGCACGTGCTTGCCAACAATATGAAGGTGCTTAACCACCTGACCGACGCCATTCACTTGGCGCTCGATAGCACTAAGACCTTGGATAAAGCTTTTGGCCCGAGCCTCGCCAGGGAAGGCGGCCCGCCGCGGATTGGCGCCGCCTAAGACTTGACCATCCTGCGGCCGGCAAGGGCTCTGGCCTATGCGGAACAGCAGGAGAGCCTTGCGCCTGCCCCGCGGTGCGACCTAACGTCCAACTCGGAGAACGATCGGCCGCGCCGCGGTCGACCATCGGGGGTTTGGGCATGGCCAATGGGCAATTGTTTGCAAAGAAGCCGATCGCACTGATTCAGCAGGAGTTTTCAGGCGGGCCGCTGAAGCGGCATTTGGGGCCTGTGAACCTCGTGAGCCTGGGGATCGGGGCGATCATCGGGGCCGGGATTTTCGTGATGACCGGTCAGGCGGCGGCGGATTTCGCCGGGCCGGCGGTCATAATTTCCTTTGTGGTGGCGGGTTTGGCCTGCGCTTTCGCGGGGCTCTGCTACGCGGAACTGGCGTCGACGATGCCCGTATCCGGCTCCGCCTACACTTACAGCTATGCGACGCTTGGGGAGGTGTTCGCGTGGGCCATGGGGTGGCTTTTGCTGCTCGAATATGGGGTTGCGGCCTCAACAGTCGCAGTCGGCTGGTCTGGCTATATCGTCAGCTTCTTGAAGGATTTCGGCGTCGTGATCCCAGCGACGATGTCGACTTCGACCATTTCTTTGGTGGACGGGGCGCTTCAGTACGCGCCGCAAGTGAACATCGTCGCCTCACTTGGCATCTTGATGGTCACGGCTCTTTTGGTGGTCGGCGTTCGGGAAAGCGCGAGCGTCAACAACGTCATCGTCATCATCAAGGTGGCGGTGCTGTTCTTGTTCATCGGCGTCGGCTTTACCTACATTAACCAGGAGAATTGGACCCCCTTCATCCCGCCAAATGAGGGCGGCTTCAACTATGGCTGGGAAGGGGTCCTGCGGGCGGCTTCCATCATCTTTTTCGCCTATGTGGGCTTTGAGGCGGTGTCGACCGCGGCGGGCGAGGCCAAAAACCCGCAGCGAGACCTGCCGATCGGCATCCTTGGATCGCTTCTGTTCTGCACGATCATTTACATGGCGGTGGCGGCGGTGCTGACGGGAGTTGTGAAGTTCGACCAACTCGGCGTTCCGGATCCGATCGCGGTGGCGGTGGATGCGATGGGCCTGCCTTGGCTGTCGTTCGTGGTCAAGGTGGGGGCGATCACGGGCCTGTCTTCGGTCATGCTGGTGCTTGTTTATGCGCAGACGCGGGTGTTCTATCAGATGTCGAAAGACGGGCTGTTGCCGAGCCTCTTTTCGTCGGTGCACCCCAAGTTCCACACCCCGGCTTCGGGCACGACGCTTCTGGGCATTGTGATCGCGGTGGCGGCGGCGATCCTGCCGCTGCGGGTGCTAGGCGACCTTGTGAGCCTCGGTACGGCTTTGGCCTTCACCATCGTGTGCGTGAGCGTCATTTATTTGCGCAACCACGCGCCGACGCTGGAGCGGCCGTTCAAGGTGCCGCTCTATCCGCTGACGCCGATCCTGGGGATCATCTTCTGCGTGCTGTTCATGATGGGCCCGATCATCCTCGACATCGTGTCGAAGTCGATCGGTTATGACCTTCTGGGCGGGATGCTCGGCTCGCCGGGCGAAGTGGATCGGGATCCAATCGCCCTTTGGATCTTGGTCTTCTACATCATCGCAGGTGCGCTGATCTACATGTTCTACGGGTATCGCAACTCGAAGATCACGCACCCAACCCAAACACCGGCTGAGTAAGCCTTGGCCGCAGGAGCGGACGAAAAGAAGCGGGGCGACCGGATACCGGTCGCCCCGCTTTGCTGTGCGCCCAGCATGGGCGCGCTCTTGGAGATGGAAGTCCTTTCGTGAGCTCGTCACCGCGAGCGAAGCGAAACGCAACTGTGGAAGGGCGATTGACCGGGGGCAAGAAGCGTGAAGCGAAGTCGCGGGCTGATGGACAAGAACCGGATATGAGGCGTCGTCGAGCCGGAGCGAGAGGTCAGCCGAGGTCGTAGTCCTGGCAAGGGGGACCTTGCGCGAAGGACTGAACGAGGTGGAGCGTCAGAAAACGGGACGATGCGCAAGCAAAAGCGTCAGACGCCCGCGCCTGGACCCAAACGAGGCAGGCGAAGGGCTGCTTGAAGCCGTCCTTCAGAGACAGACCCTGCAATCAGCCTGGCAGCGGGTCTGGGCCAACAAAGGCGCCCCTGGCGTCGGCGGTCTCGACATTGAGGCGACCGCCGATCGCCTGAAATCCGAGTGGCCGCTTATCCGCGACCGGATCCTTGTGGAGGGGCGGACCGGCCCATGCCTCCCGGCGATTGGCGGGTTTCATGCAGCCGCCAACGTACATGCCGTCGATTTCCACCACGCCATCAAGTTGAGCGGCTTCCCGGGCCAAGCCGATAGCTTCCCGCAGCTTGTGGAGCATCTCGAAGGCGGTCTTGTAGTCCACGCGGAGATCGCGGGAGAGCTGGAGGGCGGAGAAGCCCTTCGCGCCGTTCACGAATATCGCGATGCCCGCCAGGATGTCCCGACCCGGCATCTTGCGACTGGCGAAGATGGTCCCCGACGTGACGGAGAATTGCTTCTTGCAGGCTTTGCACTTCCAGACGGGGCGGGTCTTGAGGGTGTAGTGGTCGAGGCCGCCGCATACCGGGCACACCGGAGCGCCCTCCGTCGCAGACCAACGGATCTGGGCCAGTATCGTCCGCGCCTCTTCCTCCGTCATCCGCATTACTGCGGTGATGGAAAGGATCTTAGCGGCCGGGGAGTGGAGGAAGTGCTGCGCCATCGGTAAATCACCAAGTATGGTGATTCTGATTTAGCGATGGACCATAGCGGCGTCAAGCGGTATCTCACCATCTTTGGTGATTTGTTTGGATCGCGCCCATGGTAACGACCGCCACACGACCTCGGACCCCACCAACGAAGACGGCGAAGAAGCAGCTCGCCGTGAATGTCGAGTACGAGGAGAAGGCGAAGTTCATGATCCGCACCGCCCTTCGTGAGGCCGGGCAGGACTACGACGCTCTAGCCGCGCGTCTCAACGCGATGGGTGTGGAGATCTCGGCGCGCGGCCTAGAAAACAAGATAAGCCGTGGCGGCTTCTCCGCAGCTTTCCTACTTCAATGCACGGACGCTATCGCTTCTGCCCAAGACAGGTAGCCTAAAAGGCCTTTTTCAACCCAGCATCCTTAAGGATGCCGTTTGCGGTATGGCGAGAGTCAATGTTGACCGGAACCGTAAAGTTTTTCTCGGTCAGAGGGCTTCTCCAGATATCGTGGTCGCCGCGACCGCGACGGACAAACTCACATCCATTTTCTGCAAGAATGTCACGCACCAGCTTTCCATATCCCCGCAAATGGAGCTCGCCAAGTCAAAGAACCTGAGCGCAGCCCACTCGTGCCCGAGTGCTCGCGTGCGCGATAAGCTCGATTGGAACCTCGCGAGCAATAGCCCGATTCGACAAATCTTCTGTGGCCTCTAGAAGGTCGCAAATGGCATCGGGGAGGCGCTTAATTAGATCCTCAATCGTAGCGCCCTCGATATGCAGCCCCTGAACATCGTTAGATTCGGTATACCAAACGCAAGCATCAGGATCGTAAATCGCCTT
>JBILVS010000071.1:0-15189 GCA_044370335.1 Caulobacterales bacterium
ACAATTACGGCTATCTGATCCGCGACGAGGCGACGGGAGCGGTCGCCACGATCGACACGCCGGACGTAGAGGCGATCCTTAAGGCGGCCGCCGGTCTTGGCTGGACCATCACCGACATCTGGAACACCCACTGGCATCCCGATCATGCGGGCGGCAACGCCCGGATCGTGGCGGAAACCGGGGCGCGGGTCACGGGGCCCCTGGAGGTGTCCCGGATCGCTGCGGCGCCGGATGTCGCGGTGGCGGGGGGCGAGACCGTGCGGCTTGGCGAGACCAGCGCGCAGGTGATCGATGTGGGGGGCCACACGCTGGGGCATGTTGCGTTTTATGTCGCAGCGGATCAGACGGCCTTTGTTGGCGACAGCCTGTTTGCCCTCGGTTGCGGGCGGCTTTTTGAGGGAACGGCGGAACAGATGTGGGCGAGCCTGCAACGGCTCATGGCCTTGCCGCCGGAGACGGCGGTCTATTGCGCCCACGAATACACGCTGTCCAACCTCGCCTTCGCCCTGAGCGTGTCCGACAGCCCAGACCTTATGGCCCGCGGCGAGGTGCTCCGGGCCCTGCGGGGGGCGGGGAAACCCACGGTCCCCACCACCATCGGCGATGAGCTGGCGACCAACCCGTTCCTGCAGGCGGGCTCCGCGGCACGGTTTGCAGAACTCCGCGCCGCGAAGGATGGGTTTAAGGGGTAGCCCTCACCGCTCGACGCACAGCGCAATCCCCATCCCGCCGCCGATGCACAGCGTGGCGAGGCCCTTCTTCTTGCCCGAGCGGCGCATCTCATAAAGCAGCGTCGTCAGCACCCGGGCGCCCGACGCTCCGATCGGGTGGCCGATGGCGATAGCGCCGCCATTGACATTCACGATGGAGGGATCCCAGCCCATCTCCTTGTTCACGGCGAGGGCTTGGGCCGCGAAGGCCTCGTTGGCTTCGACCAGCTCAAGATCGGTGAGCTTCCAGCCCGCCTTTTCCAGCGCCGCCTTGGACGCAGGCGCGGGGCCGATGCCCATGATCTCGGGCGCTACACCGCGGGAGGCGAAGGCCGCAATCCGGGCGAGGGGCTCGATCTTGCGCTTTTTCGCTTCCGCTTCGGTCATCAGCACGAGGGCCGCGGCGCCGTCGTTGATGCCGGAGGCGTTGCCGGCAGTGACGGTGCCGTCCTTTTTAAAGGCCGGCTTGAGCTTGGCGGCGTCCGCCACGGTGGCGCCGGCGCGGATATACTCATCGCGGTCCACGGTGGTGTCGCCCTTGCGGCCCTTCACGGTGACGCGGGCGATCTCGTCGATGAACTTGCCGGCCTTCTGGGCGGCTTCGGCCTTGTTCTGCGAGGCCGTGGCGAACTCGTCCTGGGCGTCGCGGGTGATCTGCCACTTCTCGGCGACGTTCTCGGCGGTGATGCCCATGTGGTAGTTGAAGAAAACGTCGGTGAGGCCGTCCTTGATCATGCTGTCGGCGAACTCAAGGCCGCCCATTTTTTGGCCCGCCCGAAGATGGGCGACGTGGGGGGCGAGGCTCATGCTCTCCTGACCGCCGGCGACCACGATCCGGGCGTCGCCAGTGGCGATCTGCTGCATCGCCACACCCACCGAGCGCAGGCCCGAGCCGCAGACCTGGTTCAAGCACCAAGCGGGGCTTTCGTCGGGCACGCCGGCGGCGCGGCTTGCCTGCCGGGCGGGGTTCATGCCTTGGTTGGCGGTCAGGACCTGCCCGAGGACGACTTCATCGACGTCGGCGGCGTCCACCGCGGCGCGCTGCAGCGCAGCGGTGATCGCGGTGCGGCCCAGTTCATGGGCGGGCACGGTGGCGAATGAGCCGTTGAAGCTGCCCACCGGCGTGCGGGCGGCGGAAGCGATGACGATGGCGCTCATCGGGGTCTCCCAAACTGGAACGTCTTGACAAACAGTGGTTAGCCCGCTTCTGCCCCAGGTCGCGACAAAAGACCAGCGCCGGACCCGACGCCCCGCGTCAGGGGGCCGCGATGAAAGCGCACACGAAGGCGGGAGGCCGCCTTGCATTGCGAATGCGAACAAGCGATCCTGCGGGTACGCGGAGGTCCGCAAAAGGATAGGCTCGTGTCTAAAAGCACAGGAACCGGCGAAGACGGCGGCAAGACCGGCAAGTCGGACGCGGTTGTCATCAAGAAATACGCCAACCGTCGGCTCTACAACACGGCCAGCAGCTCTTATGTAACGCTCGATCATCTGAGCGAAATGGTCCGTGAAGGGATCGATTTCGTGGTTCATGACGCCAAATCCGGCGATGACATCACACGATCCGTGCTGACCCAGATTATCTTTGAGCAGGAAAGTCGGGGCCAAAATCTCCTGCCAATCCAATTCCTGCGGCGTTTGATCCGATTCTACGGCGATCAGATGCAAAGCCTTGTTCCGGGCTATCTGGACATGAGCATTGAAGCGTTTGCGCGCAGCCAGGAGCGCTGGCGGGACCAGATGACCCGCACATTCGGGGCGCCCTTGGCGGGAACGGCCTTCGAAGAGCAGGCCCGCCAGAACATGGCGATGTTTGAGCAGGCGATGCGGGTGTGGAGCCCCTTCCCCACCGTGGTCGGGGATGATTATGCAGAGGCGCCAACGGCGGGGCCGACGCCGGCCCCGCCCGCGCTGGAAGACCTAGCGACGCTTGAAACGCTGAAGGCGCAGATGGAGGCGATGCAGAAGCAGCTCGATCATCTGTCGCGGCCGAAAAAGCCCTAACAGCCGTTAAGCCTCCGGGTCGGGGCGCCTCAAGCCTGAACAGGTCCCTGCATTTTCGTCCGTGGCGCGCGTTTTGCTTCGTCGGGCGCATGGACAAGCGCCCAGCCTCGCCTCCAAGCCTCACCGCCGAGCCGCCACGGTTCGGCCGTCGCGCGTCGGATCGCGGCTTCGCGGCGCCCACGGGCCTGTGGTTCGGCCGCCGGGCCGGCGACCGGAAGGCCAAGGTGCGGCACTCGCTGCCGTTTGCCGCGCAGGTGGCGGCGCAAATCGCGGAGCATCAGCCAAAGGCGGAGGCGCCTCAACCCTATATCGGGGCGCCACCTATCCGATCGGGGCTTGTGAAGGACCTCAAGGCATGATCCCGACTTGGCCTCTCACGCGCTGGATCGACTTCACGATCGCAGTCGCCCTCGGGCTGTGGTGCCTGTAGGCAACGTCTATCGACCGCCGCCGCCGAAGTCGACATCGCGACGGGCGGAGATAATCGTCACCACAACGCCGGCGATCACATCCAGCAAAGCCATGACCATGATCAGGAAGAAGGTGGTCGTTGCGAAGGCGGGATGGAGCAAAAACTCGATAAGGGCGACGATGAACACCACCATCGACAGGGCGTGATTGAAGATCGCCGAGGTCCCGGTGGAGGTGGATTTGATCAGCTCAATGAACAACAGGACCATCGAGATGAACACCAGAAAGGCCCCCGTGGTGACCTTCCATTCCACGGTCTGCATTACACCGTTGACCTTTTCTTGAGACGCCATTGGGATGGAAAACCACACCGCATCCAGTCCAGCCCGGAACTCCGCTTCGCCGCCGCCGCCGCCCATGCCGCTCGAAAACGCCATGAGATTGTAGATCAACATCGGCACCAAGATCAGCGGGAACACATTGAAGATCGCACCCATAGGGTCCCCTTGTCGCGAAGGTCCGCCGCCGCGTCGTTGCTGCGCCAGCCGGGAAGCGTGGCGTTCGATCAACAGCTCGCGGTACTCGCCCTCTCTCATAGCAGTTCGTCCATCCCCTGCGGATTGCGCGCCCGAGAGCGCAGCCACATGACGCCGAACAGATCGGTCGCTGTAGCCGCAAGCCGCCCCAAGTTTGTATACTTGGACCGGCCCGCCCCGCGAGGGCGATGGTTAACATCTAAAAATTCGACCGTGAAGCCTTCCCGCAGCATCAGAGCGGCCATATAGCGGTGCATGTGGTCGAAATAGGGAAGCCGCAAAAAAGCATCTCGCTTGAAGACCTTGATGCCGCTGCCGCTGTCGTCGGCGCCGTCCTTCAAGAGCCGCTTGCGGACATTGTTGGCAATGCGGGAGGCGGCGCGCTTGGCGAAGCTGTCCTGGCGTTTGGCGCGACGGCCGGCCACCATGCCCAGAGCCTCAGGAGCGCCGGGGCGGGTCAAATGCGCGTACAAAGCAGGGAGGTCTGCGGGATCGTTCTGGCCGTCGCCGTCCAGCGTGCCGACCACGGGGGCGCGGGCGGCCATCACGCCGGTGCGAACCGCCCGGCTTTGTCCGGCATTGGCCCGGTGGCCCACGACCCGCAGCATCGGCAGCTCGGCCCGGGCCGCCGCCAACTCCGCCTTGGTGTCGTCGCGGGAGCAATCGTCCACGAACACCATCTCAAAGGAGCGCCCGGCGAGGACCGCTGCGATTTCGCGGGCGAGGTTCGCGGCGTTGCCGGCCTCATCGTGGACTGGAACGACGACGCTGAATTCAACAGGTGCGGATGACAAGGCCGAGCAGTCCCCAAGGCGCCGGACCGGCGGTCGAGCGCGACGTTCTCGCCTCTCAACCGGCCGGCGCCGACAAATCATGTTCTATCTCTGGGCCTCATAGCGCCTTGCGGGGCCGAACGCGAGAGCGCAGCGACACAGGCGGGGAAGACAACCCGCCTCGGCGCCGCTAGATGAGGGCCTACGACCATGACCCAGCGCTTCGCGTTCCCCTCTCTCGACCGCCTGGCCAAGGGCCCTTGGGCTTACGCCATCGTGGCGCTCGCGGTGCTCGCCTGCGCCCTGCCGGGGGTGTTTTCGCTGCCGGTCCTCGACCGGGACGAAGCTCGGTTCGCCCAAGCCACCAAGCAAATGCTGGAGACGGGCGACTTCATTTCCATCTATGTCCAGGACGAACCGCGGCACAAAAAACCGATTGGAATCCATTGGATCCAAGGGGTGACGGCAGGGCTAACCACCCAGACCGAGATCTGGGGTTTTCGGCTGGCTTCGGTGTTTGGGGCGCTTCTGACGGCGCTTGCGATCCTGTGGGGCGGGACGGCGCTTCTGGGGCGTACGGCGGCCTTTGCAGGGGCGGTGCTCTTCGGGGCAATGATCCTCGCCTCCACCGAGGCCATGATCGCCAAGACCGACGCCATGCTGTGTGGGCTCACCGCGGTCGCCATGGCCGCCTTAGCGCGGCTTTATCAAGGCCGAGGGGCTCGGCGGGAGGCCCTTGTCTTCTGGGGGGCAGTCGGGGCCGGGGTCTTGGTCAAGGGGCCCATTACGCCGCTCGTGGCGGGGCTGGCGCTCGGCGCGCTTTATCTCTGGGAACGGCGGGCGGGGTGGATGCGGCCGCTTCGGCATTGGAGTGGGCCGCTTTTGGCGGCGCTTATCGTGCTGCCGTGGATGATCGCGATCGGGGTTGAGACGCAAGGGCGGTTTTTCGCCGAGGCGTTAGGCGACGATCTCGGGCCGAAGGTCGCGGGGGGGCATGAGGGCCACTTCGGCTGGCCCGGGACGCATCTTCTGTTGGCGCCGATTTTGAGCTTTCCGGCGGTGTTTCTGCTGATCCCGGCGGTCGGGCTGGGGTGGGGCGCGATCCGGGCGCCGCGGGGCGACGATACCCATGCGCCGGCGCGGTTTCTGGTGGCTTGGGCGTTGCCCACGTTGGTCATGTTTGAGCTTCTGCCCACCAAACTCGTGCACTACACCCTGCCCGCTTATCCCGCGATCGCGCTCCTGATGGGCTTGGCGTTGACCCAGATTGCCGGTTGGGGCCGTTGGACCCGCCGGGGCGGGGTGGTCCTGTTCCTTGTGGGCGGCGTCGTGCTGACGGCGGCGGCGGCTTATCTCTCCACGTTCATGCCGGGGCTTCTAGCACAGGATCAGCACCGGGCCGTCCAGGCAGGGGTAGCGGGGGGGGCTATGCTGTTGCTCGCTGGATTGGCGCTGTGGCGGGCCAAGCAGGGGACGACAGTGCTGGTTGTGCTGGCCCTGTCCGGGGCGGTGACGGCCTACGCCGTTCGAGAGCGGTTGCTGCCGGAAGCGGCAGAGCTTCTGGTCAGCGCTGAAGCGAGCCGGGCATTGCAGCGGGAGGCGCTGACGCCGGCGGAGGGCGGCGCGCTTCTGGTCGTGGGCTTCCGGGAGACGAGCCTCGTGTTCGAGACCGAAACGGCGGCGCGACTCCTGTCTGGGGCGGAGGCTGGGGCCGCGGCGCGGCCGGGGGACGTGGCCGTGGTCAACCAGGCCCAAGCGTTGGATGCGGGCTTCACAGAGGGGCTTTCAGCGCGCGGGCTCGCGTTTGAGCCGGCAGGGGCTCCAGTCGTGGGCCTCAATTATTCCAACGGCGATGACGTGCTTCTGCAGCCGGGGCGGATTGTGACCGCCCCAGCGGCAGGGCCTGCGGAGGCCGCGCGCCTTTAGGCGGCGTTGGCGTGATCGGTGGAACCGTTGGTCTTGCCGTTGGCCACGGCGCGCTCGCCGGCGATGACGTAGCGGTCGTGCTCGTCGCGCAAGACATAGCCGCCGGCCCGGAGGGTCTCCAGAATGCGGTAGGTGGTGGTGCGGGGGAGCTTGGCCCGCCGTGCGGTTTCGGTGACCGTCAGGCCGCGACTGGCGCTGAGCACCGCCATGGCCTCAAGACCCCGTAGCAGAGCGCGGATGGGGCGAACGGCTTCTTGTTGCGATGGCTGCATGCGCGTCGTCTCCGGTTTCGGCCGGGGCCCGCATAACCTCTGGCTGCGAACCTACGGCCACTGCACAGCCGGAGATGGCGCCCGAAGGCCGGTCGTCCAGAGTGAATGTGTGGTTTTTTTTCAACGCGGCGGGTTGGGGCCGCCCCGCAAGGCCCGAAGCATCAGACAAAAGCTGATGACAGGCCGGGCGCAGAGGCCGAACAGGCGCTGGGCGGGGGTGCGGGCGGCCTTGGCGGCGAAGCGGGCGAGGCCCTGGCCTTCGCGGCGGCCGGCTTGCGCTTTCCGAGAGGGATTGAAGCGGACGGCGGAGGCGGCGGGGAGCAAGAGCACCGCCCCACCCGCTTCGCCCGCCCGCCGGCAGAGATCGAGATCCTGGGCGTCAGTGACATAGCCCTCGTCGAAGCCGCCCAAAGCCTCAAAGTCGTCCCGGGGGATCAGCATGAACGACGCCGAGACGCTCGCGACGGGTATAGCCTCTTCTTCCAGAAGCTTGGCCCGGGTCGGCTTGTCGGCGCGGCGGGGCTTCGGCGGCTCGGGCTCCCCACCCATGCCCAAGGCCACGGAGGCGGCGGACCAGGCCGTGAGCGCACCGGCGCGGGAGGCCTGTTCTTCGCGGCCGTCGGCGTCGGTCAGTTTGCCGCCCATGATCCAGGGGGAGCGGGCCTGATGGCCGGCGGAGACCATGCGCTCTACCGCGCCCCGCTGCAGAACCACGCTCGGATCAATGAACAGGAGCCAACGGCCCGCCGCCTTTCCGGCCCCGAGATTGGCGGCCGCTGCCCGGCCCATGGGGCGTTTGCTTTGGACAAGACGCACGTCACGGCGGTCGGCCTGCAAAGCGCGCAAAGCGGAGGAGACGGCGACGGGATTGCCGTTGTCGACGATGACCACCTCATCGATCCAAGGCTCGCCCAGCACCGAGCGCAGGCACAGCTCCAGCGGCTGACCCGTGTGCCGGGTCACGATCACGGCCGAAACCCGATCGTCCTGCATGCGTTGCGCGCGGGTTTGCGAGGCTTTTGGATCCACCGCCTAAGGGCTCCCTGAACCAACGATCATTCTGACCTGTTCGCCGCCCCTGGGCCAGAGGTTTTGCGGGCTTAGGGGCAACCTTTTGCAGACATTCGCCGCGGGGACGGCCCCTGCCCATGACCGCGGTCACGGGGCGGCCTTGGGCTCGGCTCTTTCCTTCACAAAAGCGGCGAAAGCGGGGTCTTCGCCGGCGAGATTGTCGAGAGCGTAGGCGCAGAAGTCGGGATTGCGCATCCACCAGTCCATATAGTCCGCCCAGCTTTGCCAGCGGCGGGCGGCGTCGCCCTTCAAGTCAGGCTCGTAGAGGAGGATGTAGGCGCGCTCGAACAGGGCGATGAGCATTTCGAAATAGATGCGTCGCTGTTGGGCCTGGTGGGGCGTGAGAACGGGCCGCTCCGCCGCTTCGCCCATGAGGTCCAGTTCGGGGTGGTTCAAGACGGCTTCGAGGAAGGCCGTGTATTGCTGCGAGAGTTCGACATAGATCTCGTCCTCGCGCTGTTCGATTTCCTTCTGCTCGTTGAGCCGCTCGGCGCGCATCTCCCGCCAGATCGCGAACAGCGCCAAGGGAAAGCCGAGCACGGTCACGAGGTAGGAGGCGTATTCCCAGAAGCGGAGGGCGTCGTCGGACATGGCTCAAGCCTAACCATGAATGCATAGTCATAGCCCTGCGAGGCGTGGTCGCAGGGATAAAGATCCCTCTCCTTTGAAGAAGAGGGGGTTGGGGGTGAGGAAGCCTACCCCCGAGTTGTTCTGCTCTGCAAAATCGCCCTTACCCCTAACCCTCTCCAGGGAGAGGGGATGAGCGATCAATCGTCGCGTTCGAGATAGACTTTACGGCGGCTGAGCATGTCGGAGAGGTCATCGCTCCCCCCCTTCCACCTTTTTCGCTGTCTTGAAAAAGCTGAGGAGTAACATATCAGCCTCTCCGGTTGCGCGAGGATTCCCCCAAAGTCGAAACCGAACCGAAGTTCCTTCCGTTTCGATATCATAAACCTCCCCGCCGGGCCCAAACGCCGCGGTATAAACGCCATCCTCCACATCTATGGCCTCAAGCGCCTGTTCGGCCCTCTCGATCGACGAGACAAAGAGGGCGGGCTCGTCCGCCGCCACAATCAAGGCGATCTTCGCCATTTCATCCGACCCTCACCGCACATCCGGCGCCATGCCCTCCTGCGCGAGCACCGCCACCGCATCCTCCAGGCTCATGACCTGCTGGTTATCCCCCCCAAGCCGACGAAGCGCGACCTTGCCCTCTTCCGCCTCTTTGCGGCCGACCACCGCGATCACGGGCGTCCGGGCCAAGGAATGCTCGCGCACCTTGAAGTTGATCTTCTCGTTGCGGGTATCGACGGTCGCCCGCAGGCCTGCTGCGCGGAGCGCCATGGCGACCTGCTCGGCGTAAGGATCGGCGTCCGAGGTGATCGTCGCCACCGTCACCTGCACAGGGGAAAGCCACAGCGGGAAGGTCCCGGCGTAGTTCTCGATCAGGATGCCGATGAACCGCTCGAAGGAGCCGAAGATCGCCCGGTGCAGCATCACCGGCTTATGCTTGGCGCCGTCCTCGCCGATATATTCCGCCCCCAGACGATCGGGCAGCACGTAATCCAGCTGGATCGTGCCACAGGTCCATTCCCGGCCGATGGCGTCCTTCACGATGAAATCGAGCTTCGGGGCATAGAAGGCGCCGTCGCCTTCGGCGATCACTGGCTCGATCCCGGCTTTGCGCGCGGCGTTCGCCATCATGGCCTCGGCCTTGTCCCAGAAGGCGTCGTCGCCGGCGCGCTTTTCCGGCCGCGTGCCGAGATTCACATGGCTTGCCTGCAGGCCGAAATCGCCATGCACCAAGCGCACGAGCTTGAGGAATTCCGCGACCTCGTCTTCGATCTGGTCCTCGCGGCAGAAGATGTGGGCGTCGTCTTGGGTGAAGGCCCGCACTCGCATCAGGCCATGCAGCGAGCCTGACGGCTCATAGCGATGGCAGGCGCCGAACTCCGCCATGCGGATCGGGAGCTCCTTGTAAGAACGCTGGCCGAACTTGAAGATTTGCACATGGCCGGGGCAGTTCATCGGCTTCAGCGACAGCGTTTCTTCTTCCACCGTCTCGCAGACGAACATGTTCTCGCGGTACTTGTCCCAGTGGCCGGACTTTTCCCAGAAGACCCGGTCCAGGACCTGCGGCGTCTTCACCTCGATATAGCCCGCGGCGTCGAGACGGCGGCGGATATACGCCTCCAGCGTCCGCCAAAGCGTCCAACCCTTCTCGTGCCAGAACACCATGCCGCGCCCCTCTTCCTGCATGTGGAAAAGGCCCTGTTGGCGGCCGATCCGGCGGTGGTCGCGCTTTTCGGCTTCCTCCAGGCGATGGAGGTGCTCAGCCAGCTGTTTCTCGTCCGCCCAGGCCGTACCGTAGATGCGCTGAAGCTGGGGGTTTTTCGGATCACCGCGCCAATAGGCGCCGGCGAGCTTCATGAGCTTGAAGGCCTTGCCCAAACGCCCCGTGGACGGCAGATGCGGCCCGCGGCAGAGGTCCGCCCACTGGTCCGCATGGGAATAGACCGTGATCGCTTCCCCAGGCGGGATGATGTCGTCGATGATTTGAGCCTTGAACTCTTCGCCGATGGATTTGAAGTGGGCGATGGCCTGGTCGCGGTCCCACACCTTGCGGAGGATCGGCAGGTCGGCGTCGACGATCTCGGCCATGCGCTTTTCGATGGCGGCGAAGTCATCGGAGGAGAACTTCTCCTCGCGATAGAAGTCATAATAGAAGCCGTCTTCGACCACAGGGCCAATCGTCACCTGCGTGCCAGGGAAAAGCTCCTGCACCGCTTGGGCGAGAACGTGGGCCGCGTCGTGGCGGAGCACCTCCAAGCCATCGGCGGTGTCTCGGGTGACCAGCGCCAGCGCCGCGTCCCCTTCCAGCGGCCGGGACAAGTCCCACCAATCCCCGTTCACCTTCGCGGCAACGGCTTTCTTGGCGAGACCTTTGGCAATGCTTTCCGCAATCGCGAGCGGCGTAACGCCTGCGTCATACTGGCGCTGTGCGCCATCGGGGAATGAGATCGTGATCATGAGTGTTGCTCGTCTAAGTCCGGCGGCGCGCGGTACCCGCCCCGCCAATCACCATAGGCCCAAGGTCTGAACCAGGGGGCCTGTGGCCGGGCTGTGGGGACGGGGTCATAGCCCCAGCTGCCCCCCGGCCGACACCGGCATACCCGCGCAAACCCCATCCAGCCGCCGGCCCAGGCCCCATGGGCAGCGATCGCTTGGCAGGCGAAGGCCGAACACGACGGCATGTGGCGGCATCGGCTGATGAGACTTAAGGCCGGCGACAGCGTCGCCTGGTAAAGCCGGATCAAGCCGATCAAAATGGAAGAAGGCCAGCTCTGGGCCATGGCGCCTAACGTGGATGTGTCTGAAAAACCCCGGGGCTCAAACGCGCAACGCCGCTGCGGCGCGCCCCAGGAAAGCCGCCGCCGGCGTCAGATGGTAGTGGTCGTCGCCAAGCGCGTCAGCATATAAACACAACTAGCATACGCCTGTGGCCCGCTCAACGCCTCCGGGCGGCGGCTTCCGCTTGAACCTCGATAAGGAGGAGCCTCAATGGCCTAGTTGTGGTCCCATTGAGACATGGGTCAAGCATGACCACGCAACGAGAGAAGTCGCTCTACCTCGGACACACGTCTTAGGCTCAATTTTCAAGCGCAACATTCAGAACCCTCGGGGCATAGGATGTTGCTATGGAAAAACGAAACAAGCATCTCAGCAGCGAAGAACGTGGCGCGATCTTCGCTGAGCGGAATAGAGGCTGCAGTCAGGGAGCGATCGGTCGTCTTCTTGGCCGCCCCGCCAGCACGATCTGCCGGGAACTGGCGCGTGGGCGGCAGACCGACGGGTCCTTTTGCCCTACGGCAGCGCGGCGCGTGTATGACAAACGCCGTAGGCGCTGCCGATGCGTACGCAGGCTGGTCGAGGGCGAGGTGTTCGTTCTCGCTTGCCTCCACGCCAGCCGGAAACCGATGCATTGGAAGGAACGACTGAAGGGGTAATGCCCCCTCAAACCCCGGTTGTGAACTGCTCCGGCCGCTTCGCGCCCACCCCGTCATAGAGTTTCGCGATAAAGGCGAAGTCGGCATCGTAATCCCCGCTCGGCCACACCATCGCGGCCAGCGAAATCGTCTTCGCTCCATAGTCCAAAACCGAAACCACGATCGGCACGTCCGCGCCCTTGGCGATGTGGTAGTACCCCTTGCGCCAGTTCGGGTTCAGCGTGCGGGTGCCTTCCGGCGAAATGCCGAGCACCAGATCGTCTTCGGAGAAGAACGCCTCGCGCATCTGCGCCACGATGTCGTTGCCGCCGCTGCGGTCCACCCCGACGCAGCCGAAGGCCCGCAGGAACCAGCCAAACGGCCCGCTGGTCAGGCTTTTCTTGCCCATCCAGCGCAGCCGCACCTGATAGCGGCCGGCGGCGACCAGCATCCAGAACCCGTCCCAGTTGGAGGTATGCGGCGCGGCCAAAAGCACGCACCGCCGGTGGCCGGGCCAGGGCCCTCGCATCGTCCAGCCGTTGAGTTTCATCACTGCCCCACAGATCAGCCGCACCAACGGCGCCCAGATGTCTCGCGCAGGAGCGGCATGCGCCGCCGTCGGCGGGATGTACTCATGCCTCAGAATGACAGCGGATGGCGCAGTGGATGTGTCCATGCGACGATCGTGGCCCGGAACGGAGGTTTCGTCGAGGCCCTTCTGCGGCGCGCCCTCAGCCGAGCGGCGCCCCTTGCGGGCCGTTGACGCCTAAGGGGCAGCGCCGCCGGACATCGCCGATGCCGCCGCCGGCGGAGGGGGCGGTCACAACGAAGACGTCCTCGCAGCCTTGGCCGATGGGCTGAAGCCGTTCGCAGACCTGCGCGCCGGACGATCCGGGGGCGCAGGCGAAGCCCTCGCCGCGGAGGGCGCTCGTGACCGAGGCCTGGCTTTGGTCCGCGGCGAAGCGCTGCGCCACCTGCGCCGTGAAGGCCTGGTGCACCGAGGCGAAGGACCCGGTGGGATAAGCAAAGCCCGGCGCGGCGGCGGCGGTGGACGGCGCAGCCGCCGTGGTGGGGGCCGCGGCGGCAGGCGGGGTCGCCGCGGCGGGGGCCGTGGCGGCGGTGTCGGCGGGACGGCTGACGCCTTGCCCCCGCATCCAATCGGGGAAGCGGATGCGCACCTCCGGCGGCAACGCCGCGCAGCCAGCGGTCAACAAGGCCAAAGCCACAATCATCACACGCATAGCGAACGCGCTCCCACCCCCTTCGGGCCGCCCTTGTGGGCGTCAACCATCCTGAAGGCCGCGCGCGCCAGCGCAAGGGCTTACACGTCAATGTGGCGAAATGGGGCGGTTTTCGCTGTTTTCGCGAGCTTTACCCGCCGGCGGGAACGGCGGCGGCTGCCTGCGCCGCGGCGATGGCGGCGACGGCGGCCTCAAAGGCCAGAAGGGTCGAGGCGTGGCGCGGAGGATAACCCGCGACGCCCGACAAATGACGCAGTTCCCAGAAGCGGCCCGCAGGCGGGGGACCGCCCTCTTTCAGCATGGCGCGCAAGGCGTCGCGGGCCTCGGTGATCTCCTGAACCGTAGCGCCGACGGCGGCGGCGGCCAAAATGGCTGTGCTCGCTTGGCCCAAGGCGCAGGCTTTCGGCTCCGCCGCAAGCGCTGAGACGCGGTCGCCGTCGAGGACGACATCGACGGTCACCACCGAGCCGCAGATCCGGCTCACCTTGGTGGCGGAGCCTTGGGCCGCAGGCAGTCGGCCGAGATGCGGGATGCCCGCCGCCAGTTCCAGAATTCTGGGATGATACAGCTCGTCCATGGGTCCTCAGATAAGCGCGCGCCGCGGCCTTAGCCAGGAGGCGCGCCCAACAAGCCGCCGCCGGGGCCGGTTTCGCCGGCGCAGACCCGATCATAAATCGCGATGGCGGAGGCCGCGCGACCCTGCCGGCCGGGATCAAACAGCATCACCTGCCAGGTGTGGGTGCAGCCGCTTTGGCGGATCTGGCGTTCGCAGAGCTGTACCGGGCGATCGTCGGCGCCGCGGGGACCGCTCACGGGGTTGCAGCCGAAACTGCTCGCCTGGAGCGCGGAAAGCGCCTCGGCCAGGGTCTCGCCGCGGCCGACCGCGCGCTCCACCGAGCGGGCGAAGCGGGACTGGATGGCTTGCGGGCTCTCTCGGGACCAGTCGCCGATCTCGATGGGACACGCCTCAAAGGCGGCGGGCGCTGTCGTCATCGCTTGGGCCGCGGAAGGGGCTGTGGGCCCAGAGGGGATGGAAACGCAGGCGCTGAGGAGCGCTGCGGCCCCTAGGACAGCGGCTTTGATCGCGGGCTGTCGCATCGGTTTTCAGTCCTCCTCCGCTTTGCCCGCCCGACGCCACCTCGAACCGCCCGCCCCATCCAAGACCTCTATGCCCTTCTGCGCCAGCACCGCGCGCAGACGATCAGCCTCGGCCCAGTTCTTGGAAGCACGCGCTTCCGCGCGGGCGGCGACAAGGGCTTCGATCTCAGCGGCGTCGTCGCCCTCGCCTTGGAACCAGGCGGCGGGGGCCTGTTGAAGCAGGCCGATCAGGTCGCCGCCGGCCTTGAGGGCGGCCTTGAGGGCGGCGCGCTCCTGCGGGGTTTTGGTCGTGGCCTCTTGGCCGGCCAGGGCGAAGAGTTCGGCCATGGCCTTGGGCGTGTTCAGATCGTCGCAGAGGGCGGCGAGCAGCCCGGGGGGCGGATCGCCCGGTTGGTCCGGGGCGTCCTGTAGGCGCTCCAGGGCGCCGTAGAGCCGGTCAAGGCTCGCTGTCGCCTGCTCCAACAGATCGCGGGAGAAGTTCAGCGGCGCCTTGTAGTGGCCCGACAAGAGCGCCCAGCGGATGGCCTCGCCCGGCCAGTCGCGGAGGAGTTCGTTGACCAACCGGACATTGCCAAGGCTTTTGGACATCTTCTCGCCTTCAAGGTCCAAAAACCCGTTGTGCAGCCAATACCGCGCGAGGGGAGCGCCAAAGGCGCTTTCCGATTGGGCGATCTCGTTTTCATGATGGGGGAAGATCAGATCCAGGCCGCCGGCATGGATGTCGATCGTTGCGCCCAGTTCCGCGGCGATCATGGCGGAGCACTCGATGTGCCAGCCGGGTCGCCCTACGCCAAAAGGCGCCTCCCAAGCAGGTTCGCCGGGCTTGGCGGCCTTCCAGAGAGCGAAGTCCGACGGGCTCTTCTTGTCGTCTTCACCCTCGATCCGGGCGCCGGCGAGAAGATCATCCTGGATGCGGCCCGAGAGCTTGCCATAGTCGGCGTCTGCCGCGACGCAGAAATAGACCCCGGTCCGGACCGGATAGGCGCAGCCGCAGGCGATGAGACGGCTGATCACATCGATCATGCCGTCGACATGCTGGGTGGCGCGGGGCTCCTTGGTGGGGCGCAGGACGTTCAGGGCGGCGCTGTCCTGCAGATAGGCCTGGGCGTAACGCTCGGTGTAGGTCGCAATGTCCTCGCCCGCGGCGGCGGCGCGCGCGAT